>NZ_JBQKUI010000002.1:0-458699 GCF_054968505.1 Sulfitobacter sp. G5_S2_6_S6
CTCAGCGCGCCCCGCCTCAATTACCTCAGAATTTTCCCGCTACGTAAGACCCGAACCGTAACCCGTCGTCCCCGTCTAGCGCCCCGTGTCAGCGTGTCTGCGTCTCCGGTAAGGGGCGTTCTAAGGTTTGTTCCAAACACCCGCAACCCCTTTTTTCGGATTATGACAGTTTTTCGCTACTTTCCGAATTTTCCTATAAAAACAACGGTTTGATTTTTGAAAATTCCGCGGGCCCCGTGTTTTGCGCAGCTTTATTTCGCACGCTAACACGTCATTACCCCGCATCACTTACGCCCGCGCGGGTTATCCACAGACTCGCAGCGCGAATGTGGATTGTTTCCCCGCCACCGGTCCGAATCCGGCACAATCCCCGGCCCGCGCCGCCGCCCAGATTCGGAATCAGCGCCGTTTAGGAAGTCGTAGGACCAGCAAAGCCAGAATCGCCGCCATATAGAGGAGAGGTTCGATCTGGAAACCTTTAACCAGCCAGATGAAGTGCACCCCAGCCAGAATTGCAGCCAGATAGGTTAACCGGTGCAGCTTGCGCCACGTGCCCCCCAGCTTGCGGATCGAGAGGTTGTTCGATGTCGCCGCCAGGGGGACAAGACAGGCAAAACCCGCCATGCCGATCGTGATATACGGGCGCTTCAGAATGTCGGCCCAGATCTGCGACAGGATCCCGACATCCAGCACCAGCCATACCAACAGGTGCAGCGAGACATATATAAAGGCGAGCAATCCCAGGGCGCGGCGAAACTTGATCAAGTTCAGCCGAAGGTAGCGCCGCGCGGGCGTGATCGCCAACCCGGCGATCAACAGTTGCAAGGCCAGCAACCCCAGTTCTTTTTCCAACGCCTTGATCGGCTCCGCCCCCAGCCCGCCGGTCTGTGCCTGAAACAGCAACCACGGGATTGGCAGAAGCCCCACTATATATACGACCCATGTGGGAACACGTCGCGCGATGGTATTCAGGCGGTCGATCATACCGGCCTGCTCACTTCTATAGAGGACACGGGTTTAGATATCCTTGCTCAGGTCCATACCGGCATAGAGATCCGCGACCTCGGCCTCGTACCCGTTGAACATCAGCGTGGGGATCCGCTTGGAGAAAAGCCCGCCACCGATGACCCTTTCGCTGGCCTGCGACCAACGGGGGTGATCGACCTCGGGGTTCACATTACTATAGAAGCCGTACTCCCCGGCATTCGCCTTGTTCCAACTGGTTGGGGGCTGAGTGTCCGTGAGGGTGATCCGCACCACGGATTTGATCGACTTGTAGCCATATTTCCACGGCACGACCAACCGCAGCGGTGCGCCGTTCTGTTTCGGGATGTCCTTGCCATAGATGCCGGTGGCCATAATCGTCAGCGGATGCATCGCTTCGTCCAGACGCAACCCTTCGACGTAAGGCCAGTCGAGCACATTATAGGCGACGCCGGGCATTTCATCAGGACGCAGCGCAGTCTCGAAGGAGACGTATTTCGCGCCGGACTGCACACCGGCTATATTCAGCAGGTCCGCCAGCTCGAACCCGTTCCACGGGACCACCATTGACCACGCCTCGACACAGCGAAAACGATAGATACGCTCTTCGATCGTCATCTGTTGCATGATGTCGTCGAACCCATAGGCACCGGGCTTGTCGACCAGCCCGTCAATCTGCACCGTCCAGGGTTCAATCGTCAGACGGTCCGCGTATCTGGCGGGGTCGTCCTTACCGGTGCCGAATTCATAGTAGTTATTGTAGCTGGTGATATCTTCATAACTGTTCGGCTCTAACCCCTCCGGCGCGGCAGAGGTGCGCCCCGCGATACCGGCCAACCCGATCCCCGCCAAAGCGCCCCCCATGATCTGACGTCGGTTCATAAATGCAGCATGCGGGGTGACGTCTTTATCCGTGAGTGTGTTGATCCAGCGATAGGCCATAACAGGCGCTCCTTACCAATATACATGGGTAGCCTACTGCGGGTTGTCGCGCCCACCAAACGCAATCCGCTACATTTCAGGAGACACACCGGAATGTCAGGGCAACACATGCGAACAGGGCCGAGGTTTCCCCCGGCCCTGCCCGATCACATCACCACACTATATACTATGTACCTAGTGGACGGTCGCTTCGTCCGGTTTGGCGCGGTTGCTGGCGGCCACGCGGTCGCCAATGATCAGCCCTTCGGCACCAGCCTGCACGGGGATAAGATCCCCATCCAGCACGTCACCCGCCAAGATCATCTCGGCTAGCGGGTCCTGCAATGCGCGCTGGATCACCCGCTTCAGCGGCCGCGCCCCGAACACCGGATCATAGCCTTCGTCGGCGAGCCACTTGCGCGCGGCTTCGTCCAGCTCCAGCCCGATCTTGCGACCGGCGAGACGCTTCAGCAGACGGTTCACCTGAATGTCGACGATCCCCGCCATGTCGGCACGTGCCAAGCGGTCAAAGATCACCGTTTCATCCAGTCGGTTCAGGAATTCGGGGCGGAAGTGAGCCCGCACCGCATCCATCACATCCCGTTTCGCCTGCGCCATGTCGCCCCCTTCGGGCAACTGGCTCAGCGCTTGCGCCCCAAGGTTGCTGGTCAGCACAATCAGCGTCTGCTTGAAGTCGACCTTACGGCCCTGACCATCCGTCAGCACACCATCATCCAAGACCTGCAGCAACACGTTGAACACGTCGGGGTGCGCCTTCTCGACCTCGTCGAACAGCACGACCTGATAGGGTCTGCGCCGCACGGCTTCGGTCAATACGCCACCTTCGTCATAGCCAACATATCCGGGAGGCGCGCCGATCAGACGGGCCACGGCATGTTTCTCCATGAACTCAGACATGTCGATCCGCACCATCGCGTTCTCGTCGTCGAACAGAAATTCGGCGACGGCCTTGGTGAGCTCGGTTTTACCGACACCAGTCGGCCCGAGGAACAGGAAGCTGCCCAAGGGGCGGGCCTCGTCGTTCAGGCCAGCTCGCGCACGGCGCACCGCGTTCGACACAGCTTTGACGGCGAGGTTCTGACCAATGACACGGTTGTGCAACTGGTCCTCCATGCGCAGCAACTTGTCCCGCTCGCCTTCCAGCATACGACCCGCGGGGATACCCGTCCAACGTTCGACGACGCTGGCGATCTGGTCCGGGCGCACGGCCTCTTCGACCATCACGTCGGCTTCGTTCTCTTCGGCCTCGCCCAGTTTGCGTTCAAGCTGCGGGATCACGCCATAGGAAAGCTCCCCCGCTTTGGCGAGGTTGCCTTCGCGCTTGGCGATCTCAAGCTCGGCGCGGGCACGGTCCAGCTGCTCTTTCAGCTCGCGCGCGCCCTCAAGGCGATCACGTTCGCCCTGCCACTGCGCGGTCATGGCATCGGCCTTTTCCTGCAGATCCCCCAGCTCTTTCTCCAACTTGTCCAGGCGGTCCTTGCTGGCAGCGTCATCCTCTTTCTTCAACGCCTCGGCTTCGATCTGAAGCTGCATGATCTGACGATCCAGCGCATCCAGCTCTTCCGGTTTGCTGTCGACTTCCATCCGCAGACGGCTCGCGGCCTCGTCCACAAGGTCGATTGCCTTGTCGGGCAGGAAACGGTCCGTGATATAGCGGTGCGACAGGGTCGCCGCCGCCACGAGAGCAGAGTCGCTGATCCGCACACCGTGGTGCAGCTCGTACTTCTCCTTAATGCCTCGCAGGATCGACACCGTATCCTCGACCGTAGGTTCGCTGACCATCACAGGCTGGAACCGACGGGCAAGTGCTGCGTCTTTTTCGACATACTTACGGTATTCGTCCAAGGTCGTCGCACCAACGCAGTGCAATTCACCCCGCGCCAACGCCGGTTTGATGAGGTTGGCCGCGTCCATCGCGCCGTCCGCCTTACCGGCACCAACCAGCGTGTGCATCTCGTCAATGAACAGGATCACCTCGCCCGCGGCTTCGGTGACCTCGGTCAGGACGGCTTTCAACCGTTCTTCGAACTCGCCACGATACTTCGCGCCGGCAATCAGCGCGCCCATGTCCAGCGCCAGCAAGCGTTTGTTGCGCAGGGATTCTGGCACATCGCCATCCACGATCCGCAGGGCGAGCCCCTCGGCAATCGCGGTTTTACCCACGCCGGGCTCACCAATCAGCACCGGGTTGTTCTTGGTACGGCGGCTCAACACCTGCATGGCGCGACGAATTTCCTCGTCCCGACCGATGATCGGGTCGATTTTGCCTTCACGGGCACGTTCCGTCAGATCAAGGCTGTACTTCTTGAGCGCCTCATACCCGTCTTCCGCACTGGCTGTATCAGCCGTGCGCCCTTTCCGGATATCATTGATAGCGGCGTTCAACCCCTGTGCGGTGACCTTACCCGCATCCAACGCGGTTTTCGCACCGGATTTTACCATCGCAAGTGCCATCAGCACGCGTTCGATCGGCACAAAGCTGTCGCCCGCTTTTTTGGCCAGCGTCTCTGCTTCGGCCAGCACTTTTGCGGTGGCATTATCAAGGTATACCTGCGCGGCGTCGCCCGACACCTTGGGCAGCTTGCCCAAAGACAGCGTCAGGGTTTCAATCACACGTGCAGGATCGCCACCGGCAGCAGCAATCAGATTGCTCGCCAGCCCTTGGTCGTCATCCAGCAGTGCTTTCAATAAATGCTCAGGCGTCAGCCGTTGGTGGCTTTCACGCGTCGCGATTGTTTGCGCAGCCTGAATAAAGCCGCGCGACCGTTCTGTGAACTTGCTCAAGTCCATGAGCTTCTCCTTTTCTTAAAGCGACCACAAAGAAGATGCCCGCTTTGCAGCACATCATGGCGTGGTCCTCGGGATAGAATTTGGGGACAGAAGGAAGGGATTCAAGAGAGTCGCCTCACAAAAGCGTCAACAAAAAACATACACCTTTTAAGATTATTTTTCAGACTGGTGGGATTTCGCCACATTGCGAACACATTGGAATCCCACAAGAAAAGTGCAGTTTCGCAATTTGCCGCTCATGGCAAGAAATAATTACAAAAATGTTAATTGACTGATTTTAAGCGAAAATTTACATTTATCCACATGACGGATGCGCCCCAGTGGAACCATTTAGTCACACATACGTTGTACTGGCAGATGAACGAAAACAAATCGAGCCGACTTTAACCAGTACAACAAATCCTTGAGGTACGAACATGCAGACGCGCCAGATTCAGATGAACGACGTTATCTACAACGCGGCAGAGCAATGCTTCGAAGCTTTGGTCACCGTCCACGATGGCGATCGGTCCCGCAAATATGCCTGCGCCATCAACGCGCCGATGACGATGTCCTTTGATCAAGCTGCCAAAGGCCTGACCAAACAAGCCGAGCGTCGCCATATAAGCCGCGGCGGCATGTATTCCGAGATCCGCGCCCAGAAGCCCGCACAACGAAGTGGCCGCCCTCGGTTCGATCCAAAAGCTTGGTTGCGCCATGTCGCCAACCTTCCCGGCCTTCGCGCCGCCTGATTTACAGTTTCGGCGGAACTGCCTGCGCGCCCGTCCCGGCGCGTGTCCCGCCCAATCCAGAGACAACTGCCTGCCTGCACGTCTCTGACACTCGCCCGGACAGCGATTGCGCTGCCCGGGCCTTTTTCTTTGCGCGATCCCTGTTTTCATAGACATGTCATGTCGAACACCGTAAGCCTCCGGCGTTTGCCAAATCTCATTACTTCGGAGCCCGCCCCATGTCAGATGACCGCCTGATCGTTGCCCTTGATGTCCCCCACGCTGTTGCCGGCCTTGAACTGACCCAAAAGCTGGGCGACGCGGTGAGCTTTTACAAAATTGGTCTGGGCATGTTGACGGGCGGCGGCCTGGCGCTTGCGAACGAGCTGATCCAGGAACACGGCAAACGCATTTTTCTGGACATGAAACTGTTCGATATCAGCGCGACCGTCGAGGCAGCGGTGCGCGGGCTTGCGCAGTTCGACCTCGATTTTCTGACCGTGCACGGTGACCCCCATGTTGTCCGCGCCGCGATGGAAGGCGCCGCAGGATCCCGCACCAAGATTTTGGCGGTGACCATCCTGACATCTCTGGACCGCAACGATCTGGACGCGGCGATGATCCAGTCGGGCGATATCCCCGATCTAGTCCAGACCCGCGCCGGGCGCGCGCTGGAGGCTGGTGCTGACGGCGTCATCGCCTCCCCGCAAGAGGCGGCCCTGATCCGTGCCCTACCCGAGGCCAACGGCAAGCTGATCGTCACCCCCGGCGTGCGACCAAGCGGGGCGGCCCTTGGCGACCAGAAACGCGTGGCAACACCTGGTCAGGCGATCTTGGACGGGGCGGATCACATCGTCGTTGGCCGCCCGATCTGGCAGGCCGAAGACCCCGCCGCCGCCGCCCGCGCGGTGCTAGCAGAGCTGCCCTGAACACAGCCGAAATGCGCGAAACCCAACAAATAGCGCATTTTCGCCTATGTGATAAATCGGTAACAAACATGAACTGGCTGCCAGCAACTGGAAGTTCCGTGTATGTTTTATGACATTCATATGGCAACCTTACTTTGGTGATACTCCCCGACGGACTGGTTCTTCCTGAAGTCCGTCACCTCCCCCCGCTTCAGGCGGGGGTCTTTCTTTGCCCCCCCCCTTTCGATTTCCGCCCTTCAACCCGACGCTGCACGTATGTGCATGGCGAAGTCGCGTGTGATCGGGTAGACTTGCGTTAACCAGCCCTTAACCCTACCTGACCGCCATGCCCGCCCTCTGCCGAGACTGCCTGTCCGAAATCGCGCCCGCGCGCCGGTGCTCTGCCTGCGGCAGCCCGCGTATCTCGTCACACCCCGAATTATTCGACCTTTCCATCGCCCATATGGATTGCGATGCCTTCTACGCATCCGTAGAGAAACGCGACAATCCGGCGCTGAATGGCAAGCCCGTAATCATCGGGGGCGGACGTCGTGGGGTCGTGTCGACCGCCTGCTATATCGCGCGGATCAAAGGGGTCCGCTCTGCCATGCCGATGTTCCAGGCGCTGAAACTCTGCCCC
This sequence comes from Sulfitobacter sp. G5_S2_6_S6, assembly GCF_054968505.1. Classification (NCBI taxonomy): domain Bacteria; kingdom Pseudomonadati; phylum Pseudomonadota; class Alphaproteobacteria; order Rhodobacterales; family Roseobacteraceae; genus Sulfitobacter; species Sulfitobacter sp. G5_S2_6_S6. The sequence goes on from NZ_JBQKUI010000002.1 coordinate 6,975, forward strand.
GAAGCGATCATCATCAAGCCACGCATGGATGCATATGTCGAAGCCTCCCGCGCGATCCGCGCCATGATGGAAGAGCTCACCCCCGCCCTGCAGCCGCTGTCGCTGGACGAGGCGTTTCTGGACATGACCGGCACAACCAAGCTTCACGGGGCACCCCCTGCCGTGATGCTTGCGCGACTGGTGCGTCGCATGAAGGTCGAACTGGGGCTAACCGGATCAATCGGGCTGTCACACAACAAGTTTCTGGCCAAAGTCGCCTCTGACCTTGATAAGCCGCACGGGTTTTCAGTGATCGGCAAGGCAGAAACACAGAGGTTTCTGAACGACAAACCGGTGAGCATGATCTGGGGCGTGGGCGCGGCAACGCTTGGATCTCTGAACAAGGCCGGCATCCAGACCTTCGCGGACCTGCTGCGATGGGAAAGAACCGACCTGATCGCGCGTTTCGGCAGTATGGGCGACCGCCTGTGGCATCTGGCACGCGGCCAAGACAACCGCCGTGTTTCCGCGCATGAACCGATGAAATCCATCAGCAACGAAACCACCTTCAACGAAGACACCTCCGACCCCGACCTGCTGGACGGGCATCTGTGGCGCATGGCGCAAAAGGTGGCGGACCGCGCCAAGGCCAAAGACCTTGCTGGCCGGGTTGTCGTGCTCAAGCTCAAACGGGCCGATTTCTCGCTGATCACGCGGCGGGTGTCGCTGTATGACCCGACGCAACTGGCCGACCGCATCTACCGCACCGCGCGCGGGCTGTTTGACCAGCTTGGTGAACCGGGGCCTTTCCGGCTGCTCGGGTGTGGCATTTCGGACCTGAGCGCGGCTGACGGTGCCGATACCGCGGGCGACCTGCTGGACCCGGATGCCGCCCGCCGGGGTCAGGCAGAGCGGGCAACAGATGCCATCCGCAACCGGTTCGGGGACAAGGCAATCGTCAAGGGGCGTGCGCTGCGCTGATCACTCCGCCGCGAGGGCGAGGCTTTCTGGACGGATCCGCGCAATCTCTGCCACAACGCCGCGAAGCGCTTTTTGGACATCCTCGAAATCACCGTTGGGGCGCACCAGAGATTCGTTCATATACATCGACCGGTCCAATTCGACCTGTACCGCGTGCTGCCCCCGTGCCGGACGACCGTAAGCCTGCGTGATATAGGCCCCCGCGAACGGCGTATTGCGTGTGACCGTGAACCCTGCCTTGACGAAAGCGGCCTCTATCTGATCCACAACATCGCTGCTGGCTGCCGCGCCGAACCGGTCACCCAAGACCACTTCTGGCCGTTTCAGCCCCATACGCGCGACGCCGTCCATTGCCTCATGTGGCATCGAATGGCAATCCACCAAGATCGCCTGCCCGTGATCCGCCCGCGCGTCGTTCAGCAGGCTCTGCAACATATCGTGGTACGGCACCCAATAGGTGGCGATTCGCGCCCGTGCTTCATCCAGTGTTAATTTGCCCTGATAAATCGAGCGCCCGTTCGCCACGACACGCGGAATAACCCCCAATCCGGAGGCAACCCGCGGGTTATGCGCCTGCCGCCGAACCCCTTCGATCAGGGCCGGGTCAAGCTCGTCTCGGGACCGGTTCAGATCAAGGAACGCACGAGGGGCCCCCGCCATCAGAAACGGAGCCCCGAAATGGGGGGCAGAATTAAACAAAAGGTCAACAAACGCGTCCTCTGACGAGCGTATGCTATGCCCGTCCAACACCGTGGACCGTAGGAAGGAAAAGCTGTAATTCCGCCCCGAATGAGGGGATGCAAACACCGCGCAGGAACGGGCTTGATCGGGGCGAACGACTTCGTAGGCGATGTGTGGCATTGTTGCACCTTTCAAGAATGATCATAGCGCATGTTTTTACAAAGCCAAAACCCCTTGATCATGCCTCCGACTCTATTTATAGACCCCGCTACCGGCGCGAATATCTCGCGCCCCGATTTGGTTTGGGGTGCAAATTTCGTGCTACATAGGGGGTGATTAGCTCAGCGGTAGAGCACTTCGTTGACATCGAAGGGGTCACTGGTTCGATCCCAGTATCGCCCACCACCTAATTCATGGTTCAGCATTCGCTGAACTGCCCGCAACCCGGCGCTGGCCCGCGCCACGACACAGGAGAACGACCATGAAGGTTCGCAATTCGCTCCGCTCGCTCAAGAACCGGCACCGTGACTGCCGCGTTGTGCGTCGCAAAGGCCGCGTTTACGTAATCAACAAAACGCAGCGCCGTTTCAAAGCCCGTCAGGGTTAAGCTTCGCGCGCATTTGATTAAAGGCCGCTCCTTCGGGGGCGGCTTTTTTCGTTTGGGCCGCCGCCAACCGCGCCTCCCCCCTGCCCCAGCCAATCTGTGCTGACCTCTTGCGATCCCCCCAATACCGCTTAGGTTCTCTTCAGACTTCATCAGACGAACTGAAAGGGATCTCATGACCGATCTGCCCGACTACACCCCGCCCGCCGTATGGGAGTGGGAACCCGGCAATGGCGGTAAATTCGCCAATATCAACCGCCCCATCGCAGGCCCCACCGCAGACAAAGAGCTGCCGGTCGGCAAACATCCCTATCAGCTTTACTCCCTCGCGACGCCCAATGGCGTCAAAGTCACCGTGCTGCTGGAAGAACTACTGGCCGCCGGGCACAAGGGCGCCGAGTATGACGCGTGGCTGATCAACATCGGCGAAGGGGATCAATTCGGATCCGGCTTTGTCGACATCAACCCGAACTCCAAAATTCCCGCGATGATGGACCGGTCCGGCGACGCGCCGCAGCGCCTGTTTGAATCCGGGTCGATCATGCTGCATCTGGCCGAGAAGTTCGGCGAATTCATCCCCAAAGACCCAAGCCAGCGCACCGAATGTATGTCGTGGCTGTTCTGGCAAATGGGCAGCGCGCCCTATCTTGGCGGCGGCTTCGGCCATTTCTACGCCTATGCGCCGGTCAAGATTAAGTACTGCATCGACCGTTTCGCGATGGAGACCAAGCGCCAGCTTGACGTGCTCGATCGTCACCTTGCCGATAACGAATACATGGCGGGCGAATATTCGATCGCGGATATGGCGATCTGGGCGTGGTACGGGCAGCTGGTTCTGGGCCGTCTCTATGACGCGGCAGAGTTCCTGAATGTCGATTCCTACGAAAACCTGATGAAATGGGCCAAGAAGATCGACGCGCGCCCTGCCGTTACACGTGGTCGCATGGTCAACCGACCCTTCGGTGAACCCGAAATGCAGCTGCACGAACGCCACGATGCCAGCGATTTTGACACAAAGACTCAGGACAAAATCGGCGACTGATCCCGCGCGTCTTGCCGCCCCCTCGCGGCAAGACGCTTGTCCTATTAATTCACTCAAGTATTCCTTGATATCAGCCCTCAAATCTGTTTCTTACTTTTTTTATAAGTTTTACACAGATGGAGGTCACCTGATGACTCTGACGAAATCCGCTTTCACGGCCGCCTTGATGGCCACAGTTGCGATGCCAGCATTGGCCGAAGGGCAGCTGAACCTCTACTCCTCGCGTCACTACGACACAGACGAACGTCTGTATTCCGACTTTACCGAGCAGACCGGCATCACCATCAACCGCATCGAAGGCAAAGCAGACGAGCTGCTGGCGCGTATGGAAGCCGAGGGTGCGAACTCCCCCGCGGACGTTCTGATCACCGTCGACACCAGCCGCCTGAGCCGCGCCAAGGAAATGGGCCTCCTGCAATCCGTTGACAGCGACATCCTCGAAGAGCGTATCCCCAGCAACCTGCAAGACGCTGACAACGACTGGTTCGGCTTTTCGCAGCGCGCGCGGATCATCTTTTACAGCAAGGACGCGGTAGACAACCCGCCGCAGAACTATCTGGATCTTGCCGATCCTGCCTATGAAGGTCAGGTCTGCATCCGTTCCTCCACCAACTCCTACAACCAGACCCTGCTGGCGGCATTGGTCACACACCACGGTGAAGAAAAAGCCACCGAATGGGCACAGGGCGTTGTGAACAACATGGCACGTGCACCACAGGGCGGTGACACCGACCAGCTGCGCGGTCTGGTATCGGGCGAATGCGAAATCTCCGTCTCGAACTCCTACTACTTTGCCCGTGCCATCCGCACCGAAGTAGACGGGCTGAGCGCCGATCTGGATAAAATCGGTCTGGTGTTCCCCGACCAGGAAGGCAACGGCGCGCACATGAACCTGTCGGGTGCCGGTGTTGCAGCAAATGCGCCAAACCGTGACAACGCGGTCAAGTTCCTCGAATACCTGTCCTCCGACAGCGCGCAGTCCTACTTCTCTGCAGGCAATGACGAATTCCCCGCCGTCGAAGGTGTAGAGCTTGCGGAATCGGTCGAAAAGCTGGGCGAATTCAAAGCAGACGAGGTGAACCTGTCCGAAGTGGCCAAGAACATCCCGACGGCACAGAAAATCTTTAACGCGGTTGGCTGGGAATAATCCCAGCCTGCCACGGCAGAGACATGACATTGAACCGCATCGGCCCCTGGCCGGTGCGGTTTTTTCATGCGTAAAGGGAAATGTTTATTTCTGCCGCCCGACCTGACGGCAGATCAGGATCACGGGGAGCAATCCCATCGCCACGATCACAAGGCTCGGCACCGCCGCCCCGTCCAGCCGCTCGTCGCTTGCCAGCCGGTAGGCCTGTACCGCCAACGTGTCGTAGTTGAACGGCCGCATGATCAGCGTTGCAGGCAGCTCTTTCATCACATCGACGAAAACGATCAGCAGCGCGGTCAGCAGGCTTGGCGACAGGATCGGTAGATGCACACGGCGCAGCGTGCCCACAGGGGTTTCCCCCAATGACCGTGCGGCAGAGTCCATATTGGCATGCACCATCGCCTGCCCGCCTTCATACGCCCCCAGAGCCGCCGCAAGGAAGCGTACCATATAGGCGGCGACGAGCAGCCAGATCGACCCGGTGACCAGCAGCCCGGTCGATATGTCGAAGGTGCTGCGCATCCAGGCATCAAGCTGGTTATCAAAGGTCGCAAAGGGCACCATCAGCCCCACGGCAATCACCCCGCCCGGCACCGCATAGCCCAACCGCGCGATATAGCCTGCACCGAACGACAGCTTGCCCGGACGCAACCGCTGAAAAAACCCCACGCAGACTGCAGCGGCCACGGTCAGCACCGCCGCCACCCCCGCCAGCGTGGCAGAGTTGCGGATAAAGCCCAGATAGCGCGGGCTCAGCAGGTCTTGCTCTGACCCGACGCCCATCCAGATCAGCACGATCACCGGCAGGATCGCCCCAAAGATAACGGGAACACCGCAGGCCAGCATCGCGGCGGCGGCCTGCCATCCCTTAAGCTGCGCGGGCGGCATCGCCACGGCACGCCGCGCCGGATCGTGGTATTGCGCCTTGCCGCGCTGGATACGCTCCAGCATCGCGAGCAGCAGCGCAAAACTGAGCAAGCACAGTGCAAGCTGCGCCGCACCAGCGCGGTCGAACAGGGAAAACCAGCTGGTGTAGATCCCTGTCGCAAAAGTCTGCACACTGAAATAGGCGACGGTGCCGAAATCGGCGATCGTCTCCATGACGGTCAGCAGAACACCTGCGGCAATCGCGGGTCGGGCCAGCGGCAGGCTCACCTTGAAGAAGGCCGCCCAGGCACTGCTACCCAAGGCACGTGCTGCCAGAAACGTCGTGGCAGATTGCTGCAAGAACGCGGCGCGCGCCAAGAGGTAGACGTAGGGATAAAGCACCAGCACCAGCATCAAGGCCGCGCCCCCAAGGGACCGGATTTCCGGGAACCAGTAGTCGCGCGGACCCCAGCCCGTGACGTCACGCAGCACCGTTTGCACGATTCCGGGGTGGTCAAGGATATGCGTGTAGGCATAGGCCAGCACATAGGCGGGAAAGGCCAGCGGCAGCACCAGCGCGATTTCAAGCATGCGGGCACCGGGGAAGCGGGTCATGGTCACCAGCCACGCGGTCCCCACGCCCAAGGCAAAGGTGCCCGTGGCCACCATTGCGACCAGCAGAAGGGTGGTGCCCGCGTACCCCAGCAGCACCGTATCGATCAGGTGGCGCACCGTATCGGTGCCCCCGACCAGCGCGGCCAGCAAAACGGCCACCATCGGTAAGGCACAGGTCGCCGCAATCGCGACCGCAACCCCCGCCAGTAAACGCACGCCGTCCCGCGATCGTTTCACGGCGGCGGGGCTTGTATTGATATCCTGTGTCGTCATGCAATCGGTTTCGACTAATTCAGTCGGAAATACCAGCGGGATGACTGAAAATTGTAGCGCGAGGCGCAGGTGCAAAGGCGTGATCCTGCCTTTGCAGCAGAATCTCCGGTGTCAGGATGCGTGCCTTCAGCACGGGTCAGTCATAGCTGCGCTGGTCTTCGATCACCAATCCGTCGTTGGGCAGGCTGCCCGGCGCGGCCAGCACGACCTTGCCCTTCAGCTTGAGAAGCGCGGCGACAGAGGCACCGTAGCTGTCCGCGTCATCACCCGTCGTCTCAAGATGCACAGTCATGACGTCCTGTTCACTCGCACGGCTTGCCACCACGCGGGCCTTCGTGACCTCGGGGTGATGCGCGACAAGCGCCGCGACCTGTTCGGGGCGCACGAACATGCCCTTGATCTTGGTGGTCTGATCCGCACGGCCCATCCAGCCCTTGATGCGCATATTGGTCCGCCCGCAAGGAGACGCCCCCGGCAGTACGGCGCTCAGGTCGCCTGTGGCGAAGCGGATCAGCGGATAGTCGGGGTTCAAGGTGGTCACGACGACCTCGCCCACCTCGCCCGGAGCGACGGGGGTGCCGGTGCCGGGGGTCACGATCTCGACGATTACATTCTCGTCCACGATCATGCCTTCGGCGGCGGGGCTTTCGTAGGCGATGTTGCCCAGATCCGCCGTTGCATAGCTTTGCAAACAGGTGATCCCCCGCTCTGCATAATAGTCGCGCAAGGACGGGAACAGCGCGCCCCCGCCCACGGCCGCTTTGGTGATGCCAAGGGTCACCCCCATTTCATCCGCTTTTTCGAGAATGATCTTGAGGTAATCCGGCGTGCCGGCATAGGCGGTCGTGCCGATATCGCGCGCGGCGATGACCTGCAGTTCGGTCTGCCCCGTGCCCGCCGGCAGCACCGCAGCCCCCACAGCCCGCGCCCCGGATTCAAAGATCATGCCCGCAGGTGTCAGGTGATAGCCAAAACAGTTCTGGACGATGTCGCCCTCGCCAATCCCCACCGCGTGCAGGAATCGCCCCATACGCCACCAATCCGGCGCGTCGGAGGAGGGTTCGTAGATCGGACCGGGAGACTGGAAGATATGGGTAAACGCATGGGCGGGCTTGGTGGTGAACCCCCCAAAGGGGGCCGACTGCGCCTGCTGTTTCCCGATCTCGGATTTGCGCAGAACCGGCAGCGCGGCCAGCGCCTCGACATTGGTGATCGTGTCCGGCGCGACCCCGTCCAACGATCCGGCATAGCCCGGCAGCGCCTGTGCACGTGCGATCTGCGCGGGCAAGGACCGGGCAAGATCGGCCGCCCGTGTCTCGGGGCTGCGGGTCTCTAGGCTGTCAAAATAGGACGTCTGTGCCATGTCGCTTACTCGCAATTCATCTGGGTGGTCAGGAAATGGAAAACTCGTGGGCCGTGCGCTGGATCAGCTGAGCCAGCGTTTGCGGCGCCGATAGCTGCGGACATCGCGGAAGGATTTGCGCCCCTCGTCCGACATGCCAAGGTAGAATTCCTTAACGTCCTGGTTCTCGCGCAGGTCGGCGGCAGGGCCGTCCATCACGACGCGACCGGATTCCAGAATATAGCCGTAATGCGCAAAGCGCAGGGCGACATTGGTGTTCTGTTCGGCCAGCAAGAAGGTCACGCCTTCGTTTTCATTCACCGATTTGACGATCTCGAAAATCTGTTCGACCAACTGCGGCGCAAGACCCATTGATGGCTCGTCCAGCAGGATCGTTTCAGGGCGCGACATCAGGGCACGACCAATGGCGCACATCTGCTGTTCCCCGCCCGAGGTATAGCCCGCTTGCGATTTGCGCCGTTCGCGCAGCCGTGGGAAATAGTCGTACACCATTTCCAGATCACGGGCGATCGCCGCCTTGCCGTCGCTGCGGGTATAGGCACCGGTCAGCAGGTTCTCTTCGATGGTCAGGTGTTCAAAGCAATGCCGCCCCTCCATCACCTGCACGACACCCCGTTTCACCATCTCTGCGGGGTCGAGCTTGTGCACCGGATCATTGCGGTATTTGATCGACCCTTTGGTGACCTCGCCCCGTTCGGAATGCAGCAGGTTGGAAATCGCCTTGAGCGTCGTGGTCTTGCCCGCGCCATTGCCGCCCAACAGGGCCGTGATACCGCCCTTGGGCACCTTCAGGCTCACGCCCTTCAGCACCAGAATGACCGAGTTATAGATCACCTCGATATTATTGACCTCAAGAAGGGTCTCGACCTGCGCGTCGGGCGTTGGGGTGGCATCCAGCATGGGTGTCTCTTTCACTAGGTGGCGTGGGGGTCGGGCGCGGCAACAATGCCGCCGCGCCCTTGTTCAAGGGCTGCGCTTAGCAGCTGGGTTCGATACCGGATTCCGCGGCAAAGGCCTGCGCATCTTCGGTCACCAGCGGGGCCAGCACGTCTTGGTCCGACTGGATGTAGTCGGTGATCAGGCTCCAGCTGTCTGCAGCAGCATCCCACTGCGCCACAGCCCCAAAGCCGTTACCGCCGTGGTTTTCACAAGACACCGTGAACTCTGGCCCAAAGTTGGGCAGACCCAGATCCGCCATCTTGGCTTCGGTGATTTCCAGTGCTTCCATGCCGTCACGCATCTGCGCTGGTGTCAGCGCCTTGGTGTCATGGATACCCTGCGCCGTTTTGGCAGCTTCGGCAGCCAGCATCGCGGCGTAAAGACCACGGTTATACAAAGCGGTCCCGATCTGGTCGCCCGCACCTGCGGCCTTGCCAGTATCAACAACATACTTCTGGATGTCGTCGAACACGGGGAAATCATCGCCCACGTTGTGGAACGTCAGCGCCTTGTAGCCATTGGCTTTGTCACCCGCTGGACGCACGTCGTTCTCGGAACCGGACCACCAGATGCCGATGAACTGATCCATCGGATAGCGGATGTTCGCGGCTTCCTGCACGGCGACTTGGTTCATCACACCCCAACCGTACATGATCACATTGTCCGGCTTTTCACGACGGATCTGCAACCACTGGGATTTCTGTTCCTGACCGGGGTGGTCAACAGGCAGCAAGGACAGTTCGAACCCGTGCTTTTTGCCCAGCTCTTCCAGGGTGCGGATCGGCTCTTTGCCGTAGGCAGAGTTGTGATAGACCAGCGCGATCTTCTTACCTTCAAGGCTGCCACCGTTCAGATCCAGCAGGTGCTTGATCGCGACCGAAGCGCCGTCCCAGTAGTTGGTGGGGTAGTTGAAGATATTCTTGAACACCGACCCGTCTTTGGCCGATGTCCGGCCATACCCCATAGAGTGGACAGGGATGCCATCTGCCGTCGCTTTGGGGATCAGCTGATAGGTGATGCCGGTGGACAGCGGTTGATAGACCAGCGCGCCTTCGCCCTTGGTGCTTTCATAGCATTCCACACCCTTTTCGGTGTTATAGCCGGTTTCACATTCGATCATCCGGATCGGTTCGCCACCGATACCGCCATCACGTTCGTTCAGCAGCGTGAAGTAATCCGCATAGCCGTCGGCAAAGGGAATCCCGTTTGCCGCATAAGGGCCCGTGCGATAGCTGAGCGACGGGAATACAAGCTCTGCCATTGCGGGGCCCGCAGCCAGAGTAGCGCCAAGCGCCAACGTAGTCATCTTCAGTTTCATCGGTGTTTCCTCCCTTGGATGTATCCGATCTTGCCGGGTTGTACCGGTCGTCTCTTCTTCGGCCTTGGGTCTCCTCCCCCCGGCCATGCGTCCTTCCCTAGTGCGGGAAGGGCCACAATCTCAGTTTTTCCTTGGCGACGCGCCACAACTGGGCCAACCCATGCGGTTCCGCGATCAGGAAGATGATGATCAACCCGCCCACGATCACAAGCTGCAGATGCGCCACGATATCCGTCGGCCAGCCGAACCAGTCCACGCCCACGATTTTCAACGCAACCGGCAAGAGCACAAGGAACGCGGCCCCGGCAAAGCTGCCAAAGATCGAACCCAGCCCGCCGATGATGATCATAAAGAGCACAAGGAACGATTTCTGGATGCCAAAGGCCTCGCCCACTTCGACCGCACCCAGATAGACCGCAAAGAACAGCGCCCCCGAGATGCCGATGAAGAAAGAGCTGACCGCAAAGGCCGTCAGTTTTGCCCGCAGCGGGTTTACCCCGATGATCTCGGCCGCGATGTCCATATCACGGATCGCCATCCATTTGCGTCCCATCGACCCACGGGTCAGGTTGCGTGCTACATAGGCGCTGAAGATCACGAACATCAGGCAGAACAGATAGGTCGCCCAGGCCTGCGTATTCGGTCCGGTGATCTCGATTCCGAAGAATGTCCGCTCCGGCGCGCTGATCTGGCCCGAGGCAGAGTAGTTGTAGAACCACGGCACACGGTTGAAGAGCCAGACCAGAAAGAACTGCGCCGCCAGCGTTGCCACGGCCAGATAGAACCCTTTGATCCGCAGCGATGGCAGGCCGAACAACACACCGACACCGGCGGTCACCAGCCCCGACAGCAACACATGCACCAGCATGCTCACGTCGGGAAAGGCGGTCATGAATTTGTAGCAGGCATAGGCCCCCACGGCCATAAAGCCACCGGTCCCCAAGCTCACCTGCCCGCAATAGCCCACCAGAATGTTCAGCCCGATCGCCGCGATGGCGTAGATCAGGAACGGCAGAAACAGCGAGTTCACCCAATAGTCATTGATCACAAACGGGATCACGGCAATGGCGATGAACAACACCAGATAATAGCGATACCGGTCGAACTTGATCGGAAACGTCTGGCTGTCTTCTTCGTATGAGGCGCTGAAATCCCCGGCTTCACGATAGAACATCAGATGCTCCCCCCGTTCCAAATGGTTTTAAATCCTGGGTTCCGGGGCAAAGCCCCGGTCAGGGAGTTGCCAAAACTACACACGTTCAATGATCTTCTCCCCGAACAAGCCCTGCGGACGGAACACCAGAAAGATCAGCGCCAGCATGTAGGCGAACCAGTTCTCTGTCGCACCGCCAAGGAAAGGCGCACCGATCAGGAATTCGAACAGCTTCTCCCCCACACCGATGATCAAGCCGCCCACGATGGCACCGGGGATAGAGGTGAACCCCCCCAGCATCAGCACCGGCAACGCCTTCAGCGCGATCAGCGAGAGCGAGAATTGGACCCCCGATTTCGTGCCCCACATGATGCCCGCGACAAGGGCGACAAAGCCCGCCAGCGACCATACGAGGATCCAGATAAAGTTCAGTGACACGCCGACAGACAAAGCCGCTTGGTGGTCGTCCGCGACAGCCCGCATGGCGCGGCCCTGTTTGGTGTATTGCGCGAACATCACCAAGCCGATCACCAGCAACGCGGCAATGATGCTGGCCACGATATCCAGATTATCGATAAAGAACCCGTAGCCAAAGGCGTTAAAGGTGGTGTCGTCGATCCAGGTGTTCAGCCCCTGCGGCAGCCCCACATCCATAGACTTGATGTCGGACCCCCACATCAGATCGCCCACCCCTTCCAGAAAATAGGCCAGACCGATGGTCGCCATGAAGAGGATGATCGGCTCTTGCCCGACCAGATGGCGGAAGACCAACCGCTGCACCGCATAGGCCAGCCCGATCATAACCACCATCGTCAGCAAAATCGCGAGGAACGCCGGCACGTGCCAGCCGAAATGGTGAATATCCGTGCCCAGGATCGCGTTGATCAGGTGGCTAAACGGCACCTGCCCATCGATGATCCCTGCCAGGGTTAGGGCCGCAAACAGCGCCATAACCCCTTGGGCATAGTTAAAAATACCCGAGGCTTTGTAGATCAGAACAAACCCCAGGGCGACCAGTGCATAAAGCACACCCGCCATCAGCCCGTTCAGGAACACCTCGATTGTAAAGGCCAGTTGCTCAGGCATATCAGACCCTCCCCATCGCAAAACCAGTGGCAAAATCAGTCATGGGCAACCCCCAGATATGCGTCGATCACGTCTTGGTTGTTGCGCACCTCGCTCGGGGTGCCGTCGCCGATCTTCTTGCCGTAATCCATCACGACCACACGGTCGCTCAGGTCCATCACAACGCCCATATCGTGTTCGATCAGGGCAATCGTCGTGCCGAATTCATCGTTCACATCCAGAATAAAGCGGCTCATGTCCTCTTTTTCCTCGACGTTCATCCCCGCCATCGGTTCATCCAGCAGCAGGATCGACGGCTCGGCGGCCAGCGCGCGGGCCAGTTCGACCCGTTTCTTCAAGCCGTAGGACAGACGCGACACCGGCGTCTTGCGGATCGCCTGAATCTCAAGGAAATCGATGATCTTTTCGGCGACTTCGCGGTTCGCGGTCTCTTCGCGCTCCGCTTTGCCCTTCCAGATCGACTGCCAGAACATGCCGGTCTTCATATTGGTTAAACGCCCCGTCATGACGTTGTCCAGCACCGACATCCCTTCGAACAGGGCGATGTTCTGGAACGTGCGTGCGATCCCCTGCTGCGCCACCTCAAAGGGTTTCATCGCCGGACGGCGGCTGCCCTTGTACCAGACCTCGCCTTCCTGCGGCACATAGAACCCGCTGATCACGTTCAGCATGGATGATTTGCCCGCGCCATTCGGGCCGATGATCGCGCGGATCTCGCCCTGACGGATGTCGAAAGAGATATCCTTGATCGCCTCCACCCCACCGAACCGCAGGGTGATGTTTTTCATTTCCATCACAACGGGGCCAATCTGGCGCCCATCCGCTGTGACATAGCCGTCGGTCATATCTTTCACGCCGCAGCCCCCTTCCAAATGGTCTTAAAATCCACTGCGCAACCGCAGCGCCCGCATGCTCCGCCTGATGTCACGCTCATTGCGCGGCCATCTTGCGGGTGTCTGCGAACACCTTGGCATCGCGCACCTCCAGCGTGGCCGAGATCGACCCCTTGCGCCCGTCTTCATAGGTCACTTCAGTAACCGTGCTGACAGAGGGCGACCCGTCGTAGAGCGCGGTGATGATATCGTCGAACTTCTCGCCGATGACCTTGCGACGGACTTTGCGCGTGCGCGTCAGCTCTCCGTCGTCGGCATCAAGTTCCTTGTGCAGCACAACAAAGCGATGCACCTGACAGCCCGACAGCATTTCGTCTTCTGCGATAGAGGCGTTGACCTCTTCCACATGACTCTGGATCGTGTCCATCACCTGCGGATGCCGCGCCAGTTCCTGATAGGACGCATAGCCGATGTTGTTGCGCTCCGCCCAGTTTCCGACCGCGGTCAGGTCGATATTGATAAAGGCGGTGCATTCGTCGCGTCCGTTCCCGAATACCACCGCTTCAAGGATGTTGGGGAAGAACTTCAGCTTGTTTTCCACGTATTTCGGCGCGAACAGGCTGCCATTGGCCATTTTGCCAACGTCTTTGGCGCGGTCGATAATGCGCAGATGCCCGGTGCCTTCCTCGATAAAGCCCGCGTCGCCTGTCGCGACCCAGCCTTCGGCATCCTTGGTATCAGCGGTGCTTTCGGGGTTCTTGTAATATTCCACAAACACGCCGGGGCTGCGGTAGAAAACTTCGCCGTTCTCGGCGATCTTCAGCTCCACGCCGGGGCAGGTCACGCCGACCGTGTCACTACGCACTTCGCCATCGGGCTGCGCGGTGATAAAGACGGTGGCTTCGGTCTGGCCATAAAGCTGTTTCAGGTTGATCCCGAGCGAGCGGTAGAAATCGAAAATCTCCGGCCCGATCGCCTCGCCCGCGGTATAGCCGACGCGCACGCGGCTGAGGCCGAGCGTGTTTTTCAGGGGACCATAGATCATCAGCTCGCCTAGGGCGTATTTCGCACGGTCCATTGCGCCTACGGATTTACCGTCCAGAATGGCGGGGCCCACCTTGCGGGCATGGGCCATGAATTTGTCGAACAGCCACTTTTTGAAACGGCTCGCGTCCTCCATCCGGATCATCACCGATGTCAGCTGGGTTTCGAACACGCGCGGCGGGGCGAAATAATAGGTCGGGCCGATCTCGCGCAGGTCCACATGCATCGTGTCCGCGCTTTCAGGGCAGTTCGTGCAGAAGCCTGTCCACAGAGCCTGCCCTACGGAAAAGATGAAATCCCCCACCCAGGCCATCGGCAGATAGGCCAGAATATCGTCCGTCTGGCGCAGCTTGTCGAAAGCGGAAGAGGATTTGGCCGTCTCGATAATGTTGCGGTTGCTCAGCACCACACCTTTGGGCTTGCCGGTGGTGCCAGAGGTGTAAAGCATGACGCCCGTGCTGTCGTAGTCCAGCTTGGCCTGACGTGCCTCAAGCTCTTTGATGTGCGTGTCGCGTGCCTTGCGGCCCATGTCCTGGACGGCGCTATACTGGTCCAGCGCGGCGTGGTCGTATTTGCGCAATCCGCGTGGATCAAGATAGATCATACGCTCGAACTGGGTCAGCTGATCCTGAACGTCCAGCACCTTGTCGACCTGTTCCTGATCACCGGCGATCACAAAACGCGCGCCACAATGATCCAGCACATAGGCCATCTCTTCTGCGTTGGCGTCCTGATACAGCGGCACAGGCACGGCACCGACCATCTCTGCGGCCATCATGGCCCAATACAGATAGGGACGGTTGCGGCCGATGATGGCGATAAAATCACCCTCATTCGCGCCAAGCTCCAGCAGGCCAAGCGCAAGCGCCTCGACCTCGTCGCGGGTCTGTGCCCACGTCCAGCTTTGCCAGATGCCATATTCTTTTTCGCGATACGCAGGCGCGTTCGCAAATTGCTTTGCATTACGATGCAGCAGCGCCGGAACCGATTGCGGTCCGTCGGCGCTCACGAGCGTGTGAGCCAAATGTCTTCCTCCCAAACCCTGCTCTTTTTCGGCAGGTCGATCGCTGGTGCGATTCTGATGTCACACCATGATGTTGACCTGATGCTCTGCGTCAACTTTTACCTAATGATTTCTCAATTCTAACGAATTGTAACAGGCGTGATTTCCCAAGGTTGCGCTTGGCGGCGCTGTGGGGATGGTGCAGTCTGCCGCTGGGGGAGGCTGCATGCAGATCGACGATCACCAGACAAAACTCATGACCGCTGCGGGGCTGAACCTGATCGCGCAAGCGCTGACGATCTATGACGCGGATTTGCGGCTGGTGCTGTGTAATGCACCGTTCCAGCAGATGTTCGACCTCCCCAAAGCGCTGGTCACCCCCGGTGCGAGCTTTCAGGAAACGATCACCCTGCTGGCACAGTTGGGTGAATACGGTGACGTGGACGACGTGGCGCATTTTGTGGCCGAAAGGGTGGAACAGGCCCGCGCATTTGAACCCCATTACATGGAACGTACCCGCGCCAATGGCCGCACCATCTCGGTCGAAGGCTCCCCCCTGCCCCAAGGCGGCTGGGTCACCGTCTACACCGACATCACCCGCACCAAACAGCAAGAGGCACTGCTGCGCGCCCGGTCTGATGCCCTGTCGGGGCAGGTGCTGGCCCACGCCGAAGAACTGTCAGCCACCAACCGCGAACTTGCCGCGATGAACACCGCGCTGGAAGAGGCAAAACGCCAGCTCACCCTGTCCGAAGCCCGCACGCGGCTGACCACAGAAATGATGCCGGCCCATATTGCCCATGTGGATGCAAACGCCTGTTACACCTATTCAAACCGGCGGTTGGCCTCTGTCATGCCGGGGCGGCGCGCGGATCTGATCGGCCGCCATATCGCAGAGGTTCTGGGTCAGCAGGCCTACGACTCTATCGCCCCTTCGCTCACCCAGGCCTTTGCCGGAAAGCCGTCGGTGATCGAATTCACGGACGAGATGAGCGCCCGGCGCATCCGCGGCGCCTTTACCCCCGATACAAACGGCGGGGTCTATATCCTGTCGATGGATGTGACCGAGGAAACCCAGAACCGTGTCGCCCTGCAGCAAACCCGACGACGCGAGATCGCGGCGCAGGTGATCTCGGGGCTGGCGCATGATTTTTCCAACCTGCTGACGATCATTCTTGGCCTGCAGTCCCGGCTGGGGCGGCTGGACGGCCAACCGGCAGAGGCCGCCCCCCTCATCGAAGGCACCCTTGCCGCGGCGCGCCGGGGCGGCACGTTGCTCAGCTCTATCGCCGATATGACAGGCGCGCGCACGCTGCGTCCGACTGCGACCCATATCCCGCGGCTGCTTGAAGATCTGACCCTGATCGCGCGCCCCACCCTGCCCAAGGGCATGACGCTAAGCATCGACAACCAGATGGGTGACACCCCCGTACTGCTGGACAGCGGTCTGGTGCAGGACGGGCTGTTGAACCTGATCCTGAACGCCCGCGATGCCTGCGGGGCCGCGGGGGCGATCTCGCTCGAAGTGCGACAGGTCCATGACACATGGATCGAATGGGTCTTGCGCGATACCGGCCCCGGTTTTTCGCCCTCGGCGCTAGAACACGGGTTTGATCCGTTTTTTACCACCAAAGGGGCCGAAGGATCGGGGCTGGGGCTGCCGATGGTCTATGACATGGTGAAATCGGCGGGGGGCGATCTGCGCCTTGGCAATACGGCCCATGGCGCGCAGGTGACCATGCGGCTGCCCTACCGCCCCGCCGTAGCTGCCACCACCGGACTGGTTCTGCTGGTCGAAGACGCGGATGACCTGCGCGCGCTGGTGCGAGACATGTTGATGGGGCTGGGCCATTCCGTGATCGAAGCTGCCAGCGCGGATGAGGCCACCGCCCTGCTGGCCGATCTACCCGACATCGCGCTGATCCTGTCCGACATCCAGCTTATGGGCGAGGCGACGGGGCTGGACCTTGCCAAACGCCTACCCGCCGATGCGCCGCCGCTGGTATTGATGACCTCGCTACCGCCCGATGATGCCCAGTTTCTTGAGGCGCAAACCCTTGCCCCTGTGCTGCGCAAACCCTTCGAGATTGCGGATCTGACCGCGCTGATTGCCCCGAAAGAGAGTGCCGCCCAATGACCCGCCCCCTCGTCACCATTCTGGACGATGAACCAGAAATCCGCACGCTTCTCGCCGACGCTTTAGAGGAAGCGGGCTTTGACACGCTGTCGTTCAGCCGCGCCCGCGCGTTCGAGGCCGCCTTGGCGACCCACACCCCCGATGTCTGTCTGGTGGACCTGTCCCTGCCGGATTCAGACGGGCTGACGCTGGTGCATCGACTGGCGCTGGAACAAGGGGCCATCGTGATCATCATCTCGGGCCGCGCACAGGTGCAGGACCGCGTCACGGGACTGGAACTTGGCGCGGATGACTACATCATCAAGCCCTTTGATCCGGCAGAGGTCGTCGCCCGTATCCGTGCCCGTCTGCGCAGCGCCAAACCCACGCCGCAAGCCGGCACCGTCGCCGCGTTCAGCGGGTGGAAGGCGCATTTCGACCGCTACGCGCTTGAGGATGAAAGCGGCGTCGAAACCCCCTTCTCCCACGCGGAGGGGGAGGTGCTGCGCCTGTTTCTGGACGCGCCCAAACGTCTGCTCAGCCGCGCGCAGATGCAGTCGAGCCTTGGCGGCGTCGCCTCTGAAAGCTTTGACAGGGCGATGGACGTGCGGATTTCGCGGCTGCGGACCAAACTGCGCGAAGACCCCAAAAACCCGCAGTTGATCAAGACGATCTATGGCGCGGGCTACATCTTTCTGGGCGACGTCACATGGAGCTGACCCCCCGTCGCATCAGCGGTGGCAGCCCCCATCTGGACGACGTGCTGCATCTGATGCGCGACTGCTTTGCCTATATGGAGGGGCGCATTGACCCGCCAAGCTCGCTTGGCCAAACCACATTGCCATCGCTGCAAGGCACGGCGGATAGAGATGAAATCTGGGCGATCGGCGCGCCGCCCGTGGCGTGTGTGGTGCTGAGCGTGAAACCGGCGGTTCTTTATCTGGGCAAGCTCTGCGTCGCCCCCAGCCATCAGCGACTGGGGCTGGCACGCCATCTGATCACCCACGCCGAGAGCCGTGCCCGTGCCCTGCACCTTGGCCAGCTGGAACTGCAAACGCGGGTGGAGCTGTTGGACAATCACGCCACCTTTCGCGCGCTCGGCTTTCACGAATATGCCCGCACAGCGCACGCGGGGTTTGACCGCCCCACCAGCATCACCCTGCGCAAAACCGTCGCCTGAGCTACGCGGTGCCACCTGTCGCCACAGATGGCGCCGCTGTCTTTTCTGCCTCGGGTGCTGCCGTTTTTTATTGCGCGCCTGCCCCTTGGCCCGCTAGATTCTACCCATGATCGAATGCTTGCTGTACAGGACCAACCCCGCCCAGAGACGGCTGTTCTATCGCGTCGAAATCGCGATGAACCTGTTCAGCGAAGTCTCTGTCCTGCGCGAATGGGGCGTCGCAGGTGGCCAGCCCAAAGCGGTAATCCAGTGTTTCGGTAACCTGCGCGAGGCGTCAAAAATGGCAGACCGCTATCGCACACGGGCCGAGCGTCGCGGCTATCTACGTCACTGACCCCAGCCGCGTCACAGCGCGGGCAAGCACCTGAACACCGGCCGCCAGATCGGCCTCGTCCGTGTCTTCCTCGAAAGTATGGGACAGCCCCCCGATCGACGGCACAAACAGCATCGCCACCGGCATCTTGCGCGACACATTGGTCGCGTCATGCAGCGCCCCTGACGGCATCTTGCGCCAGTTGCCCGGCGCGACTTCTTCCGCGCCGGCTTCCAGCGCGGTGCGCAGGACCGGGTCCATCGCGACGGGTTCCAGCCCCAGCATTGTGCCAAAGCTGACCGTCAGCCCCTGCTGCGCCGCGATCTCGGTGGCGGTGTCGCGGATGATCTGTTCCATCCGGCCCAGACGGTCCGCATCCGCGTCGCGCCACTGCATCGAAAATACCGCACGCCCCGGCACGATAGAGGATGCATTTGGGTGCAGCGCAACATGGCCGATGGTCCAGACGGTTTGCGGTGTGACGACATTGCGCAGCCGGTCATTCAACGCGGCATTGAAGGCAGAGACCGCCTGAAACGCATCGCGGCGCAGATGCATCGGTGTGGTGCCCGCGTGGTTCTGCTGCCCGTCAAAGGTGATCTTCATGTCGCGGATGCCGACGATATCGGTGACCACGGCAATCTGTTCGCCGCTGGTATCCAGCGCCGGCCCCTGTTCGATATGCAACTCGACAAAGCCGGTGAACGGATCGGGCGACACCTCCCCCGTGACCAGATGCGCCACGGCCTGACGCGCGTCACCAAGGGTCACACCCGCATGATCGGTCAGCGCATCGGCGGCGGCCTGATCCAGATGCCCGCCCCAAACGGCGCTGCCCGTGGTGACGCCAAACCGCCCCTCTTCATCCTGAAACGACACGACAGAGATCGCGGGGCCGCCGGCCTCGGCTGCGGCGCGGGCGACTTCAAGCGCGGCAATCACGCCAAGCGCGCCGTCCAGCCATCCGCCTTCGGGCTGGCTATCGGAATGCGACCCCATCAATAGCGACGGCCCATCTGCCAAGCCGAAAAGATTGCCCATCTGGTCCATTTCAACCCGCAGTCCGGCATCACGCATCTGATCGGCCAGCCAGTCCCGCGCGGCGACATCGGCGTCGCTATAGGCCGGGCGGACCACCCCTTTGCCCACCCCCGCTGCGCCGAACGAACGCAATTTGTGAAGGTCGGCGAGAAAGCGGTCGGGGTTGATCTGCATGGTTACTCCGCGGGTTGGGGGGCTGTTGCGGCCTCTACTTTCACGGCCGAGAATTTAAACTCGGGGATTTTGCCATAAGGGTCAACCGCTGGATTTGTCAGGATATTTGCCGCCGCTTCAACATAGGCAAAGGGCAGAAACACCATATCGGGCGACACGGCGCGGTCTTCGCGCGCCATCAGTTCGATCGACCCGCGCTTGGTCGTGAGCCGGATATAGGCACCCGGCTCTACCCCCAGCTTGCGTAAGGTAGACGGGTGGAGCGAACAGTTCGCCTCGGGCTCTAGCCCATCAAGCACATAGGACCGCCGCGTCATCGACCCCGTGTGCCAATGTTCAAGCTGCCGGCCCGTGGTCAGGATCATCGGATAGTCGTCATCCGGCGCGTCGTCAGGCGCGATGATGCTGGCAGGGGTAAACCGTGCGCGTCCGTCCTGTCGCGGGAAGCCATCGGCAAAGACAATCGCCTGCCCCGGATCGGTGGGGCTGGTGGATGGGTAGGTCACCGCCCCTTCACTCTCTAACCTGTCCCAAGTGATGTTATTGAGCGACGACATATTCAGCTTCATCTCGGCGAAAACCTCGCTCGGGTCGGTATAGGTCCAGCCCAGCCCCAAGCGTTTGGCAAGCTCGACCTCGATCCACCAATCCTCTTTCGCATCGCCGGGTGGCGGCACCGCGGGGCGGCCCATCTGCACCTGTCGGTTGGTATTGGTCACCGTGCCGGATTTTTCCGCAAAGGCGCTGGCGGGCAGGATCACATCGGCAAAATTCGCGGTCTCGGTCAGGAAGATATCCTGCACCACCAGATGATCGAGCTTGGCCAGCGCAGCGCGGGCGTGTTCGACATCGGGGTCAGACATCGCCGGGTTTTCACCCAGCACATAGAGGCTGCGAATATCCCCGTCATGCACCGCGTCCATAATCTCGGTCACGGTGAGGCCCTTCTTGTTGCTGAAATCGCTGCTTTGCCACACTTCGGTAAAGGCAGAGCGGACGCCATCATCGGACACCGGCTGGTAATCAGGCAGGAACATCGGGATCAGCCCCGCGTCAGACGCGCCCTGCACATTGTTCTGCCCCCGCAACGGATGCAGCCCCGCGCCGGGTCGCCCGATCTGACCCGTCATCAGCGCAAGCGAAATCAGGCAGCGCGAATTATCGGTGCCGTGGATGTGCTGCGAAATGCCCATCCCCCAGAAAATCATCGCCGCATTCGCCCCCGCAAAGGTCCGCGCCACATCGCGCAGCACCTCCGCGTCGATGCCGCAGATCTTGGACATCTTTTCAGGGGTGAAGGTTTTCAGGTGGGCTTTCTCGATCTCCCAGTTTTCGGTATAGGCTTCGATATACTGTTGGTCGTAAAGCTTTTCCTCGACAATCACATGCATGATCGCGTTCAGCATCGATACATCGGTGCCGGGGCGGAATTGCAGCATATGCGACGCGTGCCGCTTCAGCGCCTGACCGCGCGGGTCCATCACGATCAGCTTGCCGCCGCGCTTGGCGAACTGCTTGAAGAAGGTCGCCGCGACGGGGTGGTTCTCGGTCGGGTTGGCACCGATCACAATCGCAACATCGGCGTTTTCGATCTGGTTGAAGGTCGCGGTGACCGCACCGGATCCGACATTCTCCATCAGCGCGGCCACTGACGAGGCATGACACAGCCGCGTGCAGTGATCGACGTTGTTGTGACCAAAACCCTGCCGGATGATCTTTTGAAACAGGTAGGCTTCCTCGTTCGTGCATTTCGCTGATCCAAAGCCCGCCACACCCGCGCCGCCGATCTTTTTCATGCCGCCCGCAGCGAAATCCAGCGCCTCGTCCCAGGTGGCTTCGCGGAACTGGGTTTGCCAGTTGCCCGGGTCCACGTTCAGCCCTTTGGGCGGGGCGTCCTTGCGACGGATCAGCGGTTTAGTCAGACGATGGGGATGGTGGATATAGTCAAAACCAAAGCGCCCCTTGACGCACAGCCGCCCTTCGTTCGCGGGACCGTTGATGCCCTCGACATATTTGATCTTGCCGTCTTTCACCTTCAGCGACACCTGACAGCCCACACCGCAGAACGGGCAAATACTGTCGACTTCGCTGTCAAAGTCGGCGCTGTCGCCCACCTGCGCGTCATCGACCACCGTAGCGGGCATCAGCGCCCCCGTCGGGCAGGCCTGCACACATTCACCGCAGGCCACACAAGAGGACGCGCCCATCGGGTCGGCCATGTCGAACACCGGATAGCTGTCGTGCCCGCGACCGGCCATCCCGATCACATCATTGACCTGCACCTCGCGGCAGGCGCGCACACACAGGTTGCACTGGATACAGGCATCAAGGTTCACACGCATCGCCACATGGCTGTCGTCGAGCAACGGGATGCGCCCCTCTTCCAGCTTGGGGAAGCGGCTTTCCGAGATACCTTCCATTGCGGCCATGTCCCACAGGTGGCTGGATTTATCGTGGGCGACTTCGGGGGCGGGCTGATCAGTGACCAGCAGTTCCATCACCATCTTGCGGGCATTTTCGGCGCGCGCGTTGTTGGTGGTGACGACCATACCGTCGCTCGGTTCGCGCAGGCAGGAGGCGGCCAGCACGCGTTCGCCTTCGATCTCGACCATACAGGCACGGCAGTTGCCATCGGGGCGATACCCCGGCTCCGGTGTGAAACACAGATGCGGGATTTTCAGACCGCGCCCATTGGCGATTTCCCAGATGGTCAGCCCGGTGTCGGCCTCGACCTCTTCGCCGTCGAGCGTGAATTTTACCTTATCCGCCATGGGGAACCCTCCTGTACCGCCCCGCAGTATAGGCAGGGCACGCATGTGACGGCAGTCATATTCCCGACACCCTGCCCCGTTTTTGCGCCACCGGCGTTTCCGATACGCGACGCGGGGGGCCGCCTGCAAAAAATCGACATGCGAGGGGCGGGCAGGCTTTCCACCCGCGCATGGCTTGCCTATCAATGGCGCAACAGAAAAAGGCGCGCTATGTCCCATATTACCCTCATCCGTCACGGTCAGGCAAATTCCCAGGCCAAGGACGAAATCAGCTATGACAAGTTAAGCCCGCTTGGTCACGAACAGGCTGCGTGGCTGGGCGACCACCTGCGCCAGTCCGAAACCCACCACACGCGGCTGTATACCGGCACGCTACGCCGCCATATCGAGACGGCAGAGGGGATGAACACCGGGCTTGAACCGATACGCGACGCGCGGCTGAACGAGCTTGAGTATTTCACCCTCGCCACCATGATGGAGCAGCAGCACGGCATCCCTTTCCCCACGGAACAGGGCGGGTTCACCAACCACCTGCCGCTGGTGTTCGAGACGTGGAAAAGCGACAGGCTCGAAAACCCGCCCGAGAGCTACGCCAATTTCGAAGGGCGCATCAAATCCGTGCTATCAGAGATATCGGACGGGGAGGGGCCGGCGCTGGTCGTGACCTCTGGGGGGCTGATCTCGATGGTGATGGCGCAGGCGATGGGGCTGGGCATTCCGGCCATGTCGCGCATCGCGCTGGCGATCATGCACACATCGATGCACCGGCTGTTCCCCATTGGCGGCCACTGGTCGCCGGTGCTCTTCAACGCGGTGCCCCATCTGGACACCCCCGCACGCCGTGTCGCGCAGACCCATATCTGAAAGGCAAAACGATGCTTACGCTATATTTTACGCCCGGAACCATCTCTGTCGCGGTGGCGATTGCCATCGAAGAAGCCGCCCTGCCCTATCAGCCGGTGCGCGTCGATTTCGCCACGGCAGAGCAGACGAAACCCGAATATCTGGCGATCAACCCCAAGGGACGCGTGCCTGCGCTGCGGCTTGAGGATGATACGATCCTGACCGAAACCGGTGCGCTGCTGGACTATGTCGCTGCCATTGCGCCCAAAGCCGGGCTGGTCCCCACGGACCCGACCGCCGCCGCACAGATGCGCAGCGCGATGTACTACCTCGCCTCGACCATGCATGTCGCCCATGCCCACAAGATGCGCGGATCGCGGTGGGCCAAACAACAATCCAGCTTCGAGGATATGACGGCTCAGGTGCCCGAAACCATGGCCGCCTGTGCCGATTTTGTCGAAAGTGATATCCTGCACGGGCCCTATGTGTTGGGCGACGATTTCAGCCTAGCCGATCCCTATCTGTTCGTCGTGTGCAACTGGCTTGAGGGCGACGGCGTGGATACGGCGGCCTACCCCAAGATCACGACATTCATGCAGCAGATGACTGCCCGCGCCAGCGTGGCAGCGGTGAAAGACAAGGGGATGCTATGACCGCGCCACATCTATGGGTTCGCGCCGAACAGCGCGACAATGAAACCCGCGTCGGCATCACGCCCGAAGGGGTTACCGCGTTGATGGCGCAGGGGTTTCGCGTCACCGTCGAAGCCTCGGACAGCCGCGTGATCGCGACCGATGCCTATGCGGCCACGGGCTGCACCATCGCGCCACAGAACAGCTGGCCCGACGCACCTGCCGATGCGATCATCTTTGGCCTGAAGGAACTGCCAGACGACGGCACACCGCTGGTGCACCGGCACATCATGTTCGGTCACGCCTACAAGGGCCAATCGGCGGGGCGTATCCTGTTGCAACGTTTCAAGGCGGGCGGCGGCACCTTGCTGGACCTTGAGTATCTGACCGACGAGACCGGCCGGCGCGTCGCCGCCTTTGGCTATTGGGCGGGGTTCGCGGGGGCGGCGGTGGCCGTCAAATGCTGGGCTGCCCAAACCCGCGGGCACGCTGTCGCCCCCATCACCCCCTACCCCAACGCCGATGCGCTGACCCGCGACCTCGCGGCAGAGATCGACGGGCTCGCCACGCCCGACGCGCTGGTCATCGGCGCACTTGGTCGGGTGGGCAGCGGTGCCGCCGATCTTTGCGGCCGTCTGGGGATCAAGGTCACCGGATGGGATATGAAGGAGACTGCCCACGGCGGCCCCTTCCCCGAGATTTTGCAGCATGTGCTGTTTTTCAACTGCATTCTGGCGGGACCGCAGACACCGGTTTTCGTGCCCAAAAGCGCGCTGGACAGGGATCGCGCGCTGCGGGTGATCGGCGATATCGCTTGCGATCCCGACAGCGACTTCAACCCCGTGCCGGTCTATGACCGCGCGACCACATGGGAAGAGCCCGCGTTACGCGTGCATGACACCCCACCTTTGGATGTCACCGCGATTGACAACCTGCCCTCGATGCTGCCGCTGGAAAGCTCTGAAGACTACGCCGCGCAGCTGCTGCCGACGCTCTCGGCACTGGCGGAAGATGCCTCGCCCGTCTGGGCGCGGGCCCATGCGCTGTTCCAAGAACACAGCGCCGCCGTGTGACGCGATCAGATCGGGCGGATCACGCGCCCGGTCAGCTCACCCGAATAGACGGTAGTAGATGCCGTCGGGCAGGAACTGCGCCAGCCGGAAGAAAAGCGAGAACCCGAAGGGGAAGCTTTTCTTAAAGCTGCTGCCGCTCATATGCTCGACCACTTGCTGCGCAGCGGCCTCGGGCTCCATCAAAAAAGGCATCTTGAAGTCGTTCTTGTCGGTCAGCTGCGTGCGGATGAAACCGGGGTTGATCACCTGAACTTTCACGCCGGTCTTGCGCAGGTCGGCGTGCATACATTCCGCCAAGGACAAGGTGCCCGCTTTGGACGCCGTATAGCCGATAGACTTTGGCAGCCCGCGATAGGCCGTGAGGCTAGAGGTGATCACGATGTGGCCCGCGTCGCGCTTGACCATATCGGGCACCACTTCGCCCATCACGCGCACCAGCCCGGTGAGGTTCACATCGATCATTGTGGTCGCATGCTCCGGCTCCCATGCCTGCGCCCCAAAGGGCCAATAGGCCCCCGCCAGATAGACGACGCCATCCACCGGCCCGACGGCTTTGACCGCGGCGCGGATGCTGTCGATATCCTGCACGTCGATGGTCTGGTAGCTGGCGGAAACGGGCAGTTCATCGACCAGCGCCTCCAGCTTGCCTTCAGACCGGGCAGAGACGATGACCTCGGCCCCCAGTCGGCCCAGCTTATGTGCCAGCGCTTCGCCCAGTCCGGCGCTCGCCCCGATCAGCCAATAGCGTTTTCCTGTCCATTCGGTCATGCTGCGTCCTTTCTGCGGATGGTGGCGACCAATTCGGCCACCTTCACCCCAAATTTTCGGAACTGACTCCGGTTGATGATCGTGCCATCGCCGGTCAGATACATCCAGTCCACGGTATTCAGCAGGTGCCCGCCCACGTCATCGGGCAGCCTGATGGTGTATTTCGACTGCACCGTCGCACCGACGTTGCGGCCCTTGGCCGTGCCTTTGACGTCCGGGGCGGTGGCGGTGAAATGCCCCGTCTCGCCCAATGTGATCGTCCATGTGCGGTCTTGGGTCGTGTTGTCGTCATAGACGAAATGTTCTTCGATACGTGCGGTGTCGCCGTCCCATGTCACGTTGAAATCTGCCACGAAACTGCTGGTGACCCG
The DNA here is from genome assembly GCF_054968505.1 of Sulfitobacter sp. G5_S2_6_S6. Taxonomy (NCBI): domain Bacteria; kingdom Pseudomonadati; phylum Pseudomonadota; class Alphaproteobacteria; order Rhodobacterales; family Roseobacteraceae; genus Sulfitobacter; species Sulfitobacter sp. G5_S2_6_S6. The sequence goes on from NZ_JBQKUI010000002.1 coordinate 33,185, forward strand.
CCCCGCGGGGCCAAAGATCACGCCTTCGCAGACCATCGCCCCGTCCAGATGTTTCCTCATGTCAAAGACAGTGTAGTCATCCGCATAATCCGACGGCTTTTGCGCAGGGAAATCGGTGATCCGCCGCCGCGCCAGCCAGATTGCGGCCACCACTGCGGCCCCCAGAGCAAACTGCAACATGTCCATCATTCTTCATCATCCTTTTGCATCGGCGTGGCGGCCAGAAAACCGATGGCCAACAGCTTGAGCCCGCAAGGCACGCCAGCATAGAGCCATATGAGCGTCGAGATTGCCACCGGTCCATTGCCCGTCGTACCGCTGTCAAAGCCGGACGCCTGCAGGGTGGGAAGTAGCGTTATCGCCGCGAAGGCAAGGGCGAATTTCGACACCAGCGACCACAGCCCGAACCCCTCGGCGGCCTGCGGGGCGACCACCGCCATCCGCGCGGAGAACATCGCGGGCAGCAGTGTCAGGTCGGCCCCCAGCACCGCGCCAGAGGCGATGCAGACCAGCACGAACCACGCCACATCCCCCGCCCCCAGCAGCAAAGTCCCTGCAAACACAAGGATCGCCAAGCCCATTGCGGATAGCAGGACGGGTTTGGGGCTGAAACGCTCTGCCAGCTTGCCCCATAGCGGCGCGGCCACGGCAGCCGAAAGAAAGAAGAGCAACAGCAGCGCCCCCGCCCACCCCGGTGCGCGCAGCACGCTTTCGACGTAGAACAGAAATAACGTAGATGTGACCGCGACAGGGGCCGCATTGAACAGCGCGATCAGCAGCAACCGACGGGCAATCGGATCGCGCAACACCACGGCGATCCCCGTCGGACCCGCGATATCCGCGCCGCGCCATTCGCCCCGCATGGCAAAAACGCTGCCCAGACCAAGCGCGGCAAAACCGATGGCAAACCCTGTAAACGGGGCCCCCATCACCAGCCCCAGCATCACAGGCAGGACCGAGGCCGCGCAGACACCCAGCAACGCTCCCGTCTCGCGCCAGCGCGCCAGCACCAGATGCCCGCGCCCGGGCAACTGCGCGGCTTTGGCGACCCCTTGCGCGTAAAAGCAGATCGTCAGAAAGCTGAACGCCGAAAACACCCCCGTCAGTGTCAGCGCGAACCACATCAGCGGCGGCAGCAAGGGCGGCACTGCAAACAGGGCAAACATCGATACAGCCATCAGGGCGACACCGACGGCGACCGCCGTGCTACGCCTGTGGCGCAAGGCTTGCGATAGCCGCCCCAGCAACGGGTCCTGCACCACATCCAACAGGCGCAGCGCAAAAAGCACCGTGCCCAAAGCCCCAAGAGACACCCCGTATTCATCAACAAAGAACTTGGGTGCGTGAATATAAATCGGCAGCCCCGCCGCCGCCAGAAGCGACGCAAACAGCGCATAGGCAGGCAGTTGATGTGCCGAACGGGTCACGTGCCCGACACGTCTTTCACTGGCGGTTCAGGACGCGGGCGATAGCCGCCGCCCTTCCACCACAGCTTTAGTGCTTGCCAGTGGATCAAGGCCAACACCCGCCGCGCCCCGAAGGGACGCCGCAGCAGCGACCACAGGATTGCCCGGTTCGTGAGAGGGCCACGACGGCCCGTCAGGGTGGCGATCAAGCCCCCTTCGGACTGGGTATAATCGATCCAGACACCAATACGGTCGGCGCGGATATCAAAGCGAAAACTGTATCCCCCTTCGACCGGCTGAAATGGCGATACGTGGAAAATCTTGGTCGCGTGCAGATGATCAGTGGCCGTGATCGGGCGCAGGTCATCGTGGTGGCATAGATAGCTGTGCCGGTCACCGAAGGTATTCGATACCTCTGATATCACGGCGATCAGCGCCTCGTCCGCGCGGTGGCACAGCCAAAAGCTGACCGGGTTGAACACATGCCCCAGCACGCGCGGTTGCGCCATCAGCTCTATCCGCGCGACGCCCGTGACTTCGTGCTGTGCCAGAACATCGCGCACCCACGCGGCCCCGCGACCCGCGCCTTTGGTGCCGCCGTGGTCTTCGTCCCACAGCGACGTCACGGCCCCGCGGTTGCGCCCGAACAACGCTGGTGTTTGCAGCGATGCCTCTGCATCCAGAACCACGTAATCGACCGAATAGCGAAAGCTGTTTTCGACCGCCCCCTTGCGCCCATGATAGGTCACACCACGGATATGATCGACGCCGGCGCTCATTCTGCGGCCAGTGCGACCTTTGCCTTGGCCCGCAGCCCCTGCACAACGTCAACCGCGCTAGACAGCCCGTCCTCGTGGAAGCCATGCTTCATCCAAGCGCCGCAGAACCAAGTATTCTGCGTGCCGTTGAAGGCGCGCACCTGTTCTTGTGCGGCCAGCGCGCCCAGATCGTAGACCGGATGGCGCAGGGTGACCTGGTCATAGATCAGCTCTTCGCGGATCGGGCGCTTGGTATTAAGCGTCACAAAATGCGGGTCGTCCATCGGGATCGGTTGCAGCGAGTTCATCCAGTAGGTCAGGTCGATCCGGTCGGACTTCTGCCCCTTATCCTCGGCATAGATCCACGAGGCCCAGGTCTTGCGCAGCTTGGGCATAACAGAGGCATCGGCATGTAGCACCACGTCGTTGGGCTGGTATTTCACCGCACCCAAGGCCGCACGCTCTGCCGCGCTTGGGTCGGCCAAAAGGGCAAGCGTATCATCGGAATGGCTGGCAAAGACGACCTCGTCAAAGGCTTCCCATTCCGCGCCATGGGTTTTCACCTCTGCGCCCAAGGGCGTGCGGCGGACGGATTGCACTGGCGTGCCAAGGCGAATGTCGACGCCCTTGGCTGTCAGCGATGCCCCCAGACGGTTCACATATTCCTGTGACCCGCCCTTAACCGTATACCACTGGTGCTGGCCTGTGTGGCTTAGCAAGGCGTGGTTCTCGAAGAAGTCGATCATAGAATAGGCGGGGAAATCCATGATCTTGTCCACCGGCGTCGACCAGATCGCGCCCGACAGCGGCGTCAGGTAGTATTTGCGAAAATATTCGCCTGCGCCCAGCTTGTCCAAGAACCCGGCAATGGTCAGCGTACGGTCTTGCGCCAGCTTGGTCGCCGTGCTGTTGAACCGCACGATATCGGTCAACATACGCAGGAATTTCGGGTTCAGCGCATTGCGCCGCTGCGCGAAGATCGAATCCAGCGTCATCAGCCCGTATTCCAACCGCCCCCCGTCGATGGAGGCCCCGAAGCTCATGTTGGATTTGACCACCGGCACGTCGAGCTCTTTGAACAGCGCGGCGAGGTTGGGATAATTGGCGTAGTTGAACACGATAAAGCCCGTATCTACAGGCTGGTCGCCTTTCTTGCCCGCCATCTTCGTGCGCGCGTGGCCACCCAGACGGGGGCAGCTTTCGAACAAGGTCACCTGATGGTCGTCGCCCAGCATATGCGCCGCCCCCATGCCGGAAATACCCGCGCCGATGACGGCAATCTTTCGGTGGCCTGCCAAAGAGTGGTTCTGTGGCGGGTCGATGGCTTCAAATGGCATAAGGCGAGAATTTCCAGTCTGTCAGGTTTGTATCGGCACTTTCGGTGATACACGGGCTGGACGGTACATGAGTTGCAGTTAATCAGACACTAACTACGACTTTTTGTGACACCCTTGTCGTGGCTCCTCGCTTAGATAGCCCGTCAGGGCCGTTTGTCAGGGCGCGAAAGCGGCACAACGCGATTATCCTGCTCTGACAGTTCTTCGAAATCGAAATTATCCAGTTTGGCCGCACGTTTACCCGCGCGTTCAGCAGCCGTGCCCAAGCCTTCAAGATCGGCGCGGGCCTGCCCGAAATGGGTGTTCAGCTTGCCCACACGTTCGACCACGATCTCGACATCGCGGTGCAGCATCTTGAGCGTTTTGCGGATGGCCCCTGCCTGTTCCCGCATCCGCGCATCCTTGAGGATCGCGCGCATCGTATTCAGCGTTGCCATGCAGGTGGTCGGCGATACGATCCAGACCCGCGCATCAAAACCTTCGCGGACGAGTTCAGGGAAGTTCGCATGCAGCTCGGCATAGACGGCTTCCGAGGGCAGGAACATCAGCGCGCCATCCGCGGTCTCGCCCTCGATGATGTATTTCGTGGTGATCGCCTGAATATGCGCCTTGACCGCAACCCGCATGGCGCGGGCAGCATCCTTGACCTCGTATTCCGTCTTGGCACGGCGCAGGGCTTCATAGGCTTCAAGCGGGAATTTACTGTCGATCACGATCGGGCCGGGCGGATTCGGCAGGTGGATCAGGCAATCCGCGCGCCTGCCGTTGGAAAGCGTCGCCTGCATCGTATAGCTGTCACTTGGCAGCGCCTTAGAGACGATATCGTGAAGCTGGATTTCACCGAATGCGCCACGGGTCTGTTTGTTGCTCAGGATATCCTGCAGCGACAACACGTCGCCCGACAGTTTGGTGATATTGTCCTGCGCCTTGTCAATCGCGGCCAGCCGTTCCTGTAGCTGGGTCAGGCTGGTCGTTGTCTGCTTGCTGGAACCGTGAAGTGTCGCGCTCATGCGTTCCTGCATCTCTGCCAAGGACCGGGCAGAGCGGGCCGCGTTCTCGGCCAGCCGGTCCTGCATTTGCTGCTGCACATGGGCCATGCGGGCCTCGATGCTTTGCACCATCTGAGCCTGCGCATTGGCTTGGGTATCCGACACGGTTTGCAAACCACCGCGCAGTTGTTCCTGCCCCATGCCAAGCTGTTGTACATGGCCGCCCAGTATCTGCATCTGTCGCGCCAGCGGTGCCGCCACCCGCGCCGACCGCCCCGCCGCACGCACCGCCATCACCAACAGGATCAGCACCAGCAAGACCACGCCCCCGCCGCCAATCAGCAGCAGCATGGCAGGGCCTGTCAGCGCGTAGGTTTCACCGCCAAGCTGGATCATGTGCGCCCGAACAGACGTTCGATATCGCTCAACTTCAGCTCGACATAGGTGGGGCGGCCGTGGTTGCACTGGCCGGAATGGGGCGTCGCCTCCATCTCGCGCAGCAGCGCGTTCATTTCCTCGCCCCGCATCCAGCGGCCCGAGCGGATGGAACCGTGACAGGCCACACGGCTGAGGATCGCTTCGATCCGGGCCTGTAACGTGTTGCTTTCGTTCTGATCCGCGAGCTCATCAAGGATATCCAGCACCATCGCCTTGGCGTCCACTGTGCCAAGGATCGCGGGCGTTTCGCGCACGGCAATGGCACTGCCGCCAAAGGGCTCGATCCCCAGTCCAAACCGCGCGAGGTCTTCCGCGACCTCGAGCAGCCGCGCGCAGTCCGACGCTGACAGATCCACGATCTCGGGGATCAGCAAGGCCTGCGCCGCGACACCGTTTTCGGCCATCTGGCGTTTCAGCTTTTCATAGACCAGTCGTTCATGCGCTGCGTGCTGGTCCACGATGACCATGCCCGTCGCTGTCTGTGCGATGATGTAATTCTCGTGCACCTGTCCCCGCGCGGTCCCAAGGGGGAAGTCCGGCGCGGGTTCGGCGGCGGGCGTGTGTGCGTCGTGGGTCCGAGTGTCGTGGGTCTGGACGTCAGCACCGCCAGCCTCGTACTGGGGGGGCGTTTCAACACGGCCCCACATGCCGGCGGTTTCGGCAAAGCCGGGTTCGGGCGCTTGCGCCTGATAGGCAGCACTGCGCGCACCAAGCGAGGGGCGGTCCATCTGATACACCCGCGCACCGGGCTGTTCGGGGCGCATCGCCCCCAAGGTCGCATTCGCCACGGTGGTCGAGGCACGGTGCCCCGCATCCGCCAGTGCATGGCGCAGCGCCGATACGATCAACCCGCGTGCCAGTCCGGGATCGCGAAAGCGCACTTCGGATTTGGCCGGGTGGACGTTGACATCCACAAGCTTGGGATCGCAATCGACGAACAATGCGGCGGCGGGATGGCGGTCACGGCTCAGCAGGTCGAAATAGGCCCCGCGCAACGCCCCCACCAGCAGCTTGTCACGGACGGGACGCCCGTTCACAAACAGGTATTGCGTCACGGCAGAGCCGCGCGAATAGGTCGGCAGGGCCGCATAGCCCGTCAGGTGCAGCCCTTCGCGTTCGGCATCGATGGCCAGCGCGTTTTCAGCAAATTCGCGCCCCAACACCTGTGCCAAACGCCCGTGCAGCGCGGCGAACATATCGCCCTGTTCGGCCTCGGCGCGAAACACCTCGCGGCCCGGTCCGTCGCCGGACACATCGCGCAGGGTGAAACGCACGAAGGGTTCCGCCATCGCCAGCCGCTTGATGATGTCAGAGATCGCCTGCGCCTCGGCGCGATCGGTGCGCAGGAACTTCAACCGTGCGGGCGTAGCAAAGAAGAGATCGCGCAGGGTGACGACGGTGCCACCATTCAGCGCAGCAGGGCGCACAGGGCCGGTCACGCCGCCGTTGACCGAAATCTCTGCCCCGTCCTGTCCCGCAACACGGCTGCAAATGGTCAGCCGCCCGACAGCCCCAAGCGAGGGCAGCGCTTCACCGCGAAAACCGAAGGTGTGGATGTTCAGCAGGTCCGTCCCGTCGATCTTCGAGGTCGCGTGCCGGGACAGCGCCAGCGTCAGATCGTCCGCGGCGATGCCGCAGCCGTCGTCGGTGACGCGGATCAGGGTCTTGCCACCATCGGCATATTCGACCGTGATTTGCCGCGCGCCCGCATCAATTGCGTTCTCGACCAGTTCCTTGACCGCTGAGGCAGGGCGTTCAACGACCTCTCCGGCGGCGATACGGTTAATCGCCGAGTCGTCGAGCTGCCGGATCACCGGGCGATTTTCGCTTATATTGGGGTTTGGATGCGCCATGCTTCTAGACCTAGCATAGAGGCGCGCGATTCTGAAAGCCGCGAATACGGATGGTTAACGCTCGTCGGCGAGGTTAATCCTGTGTGGCTGCATTGAACCAGGCGACGATCTCGGCGCGTTCGCTGGCCTGCATATGGCTTAAGTTGGCAGGGGGCATCGCATCGGTCACGCCTGCTTGCAAATAGATCTGTTTGGCCGCGCTGGCGATCTGATGTTCTGTCTCAAGCCGGATGGATTTCGGCGGCCAAAGCAGCCCGTCCCACGCGGGTTCTGCCGCATGACACATGCTGCACCGACCGCGCACGATATCTTGCACCCGGTCAAACCCTTCGGCCTGGGCAAAGCGCAGTGCGGGGCCGGTCGCCTCTTCCGGCTCGACGCTGCGGAACATCGGCGCGGTCGACAGCCACATGATCGTGACGAACAACAGCGCGGTGACCGCCCATGTCCACGTCGGATTGCCCTGACGCGCGTGCAGGCTGTTGAAGTAATGGCGGATCGTGACCCCCATCAGAAACACCAGTGCCGCAATCAGCCAGTTCATTTCCGACGCGAAGGCCAGCGGGTAGTGGTTGCTGAGCATCAGGAAGATGACCGGCAAGGTCAGATAGTTATTATGTGTGCTGCGCTGTTTGGCGATCTTGCCGTATTTCGCATCCGGCACCCGCCCCGCCTTGAGGTCGGCCACCACGATCCGCTGGTTCGGCATGATGATGAAGAACACATTCGCCGACATGATCGTCGCGGTGAACGCGCCCAGATGCAGCAACGCTGCACGCCCCGAGAAGACCGAGGTATAGAAATAGGCCATCCCCACAAGGATCACATAGAGGCCGATCATCAGCCGTGTGTTGTTATCGCCGAATTTGCTTTTGCAGATCTGGTCGTAAACCAGCCAACCAAAGCCGAGCGACAGAAGGGAAATCCCCACGGCCTGCCAGTTCGCCAGTTCTGCGACAGTGGGATCGACAAGATAGAATTCCGACCCGAGGTAGTAGACCAGGATCAGTAAGGCAAAGCCGGAAAGCCACGTCGAATAGCTTTCCCATTTGAACCAGATCAGATCGTCGGGCATCTGCGCGGGGGCCACCAGATATTTCTGCACGTGATAGAACCCGCCGCCGTGGACCTGCCATTCTTCCCCGTCCGCGCCGGTTTTGAGGTTGCGGTCGCGGTGCAGGCCCAGATCCAGCGCGATAAAGTAGAACGACGACCCGATCCACGCGATGGCCGTGATGACATGCACCCAGCGAACGGCAAACTCGATCCAAGCGCCAATGGCGGCCATATCGTACATGGGGTGGCTCCTTAGTGTAGCGTCTTGGGCGTATGCGGCAGTTTACCCTTAGAACTGCCTGACAACCCGCCCGAGACTTCCTCGGTTGATTCCTCTGCCAGTTCTTCGGGCAGAAGCAGGTTCAGTACAATAGCAATCAGGGCCGCGGGAAGCAGACCGCTGGTCAGCAGGATCTTGGCCGTATCGGGCAGGTGTTGCACCGCGCCGGGTTCCAGCTGAAGCCCCAGACCGATCGAGATCGAGATGGCAAAGATCACCATATTGCGGCGGTTCCAGTCCACGTCGGACAACATCGACATGCCAGCGGCCACGACCATGCCGAACATCACGATAACCCCGCCGCCCAAAACCTCGATCGGGATGGTGCGGATCACGCCGCCGACCTTGGGGACCAGCCCGCAGAGGATCAGGAACAGCGCACCGACGGTGACGACGTGGCGGCTCATCACGCCTGTCATTGCGATCAGGCCGACGTTCTGGCTGAAGGATGTGTTGGGCAGCCCCCCAAAAAGACCGGCGACGGCAGACCCGATCCCGTCGGCATAGGTCGCGCCCTGGATTTCGCGGTCGGTCGCCTCACGGCCCGCGCCGCCCTTTGTGATCCCGGCGACGTCACCCACGGTTTCAATCGCCGAGATAAACGCCATCAGACAAAAGCCGATGATCGCCGCTGCCGAAAACTCGAACCCGTATTTCAGCGGATTGGGCAGCGCAAAGGCGGCGGAGCGTGACCACGACCCGCTGATGTCGCCAAAGCTGAGCATCCCCACAGCCAGCGCATAGATATACCCCACGATCAAGCCGATCAGCACAGCCGAGATCGACAGCATCCCGCGGGTGAAAAACTTGATCCCCAATGTGACAAAGATCACCACCAGCGCGGCCGACCAGTTCAGCAGGCTGCCATAGGCAGGCGTGCCAATCGCGGGCACACCACCGGCAGCGTATTGGATCCCCACCTTGACCAGCGCCAGGCCGATCATCGTGACCACCAACCCCGTAACAAGCGGCGGCAGCGCAAATCGGATCTTGCCGATGAACAGCCCCAGAAAGGCGTGGAACATGCCGCCGATCACAACCCCTCCGAACAGCGCGGCAAGCCCGTCCACACCCTTGCCCGCCACCAGAGGGATCATGATGGGGATGAACGCGAAAGACGTGCCCTGCACAATCGGCAGCCCTGCCCCGACAGGCCCCAGCGTCAGCGTTTGCAGCAGCGTCGCGACACCGGCAAACAGCATCGACATCTGGATCAGGTACAGTAGTTCGGGAAAGTCGGGCGAGTTCGACCCGAACCCAAAGCCCGCCGCGCCCGCGATGATGATGGCGGGGGTGACATTGGACACGAACATCGCCAGCACGTGCTGAACACCCAGAGGAATAGCGCGATACAGCGGCGGCATGTAATTGGGGTCGCGCAGTTGTTCCGGCGTGCCGATGGCGTGGCGTGTCATATCAAATGTCCCTTGTTGATCACTGGCCGCTATTTGTGCGATCCGATTATCTGCGGGGTTTACCCCTTGATCACATAAGGCGGGTCCAGCGGGTATTCGTCAAGGTTGGGGCTGGTGCCGATGCGGTCCACCACGGCGAAAAGCCCGGGCTCTGCCAAAGGGGTAAGCACGCCGTGCCATGTCCCGCGGTGAAAGTTCACGCCCTGATGCGGTGCCGTCAAGAACGCCAGCGGTGTGCCGGGGGTATCGCCCTCGTCGGGTGCTACGATCACAAGAAACGGCGCGCCCGTCAGCGGCAGGAAGGCTTGCGACCCTTCGGGGTGCCGTTCAAGCAGGTCCAACTGGTACGGCAGACGACGGGCCTGCGCGTTAAAGATGCTGATGCCCGCGCGACCGTCGGGCCCGAAATCCAGCTTTGCCAGATCATGGTGCCGCCCACACAGCCCCGCGTTGATGATCCGGTCCGGCGCGCCCGACGCGTCCAGCACTTCACCGAAAGGGGCGAAGGCATCTGCGGTCAGGGGCTGAACGGTGATCTCGCGCGGGCTCATAGCGACAGCGGCATGTGGCGGTTCACATCCTTATACAGCAGATAGCGGAAGGGTTCTTGCCCCGTTGCGATACAGGCCTGCGGACAGAAAGCGCGCAGCCACATGAAATCGCCCGCTTCAACCGGCACCCAGTCGCGGTTCAGCAAATAATCCGCCGTGCCCTGAATGACGTAAAGCCCGTGCTCCATCACATGGGTCTCTGCGAAAGGGATGCGCCCGCCCGGTTGGAAGGTCACGATATTGACGTGCATGTCGTGGCGCAGATCGTTTGGGTCCGCAAAACGCTGGGTCGCCCAAGCGCCATCGGTATCGGGCATGGCAATCGGCGCGACCTCGTCGTCATGGGTCACGAATGCCTCCGGCGCGTCCAAGCCGTCCACGGGCACATAGCGCTTGCGCACCCAGTGCAAGCCGCAAGGCATATCGCCGGTGTTCCATAGCGTCCATTTGGCCGCAGGGGGAATATAGGCGTAAGACCCTGCCACAAGATCATACCCCTGCCCGTCCAGCGTCAACCGTGCGCGGCCTGTGGCCACGAACAAGACCGCTTGCGCCTGCGCGTTCGGTTCGGGTGTGTCGCTGCCACCCTTGGGGGCAAGCTCTACCGCGTATTGCGCGAAGGTTTCTGCAAATCCGGTCAGCGGCCGCGCCAGCACCCAGGCGCGTGTGTTCACCCATCCGGGCAGCAAGCTGGTCACGATGTCCCGCTGCACCGAGGCAGGGATCACTGCGTAGGCGTCGGTGAAAACAGCCGTGCTTTCAGGAGAGACAGTCTGGTCCGGCAGACCGCCGGGGGGGAAGGCATAGGTCATAGCATATCCTCCAGCCGCAGCCGTGCGATCCGTTCGACCTGTGCGCATGCGGTGGTAAATTCATCTTCGGTTGCGTTGGCGATGCGGGTCTCGAACTGGCGCAGGATGCCGTCCTTGTCGTGATCCTTCACCGCGATGATAAAGGGAAACCCGTGTTTCGCGACGTATTGGCTGTTCAACGTCTCGAAGCGGGCGCGCTCGGCATCGGTCAAGGCGTCCAGCCCGGCGCTGGCTTGTTCTTGCGTGCTTTCAGCCGTCAACCGTTTGGCCGCCGCCAGCTTGCCCGCCAGATCGGGGTGCGCGGTCAGCACGCCCAAGCGTTCCGCCCGCGTCGCCGACCGGAACATCCGCGCCAAAGCATTATGTATCCCCGCAACAGAGTTATGCGCGGGCCCAAGTTCAAGGTCATAGGCGCGTTCGGCGATCCACGGTGAATGTTCGAACACCCCGCCGAATTTCGCGACAAAGCTGGCGCGGTCCATCTGGTCCAGACGCAGGCGCGGCTGAGGCGGATGGGTGACACGCCAATGGTCAGCGATGTCGATGCGGCGCGGCGTCCAGACGCCTTCGAACCCTTTGATATAGTCGATAAAACGTTTCAGCGCCTGTATCCGTCCGGGCCGCCCGATCAGACGGCAATGCAGCCCGACCGACATCATCTTGGCCTGCCCGGCGCTGCCTTCGGCATAAAGCGCATCGAAGGTATCGCGCAGATAGGCATAGAACTGATCGCCCGAATTAAAACCCTGAGGCGTGGCAAAGCGCATATCGTTGCAATCAAGAGTATAGGGGATAATCAGTTGAGCGCGTCCTGCCACCTGCATCCAATAGGGCAGATCATCGTCGTATGTATCCGAGATATAGTCGAAGACCCCCGTCTCTGCCGCCAGCGCGACCGTGTTCACAGAGCTGCGCCCCGTGTACCAGCCACGCGGCGCTGTGCCGACGACCTCGCGGTGCAGGCGGATCGCCTCGTCCATGTCGGCGCTTTCAACCTCGGCGGTGTGGTCCTTGTAATCGATCCATTTCAGCCCGTGGCTTGCGATTTCCCAATCGGCCTGGGTCATCGCCTCTACCTGCTGCGGGGACCGCGCCAAGGCGGTGGCGACGCCATAAACGGTAACAGGGATATCCGCTCCGGTGAACAGGCGGTGCAACCGCCAAAAGCCCGCCCGCGCGCCGTAGTCATAGATGGATTCCATGTTCCAGTGGCGCTGCCCCGGCCAAGGGGCGGCCCCGACGATCTCGGACAAGAAGGCCTCTGACGCGGCATCCCCGTGAAGCAGACAGTTCTCGCCGCCCTCCTCGTAGTTCAGCACGAATTGCACCGCGATCCGCGCGCCGCCCGGCCATTGTGCATCAGGCGGTGTGGGGCCGTAGCCGTGAAAATCACGAGGGTAGCGTGTCATGGGATCGTCCTTTGGTCAGCGCCTGCGCGCGCGGGGAAACCGCGCGCTGCGGGCCGTTGTTTTAGTCAACCAACGGTTTTCTGGCACTGATTTTTCGCAATGTACAGCCAGCCAACCCTTCCCGAAAGGTCGGCCGGCTGCCAGATCGGCTCGAGTGGCCCTGCTCTCTTATAGCGAAAGTTCTAAGGCGCTGGCCGGCCTGAAACTCAAACACATGCGGGGGGCATATCGGGCGGGAAAGTGAGTGGAAGGGGCCGCTCTTGCTGCGCTATGCAACACGAGTCCTGTCGGCCCCTGCCCAATGATCGTCGCACCACGTGCGACTTGCCCGATCATAAGAATTCTGTCCCCCAGAATACATACTCGGATTGTATGGGTCGCTGGCAGGCAACACCTCCGATTGAATGTTGTGTACCATATAGGCGCAGGATGATTCGCGGCTCAAGCAAAAACGATTCGGTAGGCGAATTATTTTTCACCATCGCCCGAATCACCGCGTCTTTCAGCGCTGGCGCGCCCAGAAAGCCGCCCATCAATCCGCCATTGACCTAGCCCGACACCCGCCTATCGTAAGGGTCCAACGGATCAGGAAAGACCCCACCCATGGCAAACGGCTATTTGACGACGCATGTTCTGGACACCGCCCGCGGCCGCCCCGCAGGCGGGCTGGAAATCACGCTTTACCGGATCGAGGGGGCCAACCGCATGAAGCTGGTGCAAATGACCACTAATGCTGACGGTCGCACCGACACCCCGATCTTGCCCAAGGGCCAGTTTGCGGCTGGCACCTACGAGCTGGTGTTCGAAGCCGGGGCCTATCTTGATGCCATCGGAGCGGAGCCCGAAGCACCGCGTTTCCTGGACCAGATCCCCCTGCGCTTTGGCATTTCGGATGCGGATGCGCATTATCACGTGCCGCTTTTGCTATCGCCGTTCGGCTATTCAACCTATCGCGGCAGCTGAACGCCGCTGGCGGATGTGACGTGAGGGCGCGATGCTTGCATTGCGCCGTTGCCCCGTGGCACATTGCCTGTCTGATCAGACAGGAAAGCGCCCATGTCCACGCATGTATATGACCCGACCGAACTGGCCCAAAGCCACCTGCCACAGGTGACGGAACCCCGCAATCCGGGGATGCCGCTGGATATGGATTGGGTGCGCGCCGTGCAGGTGAACTCCTCTGCGGTGGAGCGCCGCGCCGCGGGTTTACCCGCGCGCCGTTCCGTGAAGAAAGAGTATCAGGCCGCGTGGCTGCTCCGCGCCGTCAGCTGCATCGACCTGACCACGCTGTCAGGGGATGATACCGCCCGCCGTGTCGAGCGGCTTTGTGCGAAGGCACGTCAACCGATTGCGCCCGCGCTGCTGGACGCGCTTGGCATGTCGCAGATCACCGTGGGCGCGGTCTGTGTCTACCACGAGATGATCGCCCCCGCCAAAGCAGCACTGCAGGGCACAGGCATCCCGATTGCTGCCGTCTCGACAGGATTTCCCGCCGGTCTCTCCCCGTTCGAGCTGCGTCTGCGCGAGATCGAGATGAGCGTCGCCGCCGGAGCCGCCGAGATCGACATCGTTATTTCGCGCCGCCATGTGCTGTCAGGTGACTGGCAGGCGCTTTATGATGAAATGCGTGCCTTCCGCGCCGCTTGTGGTGATGCACATGTCAAGGCGATCCTCGCGACCGGAGAGTTGGGCAGCCTGCGCAATGTCGCGCGTGCCTCGCTGATCTGCATGATGGCGGGCGCTGACTTCATCAAGACCTCCACCGGTAAGGAAAGCGTCAATGCGACCCTGCCCGTGACCCTCGTGATGATCCGCGCGATCCGCGACTATTTCGACCGCACCGGCTTCCGCGTTGGCTACAAGCCCGCGGGCGGGATATCGAAGGCAAAGGACGCGCTGGTCTATCTGGCCATGATGAAAGAGGAATTGGGCGACCGCTGGTTGCAGCCCGACCTCTTCCGTTTCGGGGCCTCGTCGCTGTTGGGCGACATCGAACGACAGCTCGACCACCATGTGTCGGGCAGCTATTCCGCAAGCCATCGTCACGCCATCAGCTGAGCCGCGTGAAACCAATGTCGGATTTGAGTATTTTGAAAAGGGTGAACCCATGAGCGTGTCCGAAATCTATGAAACCATGGACTATGGGACGGCACCGGAAAATGCCGCTGACGCACTGGCGTGGCTGGTCGATCAGGGCAGCCGTTTCGGGCATTTCATCGACGGCGCGTTCACCGAGGCGCGGGATGATTTCGAAAGCCGCAACCCCGCCAATGGCAATGTGCTGGCAACGTTGACGCAGGCCAGCCAGGCAGAGGTCGACACCGCGGTTGCCGCGGCGCGCAAGGCACAGCCCAAATGGGCCAAGCTGGGCGGTCACGGACGGGCGCGGTTCCTTTATGCGCTGGCGCGGTTGCTGCAGAAACACAGCCGGTTGTTCGCCGTGCTGGAAACGCTGGACAACGGCAAACCCATCCGCGAGGCGCGCGATGTGGATGTGCCCTTGGCGCAGCGGCATTTCTATTACCACGCGGGCATGGCCCAGCTGATGGAGTCCGAGCTACCCGACGCAGACGCGCTTGGCGTATGCGGGCAGATCATCCCGTGGAACTTCCCGCTGCTGATGCTGGCGTGGAAGGTGGCCCCTGCTTTGGCGATGGGGAATACGGTGGTATTGAAACCGGCGGAGTATACGTCGCTGACCGCGCTGCTGTTTGCCGATATCTGTGTGCAGGCGGGCTTGCCCAAGGGTGTCGTCAATATTGTCACCGGTGACGGCGCCGTGGGCGAGATGATCGTGCAGGCTGAGGTAGACAAGATCGCCTTTACCGGATCGACCCCTGTCGGGCGGCGCATCCGCGAGGCGACCGCCGGAAGCGGCAAGGCGCTGACGCTCGAGCTGGGGGGCAAGTCGCCCTATATCGTTTTCGACGATGCAGATCTGGATTCAGCCGTCGAGGGGTTGGTGGATGCGATCTGGTTCAATCAGGGGCAGGTCTGCTGTGCAGGCTCGCGCCTGCTGGTGCACGAGCCCGTGGCGGATCGGCTCTATGCCAAGCTGCGGGCGCGGATGGCGAAGCTGCGGGTCGGTGATCCGCTGGACAAATCCGTGGATGTGGGCGCGCTGGTGGACCCCGTTCAGGTGCAGCGCGTGACCGAAATGGTCGCCGCCAACACCAGTGGCGAGGTGTTTACCGCGGGCGATATCCCCGCGACCGGATGCTATTATCCGCCCACATTGATCACCGGCATGAACCCTGCCGATCCCTTGATGCAGGACGAGATCTTTGGCCCCGTGCTGGTATCCACCACTTTCCGCACCCCTGCCGAGGCGGTCGAGCTGGCCAATAACACCCGCTACGGGCTGGCGGCGACGGTCTGGTCCGAGAATATCAACCTCGCGCTGGATATCGCGCCCAAACTGGTATCGGGCATCGTCTGGGTGAACGGCACCAATATGATGGATGCGGCGGCGGGCTTTGGCGGTGTGCGCGAAAGCGGCTTTGGCCGCGAAGGTGGCTGGGAAGGGCTGGCGGCCTATACCCGTCCGAAAACCACGCAAAAACCTTTGAAAGAGATCACGGCCTTTTCCGGCAGCGGCACGCCAGCGGACCCGATTGACCGGACGGCCAAGCTTTATATCGGCGGCAAGCAAAGCCGCCCTGACAGCGGCTATTCCGCTCCGGTCTGGGGCAAGTCCGGCGATCTGCTGGGCCATGTCTCGCTCGCGTCGCGCAAGGATGTGCGCAATGCCGTGGAAGCGGCTCATGCCGCAAAGGGGTGGCGCAAGACCACAGGTCATCTGCGCGCGCAGATCCTCTATTATATCGCTGAAAATCTGGCGGCACGCGGGGATGAATTCGCACGGCGTCTGGATGCGATGCAGGGCGCTAAAACCGGTAAATCCGAGGTCGATCTCGCGGTCAAACGTCTGTTCACCTACGCGGCCTGGGCCGACAAATATGATGGGCAGGTGCATGGCGTACCGATCCGCGGCGTGGCGCTTGCCATGAAGGAACCTGTGGGCGTGATCGGCGCGCTTTGCCCGGCGGAGGCACCCTTGCTGGGGCTGATCTCTTGCATGGCGCCGGCGATTGCGATGGGGAACCGGATCATCTTGTCCGCCAGCGGCCCCTTCCCGCTTGCTGCGACGGATTTCGTGCAGGTGCTTGAAACCTCTGACGTGCCGGCGGGTGTGGTGAATATCTTGACCGGCCCGCAGAAGGACATCGCCGAAACACTGGCGCGGCATATGGACGTGGATGCGGTCTGGAGCTTTGGCGACAAGGCGCAAAGCGAAACCGTCGAGCGGGCCAGCGCGCAAAACCTGAAGCGCACCTGGGTCAACAACGGTATGGCCCGCGACTGGGACGGCGCAGAGGGTGAAGGCAAAGCGTTCTTGCACGCCGCGACCGAGGTCAAGAATATCTGGATCCCTTACGGCGAGTAACCTGGCGATGTCCTGAAACGAAAAACGGGCGCTGAGAAGCGCCCGTTTTTTTTGTGTCCGGTCTTGGTTGGAGGCCGCGGTCAGTCGCTTTCCTGCGCCGTGGCCTCGATCCCTTCGGGTTGGCCGACAACAACAAAGGCCAGCCCGTCAGGGTCCAGCAGGTCGCCGGCAACACGTTTCACATCGTCCAGCGTCACCGCTTCGACCTTGTCGTTGCGCGTGGCGATATAGTCGATGGGCAGGTCGATCATCTGCATCCCCACAAGGATGCTCGCGATGGTCTGGTTGCCGTCAAAACGCAGCGGGTAGGAGCCTGTGATATAGGTCTTGGCATCGTCCAACTCTTGCTGAGTTACGCCCTCGGCCGCGGCTTTGGCCCATTCGTCCTTGATCACATCCATCGCCTGCCCGATCCGGTCGTTCGCCGAACTGACCGATCCTTGCCATGTTTCAGCCAGATCCATCGGCACCAGATAGGAATAGACGCCATAGGTCAGCCCGCGTTTCTCGCGCACTTCGGTCATCAGACGGCTTTCAAACGATCCACCGCCAAGCACTTGGTTCAACACGGTCGCGGCAAAGAAATCATCGTCCTTCTGGGAAATGCCCTTTTGCGCAAAAATCGCGACAGATTGGGGCGTCGGGAAATCGACGACCGTGGTGCCCGACGGGATAGCGACCTCGGCCTGTGGGGGCAGCGGTGCACCGGTTTCGGGCAGATCGCCCAACAGTTCGTCAAGCATCAGGCCCAGCTCTTCTGGCGTGATGTCCCCCACCGCACCGATGAAGATACGGTCGCGCGCCAGCACATCCTTATGTGCCGCGACGAGGTCATCGCGTGTCAGAGCGGTCACCGTTTCTTCGGTCCCGCTGAGCGGCGAGCCGTAGGGGTGATCGCCATACAGCAGCTCGTCCATCTTTTTGCGCGCGATATCGTTCGGGTCTTTCGCGCTGGAGCGGATCCCCGAAAGCACCTGCCCGCGCACCCGTTCAATCGCATCCGGGTCAAACCGGGGCGTCTGCAACGCCTGTTTCAACAGCGCGATCGACGCGTCCTGATTTTCGGTGAGAAAGCGCGAGGATACGGAGAGCGCATCGTCATCCACGCTGAACCGAAAGCTGCTGGCCAGCCCTTCGGCGGCACGGGCGAAATCGCGTGCGCCCATGTCACCGGCCCCCTCTTCCAGCAGGCCCGTCATCAGGTTGATTGCGCCGCGTTTTTCGGGGGCATCCAGCGATGCACCGCCGCGAAAGCGCACATCAAGTGCGACGAAGGGGATCGAATGTTCCTCTACCAGCCACGCGGTGATGCCACCGGGGGACGTCACCTCTTGGATGTCCACCTCGGCACGGGCGGGCAGCGCGGCCAGAACCGTCAGGACGATTGCGTAAAACAGTCTCATTCCGTCACCTCTTCGCGCATCAGCCACCCTGTGACAGAGGCTTCGCGGTTAAACACATCTTTGGCGGCCTGCATGATGTCTTCGGCTGTCACGGCCTCAAGCACATCCGGCCAATCCTGCACGTCCTGCACGGTCAACCCGATGGCAAGGGCGCTGCCATAGCGGTTGGCGACGCTGTCGGCGTTATCGCGGGCATAGATTTGTTCGGCTCGGACCTGTTGCTTGATCCGTTCAAGTTGCTCGGCATCCACCCCGTCTTTCATGAAACCCGCGATGGCGGTGTCCATGGCATCTTCGGCATCCTGCAAGGACACGCCCGGTTGCGGCACGACGACAAGGTTAAAGGTCGTATCGTCCAGCGATTGACCGCTATAGAACGCCGCTGAATAGGTCGCGACAGGCGCGTCAAACTGCAGTTTTTCGGCGAAATAGGATGTGGTGCCACCGCCCAGCAGTTCGGCCAATATGGTCAGGGCCGCTGCGGTTTTCTGGTCGCCGGGATCCCGCTCCTGCGCCAGATAGGACCGGCTGACGTATTCCTGTGCAACGCGGTCATCGCGAAAGATCAGGCGACGTTCGGCGGTCTGTGGCGGCTCTTGCGTCCGCGATCGGTCGGGCAGATCCGGATTGGCGGGGATCTTGCCGTAATACTGTTCTGCCAGGGTGCGAACGTTTTCAGGCTCTACATCCCCAGACACGACAAGGATCGCGTTGTTGGGGGAGTAATACAGCTTGTAGAAATCCAGCGCATCCTGCAGGTCCAGCGCGCGCATCTCGTGCATCCATCCGATGATCGGCGTGCCGTAGCGGTGGTTGAGGTATTGCGCGGCGTTCAGCTGTTCACGGAACAGCGCGCTCGGGTCATTTTCGGTGCGCTGGTTGCGCTCTTCGATGATCACATCCCGTTCGGTCGCGATGTTTTCCGGTGTCAGGCGGATGTTTTTCATCCGGTCGGATTCCATCTGCATCATCAGCTCAAGCCTGTCTGCCGCAACCCGTTGAAAATAGGCGGTATAATCATAACTGGTGAAGGCGTTATCGCGCCCGCCATTCTTGGCAACCGTGGCTGAAAACTCGCCCGACTCCATCTTGTCGGTGGCTTTGAAAAGCAGGTGTTCCAGAAAATGCGCCACGCCCGACGACCCTTTGGGTTCGTCCGCCGAGCCAGCGCGGTACCACACCATCTGCTGCACAGCGGGGGCGCGGTGGTCTTCGACGACCACGACCTCCATCCCGTTATCCAAGGTGAAATGCGTGACGTCTTCGTTGTCACGCGCAAGCGCGGCTGTGGTGGGCAGCGCAAGCGCCAATAGGGCCCCGAGGGCCGGTAATCTGATCATGGTCGGTCCTTTGAGCAGGGTCCTGAGACCTCTTACTTACGCCACCCAACGGGGTGATCAAGGGACCTAACAGAATTGTAATTCAGCCAGCGTCACTCTGCCGGAGGGGCGGAGGGCGTGCGTGCACCGGCCCGACGCCAGCGCGCGGCCTCGCGGGGGGCATCCAGGATCTGGCGTTTGTAGGCTTGGTCGTAGCGATCTGTCGGCACGATCTTGATCTGCGTGAACCGCGCCTTGCGCTTGCGGAACGCAGCATCGGTTTCGGCAAGTTCCTGACGGATGTTCGCCGACACGCCCATGCGGCTGGCCTGTTGCACCAGCGCGGCATCCGAGGCGGGTATGCCTGTCGTATTGCTTTGCGGTGTGCCGCCAAAGGCCAGAACCCCTTCGGCAATCGCGTTGCGGTCCGTCAGGTTCGCCTGCCCCGGCGTTGGCACGGGCAGCGCGTTATAGCTGTCAGGCTGCTGCAGGGGTTTGGAGGGCTGGACCATGAATTCGTCAGGCCCTTTCGCAGCGCTGCGAATGTCCCGCAGGCCAGTGTTGCCGCAGGCCCCAAGGGCAAGCGGTAGCAAGACAAGAGCGGCGACAAAGCGCATGACGGATCTCCTTAAGGACTTGTTAAGGTCTTTGTACCAATATCGCAGTCACGCGGTAATTGTCACTGGCCTTTTTTCTGGGCCTTTTTCGGTGTGGCTTTCGCCGGTTTTTTGGTGTCGCCGGTAAAGTAAATCAGCCCCAAAGCGCCCGCAAAAATGAAGACATCGGCGATGTTGAACACGAAAGGATTATTGATACCGCAACAAGACATGTTCAAGAAATCAAGCACATAGCCGTAGATCAGGCGATCAACCACATTGGCCAACGCCCCCCCGATCAGCAGACCTGCGCTGATATTGGCCCAAAGGCTCATGGTTTGGCGGCTTGCCCAGATCAGCACGCCCACGCAGATTGCAAAGGCCAGCCCGATGAGGATCCAACGACTTGCGTCGGACCCATCACCGAAAAGGCCAAAGTTGATCCCGCGGTTCTCGCCGTAGCGAAAGTTGATCAGCGGCGGCAATACGTCGATGGACCGGATACGGCTAAGCTCCATCGTATGCACGACAAGATACTTGCTAAGCTGATCCGCAAGAAACGCCGCAAAACCGGCCCAAAAAATAGTACGCATAACGACCGCTTTCCGTGGTTAGTGGCGGAAGTGGCGCATGCCGGTAAAGACCATGGCAAGCCCGGCCTCATCCGCTGCTGCGATCACTTCGTCATCCCGCATCGACCCGCCGGGCTGAATAAGCGCCGTCGCCCCTGCTTCTGCGGCAGTGATCAACCCGTCAGCAAAGGGGAAGAACGCATCGGAAGCGACGACAGAGCCCTGCGTCAGCGGTGCGGACAAGCCCATGGCTTCGGCCATATCCTGCGCTTTGCGTGCGGCGATACGCGTGCTGTCGACGCGGCTCATCTGGCCGGCACCGACGCCCACGGTCGCGCCATCCTTGACGTAGATGATCGCGTTGGATTTTACGTGTTTCGCGACGGTCCAGGCGAACATCAGGTCCGACAGCTCTTGATCGGACGGCTGGCGCTTTGTCACGACCTTCAGGTCATCCATGGTGATGCGGCCAACGTCTTTGTCCTGCACCAGATAGCCCCCCGACACCTGACGGAACGACAACGCCGCCTGTGCCGGATCGGCCAGACCGTTGGTGGTCAGCAAGCGCAGGTTCTTCTTCTTGCCAAAAATCTCCATCGCTTCGGGTGTAGCGTTCGGCGCGATCACGACCTCGGTAAAGATCGCGCTGATCGCCTCGGCGGTTTCGGCGTCAAGCGTCTGGTTCAGCGCGATAATCCCGCCAAAGGCACTGGTGCGGTCGCAGTCGAACGCGCGGGTATAGGCATCCACCATCGACGTGCCTTGCGCCACGCCGCAGGGGTTGGCGTGCTTGATGATCGCACAGGCAGGCCCTTTGGCCGGATCGAATTCGCTGACTAGTTCAAAGGCGGCATCGGTGTCGTTGATATTGTTATACGACAGTTCTTTACCCTGATGCTGGGTCGCCGTAGCAACACCGGGACGTGCCGAGCCATCGGTGTAGAAGGCCGCTTGCTGGTGGGGGTTCTCACCGTAGCGCAAGGTCTGCGCCAGCGTGCCGCCCACGGTACGACGACGCGGGGTGTCCCCGACCTGCGCGGCCATCCATGTGCTGACAGCCGTGTCATAGGCCGCCGTGCGGGCATAGGCCGTCTGCGCCAAACGCTGGCGCAGCGCATAGGTGGTCTGCCCGTTATTCTCGGACAGTTCGTTGATCACTGTCGTGTAGTCTTCGACATCGACGATCACATTCACAAAACCGTGGTTCTTCGCGGCAGAACGGATCATCGCAGGGCCACCGATATCGATATTCTCGATCACCTCGGCATATTCCGCCCCTTTGGCGACGGTTTCTTCAAAGGGATACAGGTTCACCACAACCAGATCGATCGCGCCAATGTCATGTTTGTCCATCGCCGCGACATGTTCGTCATTGTCACGCAGCGCCAGCAACCCACCGTGCACGACGGGGTGCAGCGTCTTGACCCGCCCGTCCATCATCTCGGGGAAGCCGGTGACCTCGGACACATCTTTCACCGTCAGACCTGCGTCGCGCAGCGCCTTGGCGGTGCCGCCGGTGCTCAGCAATTCGACCCCATGCGCCGCGAGCGCCTGCCCCAGCTCGACCAGACCGGTCTTGTCAGATACGGAAAGAAGCGCGCGGGAGACGGGGTGAAGATCAGGCATCGGGGAGGTTCCTTTGGTCAGTCTTGGTCATCATATGGATCGTCGAGCGATAAATCTCGCACGCCAATCGCAGTTTCCTGCGCTTTGGACAAGGACCACCTGACCCTGCTGGCATAGTCGACGACCCGCCCGCTGAGCAGAATTTGCACCGACGCGCGGGGTTTCAGCCGGTTGCGCTCAAGGTAAACGCTTGGTTCCAATGACAGTTTATGCGTCCCATCATGACGGAACACCCAGATCTCGCCGCTTTTCTGAGCCATGGAAATTGCTGCCCCGCCCAGATCGACGGTGGCATCCACATCCGGGTGCAGGTGGAAACGAATCTCGAACGGGATACCGGCAAGCTTCACCGCATCCATTTCCCGATCAAAGACACGCTTTTCAGCAGGCTCTATCGCGAGCAGCATGTCCTCCCCCGCGAGGCCGCGACCGTCGTGGGTCAGTTCTAGGCTGCGGGCATGGGTCAGGCCAAAGCCCGCGACATAGCCATTATGCGCGCCCTGAAACTGGGTGCCATCCCCGACGGAGCCGATTTCGACGGGCACATAGGTCGGGCATTCGATCAAAGCCTCGGCACCCGTGTGCCGGTCGGGCTCCGCCAGACGCGCGCTGGAATAGCCGCCAAGCGACAGGCCGGAATGCGACGGTGTCGCACGCCCGGCCCGCCGCCAATCAGCGCCAAATGAATCGCCCGGCCCGCAGTTCACGACCAAAGGCCGCCGCCCGCTGGTCAGTTCGAACGCAAGCGTAGAGGCATGGGCATTGAACGATGCGGCCCCGCCGGGGGGCGGGCTGGCGTCGACGATCACACTGGTGCGCCCTGCGGACAGGCGCGCATACCCCATCGACAGCCCGTCCGGCTGGCGCGTCTTGATCTTCGCCGTGGCCAGCGCGTGATCCAGCCAGCCTTCGGCCCCGCGCCCGCCGCCATGGAACCGCGCCAGCCCGCCGTCGGAATGCCGCAGGGTGCGCAGGGTGGGCGCGATGCGTTCGATCGCCTCCATATGCGCAGTTGGCGTGCCGCGTCCCGCATCGCTTAGCGCGGCGGCGGCCCATGTCAGAAGGGTAAATGCGTGCAACAGCTCTTCGGGGTTGCGGGTGGGCAGGCCGCCCTGCGCATCGATCTGCGCCTCGCATTCGCGGGCCAGTGCCTTGATCGCAGGATCGGCGCGCGACTCTTGCCCCTCAAGCGAAAGACCGGCGTAGATCAACCCGGTCAGCGCCTCGAACCGCGGCAATCCCGGGGCTGCGGCATGCCAGCGACGCGACAGGAAATCCGTTTGTTCGACCAACGAGCGATAGAAGACATCGCTTTCGTCTTGCGAGGTGCCACGCAGTACAAACAGCGCGTGGTTGATCCAGCGGATCAGCCGCCGGCCGGTCAGATCAGGGGTCCAGCCGATGCCTCGGCCCTTGCCGTAATGGTCGATCCAGCCCCAAAGCCAACGCTGCGCCGTGCCGCGGGCCCGCACGTCGCCAACCGCAGCCAGATCATCCATCCAGGCGAAACCGTGCAGATCACGCGCGAAGTCCTGATCCGGCGTGGCGACTTCCCACAGGCTTGACGCGTCCGGCGCTTCGATCAGACTGCCGGAAAACAGGAGGTTGCCCGCGATCAGCTGCCTGCCCCGCGCAAAAGACCCGATGGTGCGCGGTTCGGGAGAGGAAACGAATCCCCTCGCTTGGGTACGCGTTTTGGTCGCGGCACGGGCGTGCCACCGGTTTAGAAAACGCGTTTTTCGCGCATTGAAGCTGGTACTTGTCATGCGGCTGCCCTTGTACGCTCTGCTGGCGTTTTGCGGATGTTAGCCGCTGTTGCCACCTGAGTCACCGCATTTTGACACGGGTTTTTGCGGGCGACGCAAATCCGCCCGCGTCAGGTCAACCCTTTAGGCGTCCTTGCGCAGGCAGGCGATGTAAAACCCGTCCATGCCACCCAGTTCAGGCCAGTAATCGGGGCGCAAACGCAGGCCGCCCTCTTGGGTTGTCCACGCGGGATCAACACCGGGCACAGCCAAAGCGTCGCGGTCCACGCGCATATCCGCATGACGTTCCAACGCCTCGTCGACCTGCACTTCGCCTTCGTCGGGCAGCAGGGAGCAAGTGCAGAAAATCAAGCGTCCCCCGGGGTTGAGCAGGGACCACGCATGGTCGATCATTTCCGACTGCAGCTCGATCAGATCACCGAATTCGGACCCATCCTTGGCGTGGGGCAGATCGGGGTGACGACGGATCGTGCCCGTAGCAGAGCAAGGCGCATCCAGCAGAATCGCGTCAAACGTCCCCTCGAACCGGCGCGCATCGACGACAACGACTTTGGCCGGCAGATGCACCCGTGCAAGGTTTTCCCGAACCCGCTGCATCCGCTGCTTGGAGTTATCGACCGCCGTCACCTGCGCACCTGCGGCGGCAAGCTGCATGGTTTTGCCCCCGGGCGCGGCGCAAAGGTCGAGCACGGCCTCGCCTTTTTGTGGCGCAAGGATTTTAACGGGCAGCGCCGCGGCGGCGTCCTGCACCCACCAATCGCCCTCGGCAAAACCGGGCATGGTGGTGACCTGCCCCGCATCGGCGACGCGCACCGAACCTGTGGGCAAGACAGAGCCCCCCACGGCCGCGGCCAAACTTTCAGGATCTCGTTTCGCGGTCAGATCCAGCGGCGCACCTGCGAAATGCGCGGCTTCGATACCCGTCATCGCGTCGGGCCCCCAGGCTTCGGTCAGCGGACCCCGCAGCCATTTTGGCAAGCGCGGCGCGCGCAAGGCCTCCCATGCCTCTGGGCCGTCGGCGGCGATTTTGCGCAAAACGGCATTGGTCAGCCCCTTGAGGTGCCCGAGTCTTTTATGCGTTGCCACCAGTTCGACCATCGCATTCACCACGCCGTGGGCAGCGCCGCCCTGACACAGCTCGACCGTGCCGACGCGCAGCGCGTTGCGCACGGTCAGCGGCGGGTATTTCGACAGGTGTTTCTGCAACAGACGGTCGGCGCGTTCCATTCCGCGCAGGGTATCCATCGCCAGACGCTGCGCCCGTGCGCGGTCATCGGGGGGCAGCTTGTCCAACGCCCCCGCCGACAAGAGCTCTGACATCAGACGTTCTTCCCCCAGGATCATATCCAAAAGGTACACCGCACTTCTGCGGGCCTGAACGCCGGTGTCTGACATGCGATAAGCTTTCTTCTTTGGGGTGCCCGGGTTGTCTGGGCTTGGTTCCGGCGTATATCAAGGGGACAGTGGCCTCAAGAGGATGAGAGTATGACCGAAGCCGGCAAACGCCCCATGCCAAGCCCACCCCATGATCCGACACCCATGCCGGAGCCCGGGCCGGATATTCCGCCAGAACCCACGCCCGACCCGATGCCGATGGTACAAGAGCTTCCCGCCGCCGCGCAACGCGCGCTGGCGGAGGCCGCCGAACGCCGCAAGGCCGCGCAGGCACTGGACCTGCCGACAGAGCTTGGTGGTCGCGACGGACCAGAACCTGTCCGCTATGGCGATTGGGAGAAAAAGGGCATCGCTGTCGATTTTTAAGACACGTGCCCCCTATGCGCTGAATCCCCCATGCGCTGACAATGCGTCGCGCAGATCGAGATTACGGCCAAGCGCCCTGTGGCGCTTGCACATGGGCGAGGCTACTTCAACGAAAAGACCGCTGACTGCCCTGCCCCCTTATCCGAGGTAAAGCGGATTTTCCCACCGTTTACAGCGACTTCCTGACAATTGTAGCCAAGGTCGTCATCGCCCCAGATCAGGCTTCGGCAGAAATACCCGCCCTTCCAGACCCATTGGCCCGACACGTCCCACACGGCACCTGTACCCGATATGCCGCCGCTTTCGGTGACGCGCAATTCGACCAGCGGGCGGGTCAGTGTTTTACCTTCCACCACCGAAACGAAATCGCGCTGGCTGTCCAGTTTCTGGAATTCTGCCCAAGCGGCCCCGGTCAGCGCAAAGAACGCCGCGCAGGTCAGTAACGTCAGTTTTTTCATCACACCCTCCAACCAGATTGTTCCCATGAACATACGGGCCAGAGGTTAAGATAGTTTCACCACGGTTAAGCGACAGGGCGGCGGGTGGCGTCAGTCGTTCAGGCCCAGAACATCCAGCATATCATAGGCTCCGGCAGGTTTGCCCTGCCCCCAAACGGCAGCTTTGATGGCACCGCGCGCGAAAACCGCGCGATCCGACGCGATGTGGCGCAGTATGATTCGCTCGCCCGCGGCGGCGAACATAACGTCATGTTCGCCCACAATGTCGCCCCCGCGGATCGCTGTGAACCCGATGTCACCCCGCTTGCGCGCGCCGGTGATCCCGTCACGCCCGCGGTCAGAGACATCCGCCAGCGCGACGCCGCGCCCTTCCGCGGCGGCTTCGCCCAGCATCAGCGCAGTGCCCGACGGCGCGTCGACCTTCTGGTTGTGATGCGCCTCTATCACCTCGATATCAAAGTCTTCATCAAGCGCGGCTGCGACACGTTTGGTCAACTGGGTCAAAAGGTTAACGCCCAGGCTCATGTTGCCCGCCCGCACGATCACCGTCTGCTTTGAAGGTCCGTCCAGCGCGCCGATCTGCGCGTCGGTCATACCGGTGGTACCGATAACATGAACCACACCCGCGTCAGCCGCGATCTTGGCGAAGGCGAGTGTCGCTTCCGGAGCGGTGAAATCAATGACGGCCTGCGCGTCTTGCATCGCCTCTGCCGCGTTATCGGTCACGATCACGCCAACAGCAGTGCCGCCCATAGCAACACCGATATCCTGACCGACCCACGCATGTCCGGCACGTTCGACCGCACCCGCCAGATGCACCCTGTCGCTGGCAGAAACCTGCCCAATCAACATCTGGCCCATGCGGCCCGAAGCCCCTGTAATCACTATGCCGGGTGTATCGCTCATGTTATGCTCCTTATTCGGTTCCGGTTTAGCGCGTGGTGATCTGCTTGGCAAAACCTCAGCGAACCCTTAGATGAAGCGCATGGCAAAGAACAAGTTTCATGAGGGCTCAGGCCCGTCGCAACGGCAGCTTCGCGTAGGCGAAACCATTCGTCGCGCCCTATCGGATGTTCTGGCGCGTGGCGATGTCCACGACCCTGAACTGAACCGGATGTCGATCACCGTGGGCGAAGTACGCGCCTCCCCCGACCTGAAGATCGCGACGGCCTATGTGCTGCCTTTGGGCGGAGACGGTCAGGAAGACGTGCTTAAGCTGCTGGCGCGCAACAAGGGCGAGCTCCGCCGGTTGATGGCGAAGAAGCTGGTCCTGAAATATGCGCCGGACCTGCGGTTCCAATTGGACGAAACATTCGACCGTATGGACGAAACGCGCCGGATGCTGGCGCAGGACGTGGTGCGCCGCGATGCTGACGCCCCCGACCGCGGATCGGAAGACACGTGAAACGGTTCTGGGCCGCGCTTGGCTTCATGGGCTGGGCCGCCGCGCCCGTCCAAGCCGAAACCTGCGAAACCCTGACCTACAACGGCACCGGCTATACCCTGTGCCACGTCGACCTGACGCAGGACCGGCTTGAGCTGTTCCTTTACGATGCGGACGGCAAACCGCATGGGTATTTCAACACATTGAATACTGCGTTGAAAAAGCGCGGCGCACAGCTGGGCTTTGCGATGAACGCGGGCATGTATCACGATACCCGTGCGCCGGTGGGCTATTACCTTGAGAACGGCAAAGAATATCAGCAAGTGATCAGCAGCGACGGCCCCGGTAACTTTGGCCTGCTGCCCAATGGCGTGCTCTGCCTGCGCGACGGGCGTGCCGATGTGATCGAAACCAAAGCTTTTCTGCGCGACGCCCCCGACTGCCGCAGCGCCACACAATCGGGACCGATGTTGGTGATCGATGGCAAGATGCATCCGCGCTTTCTGAAAGATGGCACCTCGCGCTATATCCGCAACGGCGTCGGTACCAGCGCCGATGGCAAACGCGCGGTTTTTGCCATCTCGAACGAGACGGTGAATTTCTATGATTTCGCGCTGCTGTTCCGGGATCACCTAAAGCTGCCAAATGCGCTTTATTTTGATGGCAATATCTCGAGGATGCGCGCACCCGATCTGGGCCGCAATGACTTGGGCTTTAGCGCGCTTGGCCCTATCATTGGCGTCGTGAAGCCCGACGCGCCGTAGCGCAACAAGAGTTTTCTTGCCTTCGGCGAGGATTTTTCACCATTTGGAAGCCAGAGTCTCTGGGCAATCTTGCCGGACCTTTGATAGGAGGCGGGCAAATCAATTAAGGGCATTTGATATGGGACGCAGGCGCAAGGGACGGGATATTTCGGGGTGGTTGGTGGTGGACAAGCCCGCTGGCCCGACCTCTACGACCGTGGTGAACAAGGTCCGTTGGGCGCTGAACGCGAATAAGGCGGGCCATGCGGGCACCCTTGACCCCGAAGCCACCGGCGTTCTGGCAATCGCGCTTGGCGAGGCGACCAAGACGGTTCCCTTTATCACGGACGCGATGAAAGCCTATGAGTTCACGGTCCGCCTTGGGATCGCGACAAATACCGATGATGCCGAGGGCGAGGTCATCGCAACCTCGGAACTGCGGCCCGATGACGACGCGATCAAGGATGCTTTGGGCAAGTTTATCGGTGATATCCAACAGGTGCCGCCGCAGTTTTCCGCCGTAAAGATCGACGGCCAGCGCGCCTATAAACTGGCGCGCGACGGTGAGACGATGGAGCTGGCAGCCCGCCCGCTTTTTGTCGAACAGCTGCTGCTGGTGGACCGCCCCGATGCCGACCACGTGACGTTGGAGATGGTGTGCGGCAAGGGCGGCTATGTCCGGTCGATTGCGCGCGATCTGGGACAAGCCTTGGGGTGTCTGGGCCATGTGCGCGAATTGCGCCGCATCTGGTCGGGCCCGTTCGAGGCCTCTGAAGGGCTGACGCTGGCGCAGATCGAAGAGATGGCGCGCACAGACGCTTTGGACGCGCATTTGCTGCCGTTAGAGCAAGGGTTGCAGGACCTGCCAGAGGTGAAAGCCACGCCGGAAGGGGCCACTCGTCTGCGCAACGGCAACCCCGGTATGGTGATCGCCCATGACGTTGAATATGGCGACGAGGTCTGGGCGTCGTTTGAGGGCCGCGCCGTTGCTGTTGGGCGTTTCAAGGCGGGCGAATTGCATCCGTCGCGTGTGTTCAACCAGCCCGGTTCTGCGTGATCACGCGCAGCCATACCAAGGGCGATGCGCCGTCGACGGCTGTCTATTCGGACTGCGAAAACTACCGCTATAGTCTGACCCGCGTCTGGCACCCCGAGGCGGAGCGGGTGCTGTTCGTCATGCTAAATCCGTCAAAAGCGACGGAAATTGAAAACGACCCAACGGTCGAGCGGTGCGAGCGCCGTGCCCGCGCCTTGGGCTTCGGGGGGGTTCAGGTCACCAATATCTTTGCCTGGCGCGAAACCAGCCCCAAGTTGATGCGTCAGGCCAAAGACCCCGTCGGCCCTGATAACGATATGATTTTGAACGAAGGTATCTTGTGGGCCGATCAGGTGATCGCGGCTTGGGGCACCCATGGCGCACATCTTTGGCGGGGTGCGCAGGTGCAAGAACTGCTGTCGCGCAGCCAAACGCCCGTGTACCATTTGGGCCTGTCCAAGGACGGGCATCCCAAGCATCCTTTGTATATCCGCTATGCTCAGGAACCGATTTTCTGGGGCCTTTAGGGCAAGCTTAACTTTCTTGATTCTACGGTGCTGATGCGGCCTTGGGTTTTGGGGCTGTTTCATCTGTATCCCCGCGTGATGCGGGCAATAGGGTCGGGTTTGCACATGCTGTTTCTTGCCGGATTAATGGGGTTGATCACCGTCGGGGCCGCCGCCTTTATCGACATCGGGGTCGAGGAGGAGGAGTCTGCCACCGACGAAGATGCACCGGCCGGCGATGTGATCTCCGGCACCCCCCGGGATGACCTGATTATCGGCTCGGGCGGCAGCGATCAGATCGCGGGCGATGGCGGTGATGACCTTGTGGAGGCGCGCAATGGCGATGACACCGTTTTTGGGGACAGCGGCGATGATACCTTGAGGGGCGGCGCGGGGAACGATGACCTGCATGGCAATGATGGCGATGATCTATTGGCAGGGGCCGAGGATGCGGATGGGCTTACCGGCCATAATGACGATGACATCCTGCAGGGCGGTGCGGGCCACGATACGCTAAACGGCTCTGCCGGGGGTGATACGCTTTTCGGGGAGAGCGGGGATGACGCCGTGATGGGCGGTTTGGGCGATGACTTGCTGATTGGGGGGCGCGGGCAAGACGCGCTCTTTGGTGGATGGGGGAACGATACGATTGACGGCACCGTCGATCCGGACCGGCAGGATGCGCGCGTCACCGATACCGACGAGGGGGATTACCTGAATGGCGGTGGCGGCGATGATGTGATCCTTGCGGGAACAAACGACACGGTGACCCCGGGCGCAGGGCGTGATGATGTGATCCTTGGCGATTGGGTCAGCCCCGATGGCATCGTCGATATCCGCAGTTTAGACATAGAAGATGACAGTCTGCTGCTGGTCTGGGACGACAGCGATGCAGCCGCGACAGCGCCCAAGGTGGCCGTTGAACCGGATCCGGAGGACCTGCACTCCCATCTGATATCAATGGACGGTGCGATTGTGGCAATGGTGCAGTCGGACCAGTTGCTGATGCCGGGCGACCTGTCGCTTATCCCCCTCAGCTCGGCCCTCGCTGCGGGGCTAACGCGCGACTGAGCCGCCGATGCCCTCTCAACGGGCAAAGAAGCCAACGCGCCCCGCGACGCATTAATCCTTTGCCAAGGGGGCGAAACTTTCCTATACGCCCCCATCGCCCGATGATTCCTGTCAGCGGGTGATACTCCATGGGCCTGTGCTGGACGACATCCCGGCCTGTGCCATCACTTTAACCTTTCGAAAAGGAGACCCCGATGTCGATTACGCAAGAAGAAAAAGCACGCGTCATGAAAGAATTCGGCACCAAAGAAGGCGACACCGGTTCGCCCGAAGTACAGGTTGCCATTCTGTCCTCGCGCATCGCAACGCTGACCGAGCACTTCAAAACCCACAAGAAAGACAACCACGGTCGCCGTGGCCTTTTGAAAATGGTTGCGACACGCCGGAAGCTTCTGGACTATGTCAAAGGTAAAGATGACGCGCGTTATCAGGACCTGATCAAACGTTTGGGCCTGCGCCGCTAACCAGCGCTGCACCGCCACAACGATGAAAACCGCGCCCTGGCAACAGGGGGCGGTTTTTTCGTTTCCCCCTGTGCTTTAGTGATGTGCGCCAAAAGGAGAGCCCATGTCGATCAACCTGCGTGACCTCACCCCGCAAGATACCGATGCAGCCGCGCTGCTTTTCTTTGCCGCGGTGCATCAGGGCACCGCGGATGTGTATTCGGCCGAACAACGCATCGCTTGGGCCGGAAAAGCCCCCGCACCCGCCACATGGCGAGGGCGGTTTGATAACGTCTCGGGTATTGTGGCCGAGATAGACAACCGTATGGCGGGGTTCATGACCCTTGACCGCGAGGGGCTGATCGATCTGGCCTTTGTGCACCCCGATCATATGGGCACGGGCGTGGGGCGCACTGTGTATTTTGCCATCGAAGACCGTGCCCGCACATTCGGCGTGCGACGTCTTCGGACCTTTGCCAGCGAAAAGGCAAAGCCATTTTTCACGCGTATGGGCTGGACCGTCGAGGCCCCCAACATCGTCACCAAAGGCGGGATCACTTTGCAAAACTATAAGATGTTCAAGACCTTGTCAGGCTGACCCCCTTGCCGCTCTGCTGCGGCTTGCAATCTGTGGCCTGCAGGGCCGCGTGTAGGGGGCAACGCTTCCCTTCCCATCGCAGGCAAACTGCTGTATGGCCGCACAATCTGAAAGCCGGCGCCCGGACTCCAGCGCCCGACAAAGAAGATACCGGAGTCAGGGGGAATATGCCCTCTACGCAAATGGCCCGATCCGGGCCGAAACAGGAAACGTAGATGTTTAATGTAACGAAAAAATCCATGCAGTGGGGCGAAGAGACGCTGACACTGGAAACTGGCAAAGTGGCCCGTCAGGCAGACGGTTCGGTGATTGCGACACTGGGCGAAACCAGCGTCATGGCGAACGTCACCTTTGCACGCCAGCAAAAACCCGGTCAGGACTTCTTTCCGCTGACCGTCCACTACCAAGAGAAATACTATGCCGCCGGTAAAGTACCGGGTGGCTTCTTCAAGCGTGAGGCCCGCCCCACCGAGAAGGAAACCCTGACAGCCCGTCTGATCGACCGTCCGATCCGTCCGCTGTTCGTTCCCGGCTTCAAAAACGAAGTTCTGGTGATGTGTACCGTTCTCAGCCACGATCTGGTTAACGATCCCGACATGGTCGCCATGATCGCTGCCTCCGCAGCGCTGACCATTTCCGGCGCGCCGTTCCGCGGCCCGATCGGTGCCTGCCGCGTTGGTTTCGAGGATGGCGATTACGTTCTGAACCCGACCGTCGACGACATGCAGGACCTGCGCCTGAACCCTGATCAACGTCTTGATCTGGTTGTCGCTGGCACCAAAGAAGCCGTGATGATGGTTGAATCCGAAGCCTATGAGCTGTCGGAAGAAGAAATGCTGGGTGCGGTGAAATTCGCGCACGAGCAGATCCAGCCTGTTATCGACCTGATCATCGATCTGGCCGAAGACGCCGCGAAAGAGCCGTTTGACTTCCAGCCGGTTGACTATTCGGACCTGTCCGCTGCTGTCAAAGCCGCTGGCGAAGACGCCATGCGCGCCGCCTTTGCAATCGCCGACAAGCAAGAGCGCACCGCCGCTGTTGCCGCTGCCCGCGAAACAATCAAAGCCGCGCTGACCGAAGAGCAACTGGAAGACGCGAACCTCGGGTCCGCTCTGAAAGGCCTCGAAGCGTCCATCCTGCGTGGGGACGTGGTTAAAACCGGTAAGCGTATCGACGGCCGTAAGACCGACGAAATCCGCGACATCGTGGCCGAAACCGGCATCCTGCCCCGTACACACGGGTCGTCGCTGTTCACACGTGGCGAAACACAGGGTCTGGTTGTGACCACTTTGGGCACCGGCGATGACGAACAGTTCATCGATGCGCTGCACGGCAACTTCAAATCCAACTTCATGCTGCACTATAACTTCCCGCCCTATTCGGTTGGTGAAGTTGGCCGTGTCGGTGGCCCAGGCCGTCGCGAAATCGGTCACGGCAAGTTGGCTTGGCGTGCGTTGCAGGCGGTTCTGCCTGCCTCCACCGACTTCCCCTACACCATCCGCGTTGTGTCCGAGATCACTGAATCGAACGGCTCCAGCTCGATGGCGTCGGTTTGCGGTGGCTCCTTGTCCATGATGGACGCAGGTGTGCCATTGAAAGCGCCCGTCGCGGGTGTTGCCATGGGTCTGATCCTGGAAGAAGACGGCTCCTACGCGATCCTGTCCGACATATTGGGTGACGAAGACCACCTGGGCGACATGGACTTTAAAGTGGCCGGTACCGAAGCAGGTATCACGTCGCTGCAGATGGACATCAAGATCGCCGGCATCACCCCCGAGATCATGGAGAAAGCTCTGGCACAAGCCAAAGCCGGCCGTGTGCACATCCTGGGCGAGATGAACAAAGCCATCTCCGGCGCGGGTGAATTCTCTGTCCACGCCCCACGCATCGAAACGATGCAGATCCCAACCGACAAGATCCGTGAAGTGATCGGCTCCGGCGGTAAAGTGATCCGCGAGATCGTTGAAGTGTCCGGCGCGAAAGTCGACATCAACGACGAAGGCATCATCAAGATCGCATCGCCAAACGGCGACTCGATCAAGAAAGCCTATGACATGATCTGGTCCATCGTGGCCGAGCCTGAAGAAGGTGCGGTTTACACCGGTACCGTCGTCAAGATCGTTGATTTCGGTGCCTTCGTGAACTTCTTTGGCAAGCGCGACGGTCTGGTACACGTATCCCAAATCGAAAACCGCCGCCTGAACCACCCTTCGGATGTTCTGAAGGAAGGTCAGGAAGTGAAAGTGAAGCTGCTTGGCTTTGACGATCGCGGCAAGGTGCGCCTGTCGATGAAAGTTGTTGATCAGGAAACCGGCGAAGAGATCAAGAAAGAGGAAGGCGGCGAAGCGTAAGCTTCTCCACCCCTTCTGAAATGACGAAAGCCCCGGCCTATGTGCCGGGGCTTTTTTTGTGCCGTGATAGGTTTGTCCCGTTTGGCTTTAGCTTTCCATAAAGCTGTCCAGACGGTCCCAAAGCGAGTTATCCAGCAGCAGCTTGAAGCGCAGGTAGAAACCTTCCTGATACAGGTCGCTGCGCAGCGCCGACTTGTTCATCGCGCGGTTATAGCCCAATGCAACCAGCGCACCTTTGGTGGGGGCAAACCCGATCTCTGCGCCGATACCGTTGGTGGCATTGCCTTGGTTGTCCCACAGATGCGCGGCGTTCAAGCCGATCTGGAACCGGTTGTCGCCGAACTCGTAGTTAAAGCCAGCCTGCACCAGTTGGGTGGTGGCGCGGGCAGAGAACCCGCCAAGGGTGGTCAGCTTTTGCGACTGGCCCGCGTATTTCGCGTTCAGGCGCAGGTCGGCGTCTACTTCATAGGCCGCGTCTACAGACCACATATGGGTCACCGACTTGGTCTCGCGCTGTTCGATGCGGTGCTCGTACCATGCCAGCACTTCGAGGCGTGGATCGTGAACCGGACGGTAGGCGATACCCGCACGCGACCGGATCCGGCGGTGGTCACGACCGTCGCGCTTGTCCAGTGCAACACGGGTACGGCCCAGCACGGTGAAGTCAGGTGTGATCTTACCCGCGATGCCAAAGCTGGCGTAATGGGTGTTGCCACTGTCTTCAAAGGTGGTGTCCGCATCGGCATCGCCCACCCAGCTTTCCGCGCTGGACCCCCACTTCGCGCCAAGGGCAACGCTGGTCAGACGGTGATCGTCGCTTTCCATGCTGCGGGAATGTTCAATCCCGAAGCTGAAGCTGGTGTTCCCGTTCATCGCCCATTTGCCCATCATCGCCTGGGTAAACATGGTGTCCGAAGATCCCAGACCTTTGACGAAATCGGTGCTTCCGCGCAGCCAGTCATTCAGGTCGTAAGAGAAACCCAGCTTGGAGTGTGTGGCCATGCTGTCGTCGCCAAAGGTCATTTCGACCTCGCTATAGGCACGCCAGCCGGGCACGGGCTCTCGGTACATGCCCAGGGTCAGCTCTGTCGGACGGTCCGAGCCGCCAAAGGGGTGACGCAGCTCTGCGGTGATGACGGTGCCGGGGCGGTTCGCAGGGGTCCAGTGGCCGCCAAGGATCAGACCGGGATGGGCCTTCTTCGAGGTTGCGGTGTGATCCAGGCGGTACTCCAGCCCGATGTAGCCTTTGAAGTTCGTGCTGAACTCTTTGGCATAGACGGCATCCACGGTCAGACGCTCGATGTCAGAGGTGCGGTCACGTACATAGTCCACACCAAGAACAAAGTCGCTGGTCCCGTCGATCTCAAACCCGTAGTTCAGACGTGCGCGGGTTGTGCCGGGCAGTGCCAGACCGCCGCGCGAGGCAAACTTCTCGCCGGTGTGAACCATCTCGAAGTTGAAGTGACCGGTTTCCTTGCGGATGTCGTAGGACAGACGGTAGGCCGTATCCGATACACCATTCGCATCTTCGGAGCGCGCAGCCTCGGCTTCCCACACGCCACCCTGCGTCCCCTCGTGACGGATATAGGCAGAGTGCAGACGCTCGCGGGCGGTATTGCCACGGTCGGCGTCGGCATGCACGATACGTGCGCCAACGGTGGTGCGGTCGGTCAGCGCGAGGTTCACCTCACCGCCATAGAGCCAGTAGCGGTCGGCCCCTTCCACATCGACTTCGTAGGTGACGCGTACCGATACAGGGTTGCCCTGACCGTCGAACTGGCGCACCGCATCGTCAAAAGTGATCGAGTTGCCAAAGAAGTCCAGCAGGTAGTCGCTGCCGCGGCGCAGCGGCGTGGTCGAGATGACATCCCCGCCCTCTTCGTCGCGCACCAGCAGTTCAACCCGCTCGGAGCCTTGTACATAGCCGTCCAGATCCAGGTCATAGGGGCCGGACACACCACGCCCGAGGAATTCCTGCACGCGCTGCTCTTGGGCGGTACGGGCACCGAACAGGGTCACGCCGACCTTGTCGTTTTCCCAATGGGCCTTGGCACCGGTTACCACACGGCGCATGCCGTCAAGCTTCAGCGCGCTGGCTTCGGGTTCGATCGCGATGTCACCGTAAAGGATGTACGAACGACCCTTCTCGACCTTAACGTACAGGTTTTCCGAGGATTGCGCGTCGAAGCCACGTTCGGAGTTGTCACCATACACAGGGTAGAACTCGTCGCCACGGATGTCGCGGAACAGGCGGTCTTCGGTGTCACGGTCCGAGCTATAGCGCAGTGTCAGCAGCGCATCACCCGAGATCACGCCCTTAAGGTACACTTCACCCCGCAGACCGGTGGTTGTGTCTTCGAAAGAGCTGAAACGATCCGCGTCCAGCAGCTCACCCTTCGCACCGCCCAAGGCCACGGCCCCTTCGATCACGCCAACCATGATGCGCTGGTCCAGATCGGGGGTGAACGTGATGGTTTCTTCGGCGCGGCCAAAGGCACCGCTGATGGTGATACGGTCTGTGCCTGCAACCTGTGGCGGGATCAGCCCAAAGGTGGCCTCGCCGTTGTCCAGATAGACCTGCACGCCGGGGGTGCCTTCGCGGATGTCGGCCACGTCCCACAGGGCCAGCCTGGCGCTGAGTGTCACGGTGCCGGAGGCAGGTACAGGCATGCCACGGGCATCCAGCACACGCACCACAACCGGGATCACATCGGTCGGCGATGCGGGCGCGGTGTCGGGCATGATCACCTCGAATTTGGCGGGCTTGCCGGGGGCAACCACGGTGATTTCCTCGCGGACACGTTCGATGCCGAAACCGTCACGGCCGACCAGCGTCAGGGTGTTCTGCCCCGCGTCCAGTTTCACCGCGACAAAATCCAGTGCCTGCGTGTTGTTCTTCTCGAAGCTTGTACGCTCGCCTACGCGGTCGCTGCT
The DNA here is from genome assembly GCF_054968505.1 of Sulfitobacter sp. G5_S2_6_S6. Classification (NCBI taxonomy): domain Bacteria; kingdom Pseudomonadati; phylum Pseudomonadota; class Alphaproteobacteria; order Rhodobacterales; family Roseobacteraceae; genus Sulfitobacter; species Sulfitobacter sp. G5_S2_6_S6. The sequence continues at coordinate 70,503 of NZ_JBQKUI010000002.1, forward strand.
CAGCTCGCGGCCGTTCACCAGCAGGCCCAGCGACAGATCGCCCTTGCCCTTGACGCGCACGCTTTGGGTGCGGCGATCCAGTGTCTGACCGTCGGTCAGGTCCACGAAACCGGGTGCATCGTCCAGCGTTTTGATCAGCATCTCGAGCGACTGGCGCTGTGCCTTGCCGGAGGCTTTCTCAGAGACAGAGTTCGCCGCGCGGTTTTCATCCAGACGCTGCATCAGACGCGAGGTCAGCTGCGTGGTGGTCGCCACACCGGCCTCGCTGCGCACCGAACGTACCGGCGCACGCTGGCCTTCAATCGGCAGGTCGGCAGCGGTCAGCGCGTTGGATTGCGGCTGCTCGGCAAAGTACTTCTGACGCTGGTCAACCTCGGCCATCGCTTCGGGGGTGCAGTCCAGCACGGCGAAGTGCTCGGCGCGCAGTTCCCCCTTGCGCAGCGGGATCAGGCGCGACCCACCGCGCAGCAGATCGTTGGTGCGGGTTACGGTCACTTCGGTACCAACGGGCAGGGTTTCGTCCTGCACAAGGAACGCATGGGTCACGGGGCGCAGACCGAAAAGGGAGTATTTACCATCCATATCGGTCACAACCGACAGGCCCTCTTGGGTCACGATACGGACGCCGGGGATGCCTGGTTCAGTGTGGTCGCCACGGATACCGTCTTTGTCACAGTCCATAAAGACCGACCCGATGACAGTGGCTTCGCGGGCGAAGACGCCACCGCTGTTGTTCAGTTTGACCATTGCGCGGGCAGTCTGGGACTGCATCACGGTACCGGTGCCCGCCTGACGACCCGTCAGAACCGCGGTATTCTCGTTGCGGCCTTCGCGGGCGGCTGCGGTGAACTGCATGACATAGGTCAGCTCGTGGCTCGACAGGGGGGCCAGCATGCCCAGGTCATAGGTCATGTCACCCGACGCATCGACGGCAGGGTCTTCCATTGTCTCGCCGTTGAAGATCACTGACCCTGCAACCAGCTGGCTGCCATAGGCGGGGCGATCCATGATCTCGGCACCGATCAGCGCCTGGTTCATGTTGTTGGTGAAGTTCAGGGTGTAGACCACGAACTCGCCCGCGCCGACCATCTCCTTGTCGGCCTGCTTATCCAGCGCCAGCGGCACACCATAGTGTGGGTCCGCAGGAATGTCCGAGATATCGAGCATCCCACCGGCGTGGCGGAAGCTTGCCATATAACCGGCCCCCGCAACACGACGGTTAAACCCAGGGAAGTCGGCGCGCACGGAAGGAACGTCCCATGCGGGGGCGTTCATCACGGCGTACTGGTATTCACCGGCAGGCATGTCACCGAAGCTGAAGAAGCCGCGGGCATCGGTCATACGGCGCGCCATTTCGGCACCGCTGTTCATATCCATCAGCGCGATGGCCACATCACCGATCGGCTCGTTGGTCAGCGCATTGAACAGGAAGTTACCGGGGGTGATCAGCAGTTCGTCTTGCAGCGCGGCACCGGCGCAATCGGCAGTGGCGATCAGACGGTCACCGTCGGTGGTCGCGATCACATTGTCGCCGGATACGGGCACATCCATCCGCGCCATAGGAACGGCAGCGGTAAGGAAAACACCGTTGTTAGGCTCTGTTTCTGTGGCGGTCACACGCTCTACATCGCCGGTCAGGAAGCTGCGCAGCGTGATGATCGCACGATCTGCGGACATCGTTTCGTTACACGCACCGGCGGTCAGACGCAGGCGGGTATCGCTGTTTGGCACGGCGTGCGGCTGGTCTGCTGCGGTTTCAGGATGTTCAAAGCGCAGGGCACCGGTCCCGGCAGCATCGCGGCTGTAAACCGTTGTGTTAGAGTCTACATCAACTGTGCGATCTTCCATTTTCACGAAGCTGCGGGCGGTGTTCGCGACCTCTACGTCGCCCAGGTTCATGGGCACGGTCACGGTGAACGCGGGGTCGCGGGCAAAACCGATTTCATAGTCGCCCTCGTGAAAGAAAGCCACGGCGTCGACCTCGCCAGCGGGGCGCGCAGTCTGGTAATCATGACGCGCATCGCCCGCCGCGTGATACAGCGCAACCATGCCGCTTGGGTCGGTGATGCTGTGGAAACGGGCGTTCAGGGGCACCTCGTCGCGCAGCAGAACACCTGTGGCGGCGGCCCCGTCGATGCGGATCTGGGCACCGTGTACGTCACCATAGGCCAGCACATCACCGTCCGAGTCGTTGCGCAGGCGCAGCGTGTAGGTCAGCTGTGTTTCGTCTTCCATCTCGCGGACGGATTGTTCCTTTTGCAGCTCAAGCGAGCTGCCCATGATGGTGGTCTTGCCAGCTGCGGCACCCGTCAGGATGCGCCGGGCCGCGAAGCCTGTTGTGCTTGTGGCAGATACCGACAAAACCGACTGCATCAACGTGGCGGGAGTGGCGTAGAAGGAGGTACGGAATTCGTAGATGAGCTGAGCGCTATCGCCCACATCCATGAACATCGGCGCGCCTGCGCTGATGGTGGCTTCGCCATTGTCGATGCGGCCATTGGCATTCGCGTCATAGACAAGGCGGGCGTCGTTCATCATGGCGGCACCCTCTTGGTGCTGCATGGTCATGGCGGCGTTCAGCGGGACGTTCCCGATGTTGGCGACCTCGAAGTAGTATTGCGCCATCGCGCCACGGGTCAGCATCAGTTCGGAGTATCCGTTGACATCCAGCGCAGGCACTGCGGCTACTTTGGCGTCTACGGCGTTCGAGTATACAGTCTCGATGATGCCCAGCGCTTCGTTAAAGTAGGTGGTCTGCGCGACGTTCCGGATGAAGGTGCCTGCGGGTACCTGCTTGGCAGCGGCACCGTGCGGCAGGAGGGAGATCACCAGCGCGACGATCCAGAAACACGACATCATGCGGAGGGCGGTTTTGTGAAAGGTGCGGTCCATTTGATCAATCCCTGTTCTATCTTTTCTAAGAGGAGAGGAAGTGTGGTTCCCCCGGAGCGAGGGGGGGAAGGGTGCTCCGGGGGAACCTGGGGTTCGTTTACTCGTCCACCTGAACGGTGAATTCTAGCGTGGCGAACCCACCCGGAAGGACCGTGCCGTGGTCGCTCGAGATGTTGCTCGAGGTGACTGTGGCGGTGCTACCTGCCGGGAAGAGCGTCTCGCTGCATGTGCCACCACAGTCGGTTACCGATGTGTAGGCAGGGGCGGCATCAGAGATGATGACGTTTGCAGCGGGAGAGGAGCCGGTGTTTTCAGCTTCCACTTTGTAGCGGATGCACTGACCGGGAGAGACGTCCTGACGGGTCTTGGTAAAGGTCCCGACGGTGCCGTCGCAGTTGGCGTCGATGTACTGGTACTTGCTCAGCGTGACGTCGCCAGAGATGATCACGATCCGGTCTTCTACTGCGTTGTCAGCAGTATCCGCGTCGGTCGCTGTGCCACCGTTCAGCGAGGGGTCAAGGCTGATGGTACCGATTTCGGTCACACCGCTTGTCGCTGTCGATGGTGTTTGCACACGGTAGATGACCGAGATGCTTTCACCGGGGGCAAGCCCGTTCACACCAGCCGAGACACCGTCCGTCAGATCATCAAAGTTGTCGATCACCAGCTCGGAAGGGTCGATCACACCGTTGCCGTTGGCATCCCAGAACAAAGCGCCCGAGAAGTTGTTCAACCCTGTGTCGTTGATCGCACCTTCGGTGATCGCAACGTTACCGGTGTTGGTGATGGTGTGCACCATGTCGACGATACCACCGGGCGAGGCCTGGGCGTTCTGGTCATCGATGATCTCTACGTTGTAGATCTCGTTCACGGTCACTTCGTTGACGATCCGGTCGCCTTGGCCCGAGACAGAGGACACCAGCGCGATGTCGACCAATGTGTCACCCGGTGCCTGATCTGCCGGCGGGGTTACCACAACGGTGAAGGTATCGCTTGCACCAGCAGGGATGGTCCCGGTGTTGCTGATCGCGGACCCGTCAGCGGAGCGGAATTCGACGGTCCAACCGGCGGGCAGCGCTTGTGCCAGCGAGAGGTTGTAGCTGTCGGATACCGGGCCGTTGTTTTCAACGACCATGTCGTAGGTGACCGGTGCACCGGGGTCGGTGGCATAGTTCACCCAAGGCGCGCCGCCGTTGGTGGGGTCAAGGCCATCGCCTTCGGAGCCTGCGACTGCGTTCTCAAGATCAACGGCAGAGGCAAGGATCGCACCGGTGAAGGTCGCTGTCGATGTATCGGAAACACCCGAGGCATCGGAGGTAGTGGATACGGTGGCGTTGAAGTTGGCAGCAGCCGTTGGGGCCACATCTGTTGGCAGTGTTGCGATCAAGGTGACCTTGGCGCTGTCACCCGCAGCAAGCGGACCGACGGAACCGATGATCGGTGTCACACCGTCTGCACCCACAAAGCGGAAGGTTGTGCCCGCGGGGTAGTCGATGTTGCTGACATCAAGCGTCAGGCTGTCGGTCTGGTTCGACCGGTTGGTCAGCACGAATTCATGCTTCACTGTGCCACCCTGGGCCGCGTCGCCAGTTTCGGTCACGACATCGTTGTTTGCCGCGTCATCATCTGTTGCCGAAGCCGTCGTTGGATCGGCTGCACCAGCACCGTCGATGGCTGTATCAGCGATGGAGACCGCGAATTGGTCATCCACAATGATCGAAGCTGTGTTCGAGGGTGGGAAGGCAACGTTGTCGATTTCCTGTGTGGCGACGTTTTCAATGATACCCGCATCAGCAGTGTCGAGGATCACAGCTTGGAACGTCACACTACCGGAGCGGCCGGAACCGACGCTCGAGATGTTGAAGTTGACGCTCTGGCCGTTGGTATCAAAGGCGATTGTCTCGCCCGAGCCATTGGTCGCATCGACCGAAGAAGACCCGTTGGCGTCATCCAGAATACCCGCAGCGTCAGACCACCGTGCCGAACCGGGCACATAGGCCAGGCGACCGTCCAGAATGTCATCGACGGTATAGTTGTTCGCAGCAGCCAGACCGGTGCTGGAATATGTCAGCTCAATGCTCACGGTATCGCCGGCATCGACGATGTTGGGGTTACCACCGGACGCTGCATCAGCGACCATGGACTTGACCAGTTCTACAATCGCGTCGTTCGAGATGGTTAGCGTATCGGTGTTGACGGCTGTCTCTGTGCCATCAAGATCAGACCTTGCGGTCACTGTGATGCTGTCCGACCCTGTTGCGTTGGAGGGGACAGAGACTTCGATGACGACGCCGAACTGCTCGCCCGGTGCCAATGTTGGCGTTTCGGTCAGCGGTGTGGCGCTATCGGCGACACCATCCATGTTCGCATCCGGATAGAAGACGATGGCAGAGGTATCGAGCGTGCCTGTGTCTGTCTCTACTGCGGTCAGTGCGAAGAAGTCTGCGCCGTTCCCTTCGTTGGTAACAATGTGCGGCAGGAAGGCTTTACCACCGGGTGCGATGGTTTCGTTGTTGTCCGAGGTCAATGTCACGCCAGCAACCTGCTGAACGATCGTTTCAACCGTGTTCGACGTGACCGTGATGGTATCGCCCGCTTGGTTTGTATAGGTCGCAACCGCTTGGTTGCCGATCACGGACCCGGCTTCTGGTGCGGCGGCCAAAGCAGCTGCGCCAAATGCGGCGGTGACCGCCATCGCGCTTGCAGAGCGCATGAAGAAAGATTGATGTTTCACGTTAGTCATTCCTTTGATTTATCTAGATTAGGTAAATTGGATCAGGTTCCCCCCGATCAGTTGACGCGCACCCGATAGCTGTTGAGTGCGATTTCGCCTGACTCCAAAGGTTCGCTGAGCGTCCAACGGACGGCAGCAATCTGATCCTCAGGAAGTGGTTCTGGTTGAAGTGTGCCATCTGCACCGGCGACCATGCGGGTGGCGGGAAGTGTGGACCATTCAAGGCCATCGTTTTCAGGGTCGAGATCAGCCTGGACTTCGAACACGGCCTTGATCGATGTGCTCTGTGCGCCAAGCGTCAGGGTGACCCCTTCGGGTACGGGGGCCGCAATAACGATCCCCGCAAGTGCGTCTGCAGTCGTGTTCTCGTGCTGCAGTTGGTATTGGATGACCTCGCCAGGGCGGACGGTGCCCCGCTCGATCAACTGCTCTTCGCCACCGTCATTGGTTTCGACGATGCGGAAAGAAAATGTGCTGGAAAGTGCGTCAGCAAAAGCCGGCACGCCGGCGACAGAAATCGCGACACCAGCAAGCAGTGCACGGGCGATTTGTTGAGTTTTGAAAGTCATAATTTTTTCCCCTAGTTGCCGACCACCGCCGGCGGTTTTGATGAACCGGCCCAGTGTTTGGGCTGTCCTGAACTCATCATCAGGGGAAATGTCTCGGGGTGCATTCTCGCTTAGGGCTAGGTTTTTGATCTGCTGGGCAGCCCCCTACCCGTCCGTATATGCGGCGCTATCAATTCGATGGCGAAACACGCAATTCGCGCGGTGATTGCAGACGAAAACCCGCATCTCGCCGCGCAAAGCAGGCGAGTCACCCTCATGCAAAAGGGCATTGATTCTATTTATTTTGGGGAATGTTTGGCCCGATCCGGGCCCAGATCAGGGAAAACCCCGACCGGATAGCCGGACAGGGCGTTTCGTATAGTTAATTGTCAGTGAGAATGGCCGTGCCCGCCATGATCGTCATCGTCTAACGATCCGTGTACCGCAAACTGGTCAATTCCCGCATCCTGCGGTTCAATGAAACGATAGCTTTCGCGCACACCGCTGTCGGAAAGCTCGCGTGCGACGGTCAGCAAGGTGTTTGGCGCGTGGTCGGCGCAAAGCTCCATCATCTGGGCGACTTCCTCTTCCGCGACGGGGCGGGCCGCTTCGGGCGATGGCGCGCCATAGATCTCGACGAAATGCTTCATCAGCTGCAAGGTGATCGCTTCAACCTCGAAGGGTTCGGCTTTGGTCACGGCAACAAAGGTGACGCGGCCAAACGTCTCTACGCCCATCCAGCCATTCGCGAAGGCCTGCCGCGCCTTGCCGGTCAGATCACCTTCGGACCAGTTCGAAAATTCGAACCCGCCAGAAACGCACCATTCGCCCGTGCGCGCGGGCGCGTGGAACACATTGCGGTCGCTTTCATCAAAGTGGATGGCGCGGGCGAGGAAGAGATCGCTCATGGGGCTGGCTCCAGCAGGTCGGTCAGAGGGATAAGATGCGTGGTCGTATCGGTTTTCAGCAGCAGGCCAAAGTTTTCGTCTATACCGGTAAAGTCGCCCGTCATATCGCCATAGGAGATCTGATCGCCCATGGCCCAGGCCAATCCGGTCCATTCCTTGTGCAAGGGGCCCGCGCCCTCGTCATCCCAGCGGTTCAGCGCCACCAGCATATGCCGCGCCCAGGCCTCTAGCAGCTCGACCGGGCTCACCTCGGCACACCCCTCGCCATAAAGTGTGGTGACATCGGGCGTTTCGCCCGGCGTGTCGGATTGCGGCAATAGCTTCACGTGAAACGCAACGACCAGCCAATCGGGCACGTGATGAGGGTCTGTATCAGACGCCGCCGCCCGCATCTGGCCGCAGATCGCACCGTTCAAACGCAGATCGCCGTCCCAGGCGAGATGCACCCCCACCTCTGGCGGGGCGAGCGCGCCAAGCGCGTTCTGGAAGCCCACCGCACAAAGCGGGAGCATCGCCATCGCTTGGGCCAACGGCACCTCGGGCGCAAAGACGATGGCGGCCTGCAATACGCTTGGCCCCAGATTATACAGCACCAGCCCCGCATCACACCCCTGCCGCGCCTCTGCGCAGGCCTGAGCGAACGGGTCCTCCGCCTGTGCGCCGGTCAACAAAGGGGGGAAGACGGGGCTGTCGCTCATGCGTGCCCGCCCGCGATCAGGGCCTTGGCCACCTTGCGGAAGCCTTCGGCCTGCGTGCTGTCGGGTTTGGACACCACAATCGGCGCGCCCCCGTCAGCCGCGACACGGATATCCAGATGCAACGGAATCTCGGCCAACAAAGGCACGCCCAGCTTTTCAGCTTCGGCGGCGACGCCCCCATGCCCAAAGACATGTTCCTCGTGCCCGCAGTTAGAGCAGATATGCGTGCTCATGTTCTCTATCATGCCAAGGATCGGGGTCTTCAGTTGGTTGAACATGTCGATCCCCTTACGGGCATCCAGCAGCGCCACATCCTGCGGTGTGCTGACGATGATCGCGCCGTCCACATGGGCCTTTTGCGCCAGCGTCATCTGCACATCGCCGGTGCCGGGGGGCAGATCGACAATCAACACATCCAACGCGCCCCATTGAACCTGCATCATCATCTGCTGCAACGCGCCCATCAGCATCGGGCCGCGCCAGACGACCGCCTGATCGTCATTGGTCATCAACCCGATCGACATCATCGTCACGCCAAAGTTGCGCATCGGCAGGATCGTCTTGCCATCGGGGGACGCAGGCCGCCCGGACACGCCCAGCATCCGCGGCTGCGAGGGGCCGTAGACATCGGCATCCAGCATGCCCACGCGACGCCCTTCGGCGGCCAGCGCACAGGCAAGGTTCGCGGCAACGGTAGATTTACCCACCCCGCCCTTGCCTGACGCAATGGCGATGATCCGGTCCACGCCGGGGATCTTCTCGGGCCCCGCGGGTTCGGACTTGCGCCCCAGCTTCAGGTCGGGCGGCGGTGCCTGCTTGGAATGGGCCGTCAGCACGGCCGAGACAGAGGCAACGCCCACGAGCGCCTTTACAGCGGCGTCGGCCTCGTCGCGCAGCTTGGCGTAAGCGTCGGCGTGGCTCGGGTTGACCTCAAGCACAAAGCGCACCGCGCCGTCGTCGACGGTCAGTGCCTTCACAAGGCCAAGCTCTACAATATCCTTACCGGAGACGGGATCGTTCAGGGTTTTCAGGCAGGCCAGTACGGCATCACGGGTGACGCTCACGCTTCGGACTGCCCTTGGATCTTGCCAGTCACGACATGTTCAAGGTCCAGCCCGTCGATGGTCAGCACTACCTTGGCCTCGAATGTCTTGCCCCCGGTGTCGCCGTTTTCGCGCATCGCTTCTTCGATCGCCTGCTGCGAGGTCACACCGACCTGCTTGAGGAACTTGCGCATCGACATGTTGAAATCATCGCTCATGATTTTCTCCTGTTCTTTGGGTGGATCGGCACAGCGCTTAGTGATCTTTGCGCTTGCTGAAATAGTCTTCGGATGTGCGCACACGCGGGCGTTCTTTGCCAGCCAACGGATTGTTCTGCGCGTGGTACTGCGCGTTGATCCGGCAGTTGTCGCACATCTGGATCATCTTCGCCGCCTCGGACGAGGCGAACATCGCGTGTTTTCCTGCCAGCTTTTCGGTGATCTTCTCAACCGTGGATTTCACGCCGAAAAGCGACCCGCATTCGATACAGGCAAAGGGCTCTTCCTCATGCAACACCACTTGGGTGAAGGCCTGCGCGGTCAGGTTCAACTGCGGCTTTAGTGTAATCGCATCCTCGGGGCAGACGTTCGCACATAGCCCGCATTGCAGGCAGGCGTCTTCCTGAAAGCGCAGCTGGGGCAGATCGGGGTTATCGCCAAGCGCCCCGGACGGGCACAGCGACACACACGACAGGCAGAGCGTGCAGGCATCGGTATCCACCAGCACCGCGCCATAGGGGGCGGCGTCGGGCAGATCGATCACCTTGGCCTCGGGCTGAAGGGTCTTGCCCGCAAGCCGTGCGACCTGACGGCGGGTGCCCAGAGGCAGCAGCGTGTCATGCGCGGGCTGCGCGGTTTCGGTGACCAGTGCGGTTTCCAGCGCATCGGGGTCGGCTACGTCAATGAGGCGGATCGTATCGGTGCCGCTGATCGCGCGGGCAATCTCGGCCTGCACCTCGATCACGTCACGCTCTGTACGCGGCGACAGCAATACATCCACATGTGCAAAGCCGCAGCCAAGTGCGGCAAGCATCTCTGCATGGCCAAACCCCGCCAGCGCATCCACCGCCAGCGGGATGACATCAACCGGCAAGCCCGCGCCAAAACGCGCGTAAAGGCGGATCATCTCGGCCCCGTGGTCGTCGTCATGCACCAGCAAGCGCGGCGCGGTGCCGCCTGCCTTGCGATAGGTGGATGCCAGCGTCGACAACCGGCGGAACAGGGTATCAACAGGCGGCGCGTCATAGGTGATCGCCCCCGAGGGGCAAACCGCAGAACAGCTACCGCAACCCGCGCAGATCATCGGGTCGATCGCCACATGTTCACCGGCCGAGGTGATCGCCCCCGTCGGGCAGAGGTCCAGACAGTTGGAACAGGCGGCCTGCCCGGCCCGCGAATGGGCGCAAAGACTTTCACTCAGCCGCACGTAAAGCGGCTTTTCAAAGGTGCCGACCATCTGCATGGCCTCGCGCACGGCTTCTGCCACGGCGGGCTTGCTGCCCGGATCGGCCCGCAGATAGCCGTCACGTTTGTGCGGCGCGGGAAACAGTGATGTATTCCCCGTCAAATCCAGAATGATATCGCATTGCGACTTGGCCCCGTCCCGCGGCGCGGTGAACGAAGGCGCGCCGCGCCCACCGGGGATCAACATCTGCAACTGGTCAAAGGTCAGGCTGAAATCGCCCAATGCGCCCGATGCCTTGCGCAGATCGCCTTTGACCACGTCAAAACGCGGATCAACCGCCCCGTCATAATCGCCCTGCCACAGCACCGTCACCGCCAGCGTATCGGCCACCATCTCTGCCACCTCAAGCGCGAGGGCGGGCGGGGCCATGATCAGACACGTGCCCTCAGACACCACATCCATCACCCGTGGTGCCGGTGCGGCAAGCTGCTGCTCCGCCATCAGGGCGGCCATCTTGGGCGTCGCGTCGCCCTGATCGTCGTGCCAGCCGGCGCGGTCGCGAATATCGACGAACTGGGGCACCTCTGCGTTGATCTCGGCGGCCAGCTCCTCGAAACGGGGGCGTTCCTGCTGGCACGCGATCACGGTGTTGCCCGCGGCTATCGCCTCTGCCGCGGTGCCGATCTGGTCGGTGCACAGACAGCTATAGACCTTGGAGCACGGCAGACCCGTCGCCTTTGACAAGGCAGGCGCGTCAATATCCTGACTGCCCAGACAGTCGCACAGCAGAAAAGTCTTTTCCATAATCTCCTCGGGGACAGCACCGGATGGGATGGGTCAAGCGGCGGGGTACTGTCGGCGCTCGCAGGCCAAGCTAGTGGTGTTCGCGACCCGCCGCAAACCCCTAATTGCCCCTGCGTCCCGCAAAAGGGCTGTTCGCACCTACGGCATGAATTACCCAACAAAAACAGTCGGAAAGACCGAAACCCCAGTCAAATATGGCAAATGCTGACGCTTGGGAAATGCCGCACTGCAGCAATCACAAAACTGTGTGATTCAACCCTAGAATCCTCTTTGATACGCGTTATGATTACGTCAATATGAGGCCGGAAACGCCTGAAACATCATCGGAAACCAAATTGAACGCACCGCTTAAATCAGCGCAAACGATGCCCGTCGGGGTCGTCCTTCGCAAGTCACCCGGCGTGACGAAATGGGCGAAGGTCGTTTGGCGTGCGGTTTGTGTCCTGCCCGGTGCCGACCCCGCCGACTGGAAGCTGCTGCGTACCGAAGGCGAGGTGTCCGACTATCACGTGACCACTGTCCCGCTGACGCTGTACCGCTCTGACACCGAAGCCTATGTGCACGGGCTCGCCGCGAATGTGCCCTGCCTTTATGTCATCTGCCGCGAAACCCGCGACCCTGCCCGCCCGCTTGATGTCGTGATGGTCACCGCCTCTCCCTATGAGGCGCAGGATTACAGCGACAATGGCGAAGATATCGTCGAAAAGGTCATGATGACGCCGCAGGTCCATGCCTGGATCAGCGCCTATGTCGACACGCACCACGAAGAAGAAGCCTTTGTGAAGCGTCGGCGCGACAAATACCAAGAGCCGAAGCAAGACGGGATCGGGGACGCGCGCATCTCGCAGACAACCGATGTCTACCGCGCACCGCGCACGTCGCGTTCGGGGTCGTCACAATGACCCGTCACACATCCTTTTGGGATCGCCGCCGCGCTGCCGTCAAGGCAGAGGAAGCCGCCGCGCAGCAAGCCGCCGCAGAGCAGGCAGAGGCGCAGCATCAGGCCACGCTGGCGGAAAAATCCGACGCCGAACTGCTGGCCGAGTTTGATCTGCCCGACCCTGACACGCTGAAAGCGGGCGATGATTTCTCGGCCTTTATGGCGCGTGCCATCCCCGAACACCTGCGCCGCCGTGCACTGCGCAAACTGTGGGTGTCCGATCCGGCGCTGGCCTGTCTGGATGATCTGGTCGACTACGCTGACGACTATACCCAAGCCTCTGCCGTGACGAATTTCACTACAAGCTATGAGGTTGGCAAAGGGCTGCGCCGCCATATCGAAGATGTCGCGCGCAAGGCTGCGGCGTCGCTCGACACCACCACCGATGCGGCAGAAACACCTGCTGAAACAGAGCAGACCCCGCCCGTCGTTCCGGCAGAGGTCGACGCACCCGCCGTCGCCGTGGCCCAAGCGGATACCCCCGCAGAGCCCCCCGTCGCCGAAACCGCGATGGAAGAACCCGCAGCCCTGCCCCCGCGCCGCATGGCCTTTCGTTTTGAGGAGCAAAGCGCATGACCGCTGCCGCCCAAGCCACCCAAGTCTCTGCCGAAGATCGCCTGCGCGCTGATCTGTACAATTACCTTGGCGTGATACTGGCCCGCCCTGCGGATCAGATGTTGCTGGACCAGACCGCCGGCCTGTCCGGCGATGACAGCCCGTTGGGAGAGGCGATCAACGGGCTTGCGCGCGTGGCCAAGGCCATGACCCCCAAGAAAGTGCAAACCGAATTCAACGCGCTGTTCATTGGTCTTGGTCGGGGCGAGCTGCTGCCCTATGCCAGCTATTACCTGACCGGCTTTCTGAACGAAAAGCCCCTCGCCGCCCTGCGCGGCGACATGGCCGCACAGCGCATCAGCCGCGCCGAAAACGTCTTTGAACCCGAAGACAACATCGCATCCCTGATGGAGATGATGGGCGGTATGATCGTCGGGCGCTTTGGGGCTCCGGCCAGCGACGCCACGCAGCGGGCGTTTTTCAACAAACACATCGCGCCTTGGGCGGGTCACTTCTTTACCGACCTGCAAGGGGCCAAGAACTCCGTCCTATATGCCGGGGTTGCCGCAGTCGGCAGCGCCTTCATGGACATTGAACGCGAAGCATTTCGTATGACGGCGGGATAACCGCACCACATCAGGCGGGGCTTCCCCCCGCATAACCAAGGAAAGGGGTACAACCCATGACCCAGGATACCAAAGGCACCAACCGCCGCAATTTCCTGAAACTGGCAGGGACAGCCGCACCGGCAGCCGCCGTTGCCGTGGCCAGCAGCGGCACCGCCGCCGAGGCGCAGCCAGTCGATCTGCAATCGGACAAGATGCAAGATACCGCGCACACCCGCGCCTATCTGGAAAGCACACGCTTCTAATTCAGTGATCAACAACCCGCGCGCCTAACCACCGCGGGAGGGAAACTCAGCCCCGGTCCGACCCACGCGGTCAGAGCACGCGGGCATCAAGGGAGACTATTATGCTTCGGAAAAAGACCAACGGGATGGCACGGCGGCCCCAGCGGGCGGGCATGCTATCCGACATCGCGGAAAAATCCGTTGACCGTCGCGCATTCCTGCGCGGGTCCGGTCTGGCCATCGGCGGCCTTGCGGCGATCGCATCGACCGCGGGCTCTGTCACACAAGCGTCAGCTGCCACCGCCGTCAGCGGCGCGGTAGAGACGATCAAATCTGTCTGCACCCACTGTTCGGTTGGCTGTACCGTCATCGCCGAAGTGTCGAACGGCGTCTGGACGGGTCAGGAACCCGGCTGGGACAGCCCGTTCAACCTTGGCTCGCATTGCGCCAAAGGGGCGTCGGTACGCGAACACGCCCATGGTGAACGCCGCTTGAAGTACCCGATGAAAAAAGAGGGTGGCCAGTGGGTCCGGATCAGCTGGGAGCAGGCGATCAACGAGATCGGCGACAAGATGAACGTGATCCGCGAAGAAAGCGGTCCCGATTCCGTCTACTGGCTCGGCTCGGCCAAGCATAACAACGAACAGGCGTATCTGTTCCGCAAGTTCGCGGCCTATTGGGGCACCAATAACGTCGACCACCAGGCGCGTATCTGTCACTCCACCACCGTTGCGGGCGTTGCGAACACATGGGGCTACGGCGCCATGACCAACAGCTACAATGACATCCACAACAGCCAGGCGATCTTTGTCATCGGCGGCAACCCTGCCGAGGCGCACCCCGTGTCGCTGCTGCACCTGCTGAAAGCGAAAGAGCAGAACAACGCGCCGATGATCGTGTGCGATCCACGCTTTACCCGTACGGCGGCCCACGCGGATGAATATGTCCGCTTCCGTCCCGGTTCGGACGTGGCGCTGGTCTGGGGTATCCTCTGGCACATCTTCGAGAACGGGTGGGAAGACAAGGAATTCATCCGCACCCGCGTTTGGGGCATGGACCAGATCCGTGACGAAGTCGCGAAGTGGACACCCGAAGAAGTCGAACGCGTTACCGGCGCGCCTGCGTCGCAACTTGAACGCGTTGCGCGCACCCTGGCCAACAACCGTCCCGGCACCGTGATCTGGTGCATGGGCGGCACGCAGCACAGCAACGGCAACAACAACACCCGCGCGTACTGCATCCTGCAGCTGGCTCTTGGCAACATGGGCACCGCAGGCGGCGGCACAAACATCTTCCGCGGCCACGACAACGTGCAGGGTGCCACCGATCTGGGCGTTCTGGCCGATACGCTGCCGGGCTACTATGGTCTGTCCGCAGGGGCATGGGCCCACTGGGCGCGGGTTTGGGAAGAAGACCTTGAATGGTTGCAATCCCGCTTCTCCAAGGCGTCGTTCAACGACACCTCGATGATGAACCTGACCGGTATCCCCGTGAGCCGCTGGATTGACGGCGTGCTGGAAGACAAGGAAAACATCGACCAGCCGGACAACACCCGCGCGATGGTTCTGTGGGGCCACGCGCCCAACTCGCAAACCCGTCAAAAGGAAATGGTCACCGCGATGGAGAAACTCGACCTGATGGTCGTTGTCGATCCATATCCAACGGTGTCCGCCGTGATGCAGGACCGCCAAGATGGGCTGTATCTGTTGCCCGCAACGACCCAGTTCGAAACCCGCGGCTCTGTCACCGCGTCCAACCGGTCGCTGCAATGGCGTGATCAGGTCGTCGAGCCCCTGTTCGAATCCAAGCCCGACCACACGATTATCAAGCTGTTCGCGGACAAGTTCGGTTTCAGCGACCGTCTGTTCAAGAACATCGCGCTGGACGGGGACGAACCCAACATCGAGGACCTGACCCGCGAATTCAACCGCGGCATGTGGACCATCGGCTACACCGCACAAAGCCCCGAGCGCATGAAGATGCACATGGCCAACCAGCACACCTTTGACCGCACCACGCTGCGCGCCAAAGGCGGACCAGCCGACGGGGACTTCTATGGTTTGCCTTGGCCCGCATGGGGCACCCCCGAGATGAACCACCCCGGCACAGCGAACCTGTACGATATGTCGCTGCCCGTTGCCGAAGGCGGTCTTACCTTCCGCGCCCGTTTCGGTGTGGAACGTGACGGTGACAACCTGCTGGCCGAAGGCGTCTACAGCGCTGGTTCCGAGATCAAGGACGGTTACCCCGAGTTCACTATGGCCATGCTGCGTGAACTGGGCTGGGACAAAGATCTGACCGACGAAGAGATGGCCGTGATCAACTATGTTGCAGGCTATCCCGAAGGCCAACCGGCGAACGCAAAGCCGGACGAGGAAGTCGGTGAAACATCCCAGACCGGCGAGACCCCGTCGGACTATATCGCCGACACCGGTGGCGTGAACTGGAAAACCGACCTGTCGGGCGGCATCCAGCGCGTCGCGATCAAGCATGGCTGCGCCCCCTTCGGCAACGCCAAGGCCCGTGCCGTGGTCTGGACCTTCCCCGATCCGGTGCCAATCCACCGCGAACCGCTGTACACCAACCGTCGTGATCTGGTCGCCGACTACCCGACCTATGACGACAAGAAGTTCTGGCGCCTGCCCACCATGTATAAGTCCATCCAGGAGAATGACTTCTCCAAGGACTATCCGATCGTGCTGACCTCTGGTCGACTCGTCGAATACGAAGGGGGCGGCGACGAAACCCGATCCAACCCCTGGTTGGCCGAGCTTCAGCAGGACATGTTCATCGAGATCAACACGCGCGACGCTAACAATCTGGGTGTGCGTGACGGGGCCGATGTCTGGGTCGAAGGCCCCGAAGGCGGCAAGGTCAAGGTGATGGCGATGGTCACGGAACGTGTCGAAAGCGGCGTGGCGTTCATGCCATTCCACTTTGGCGGCCACATGGAAGGCGTTGATTTGCGGGACAGATACCCAGAGGGGGCCGACCCATACGTCTTGGGTGAATCCACCAACACCGCGCAAACATATGGCTATGACTCAGTAACTCAGATGCAAGAGACCAAAGCGACTCTGTGCAAAATCTGGACAGCGTAAGGAGACTATTAAGATGGCAAGAGCAAAGTTTCTCTGCGACGCCGAACGCTGCATCGAATGCAACGCCTGCGTCACGGCCTGTAAGAACGAACACGAAGTACCGTGGGGCATCAACCGCCGTAAGGTCGTCACCATTCAGGACGGCCAACCCGGCGAGCGGTCGATCTCGGTCGCGTGTATGCATTGTTCCGATGCGCCCTGTATGGCGGTCTGCCCTGTAGACTGCTTCTACCAGACCGACGACGGCATCGTTCTGCACTCAAAAGACCTGTGCATCGGCTGCGGTTACTGCTTCTACGCCTGCCCCTTCGGCGCGCCGCAGTATCCACAGGCGGGCAACTTCGGGTCGCGCGGCAAGATGGACAAATGTACCTTCTGCGCCGGTGGCCCCGAGGAAAACCACTCTGAAGCGGAATTCCAGAAGTACGGCCGCAACCGGATCGCCGAAGGCAAGCTGCCGATCTGCGCCGAGATGTGTTCGACCAAAGCGCTGCTGGCCGGTGACGGCGATGTCGTCTCGGGCATCTACCGCGAACGCGTTGTCGCGCGCGGCTTTGGCTCGGGCGCCTGGGGCTGGGGCACGGCATACGAGCAAAAGGGCGGCTAATCCCCCTTTCGCATATTCATGCTTTCCTTGGCCCGCTGGCACCTGCTGCTGGCGGGCCAACTATCTTTATCCTGTCGGAGGTCCCGATGACATTGCTGCGCGTTCTGCTGCCTCTCATATTTCTTGTGTCCTTTGCCGGTATTTCCGCCGCGCAGGACACCTCGGGCGATGCCTCGGTCCTGCAACCGGGCCAACAGTCGCTTGAAGACATCATGGCCCGCCAACGCGGCGAGGACGTGCCCTTTGGGGCCGAGCTTCCCTTACCGCTAGAGGGCAACCCGCCCCCCGCCGAATCTCACCTTGGACCGCTTGGTGGCGCATCTGATGCGGACCTGTGGCGCGAGATCCGGGCGGACGCCCTGCCCGACGCGCGCGCCAGCAACCGCGGACCTGCGGCCAAGGTCCTGATGCAGGACGGTGGCATGTGGTGGCTGAACTTCCGACACGGCCCACTGCTGACCTATGGCAGCCTGCTGTTGGGTGTCACCATCGTGCTGATGGCGATTTTCTATCTGATCCGCGGACGTATCCGTATCGAACACGGGCGCGCGGGTATCACCATCGAACGGTTCAAATTCATCGAACGCTTCGGCCACTGGCTGATCGCAAGCTCGTTCATCCTGCTGGCCATCACCGGTCTGCTATCGCTTGCGGGGCGCAAACTACTGATCCCGCTGTTCGGGCACGAGGCGTTTTCGACCTTCGCCATCGCGAGCAAGTGGATCCACAACAACGTGTCATGGGCCTTTATGCTCGGGCTGGTGATGGTGTTCGTCATGTGGATCGTCCACAATCTACCGGATCGCACAGACATCAACTGGATCCTCAAGGGCGGCGGGATCTTCGGCAAGGGCCACCCCCCCGCCAAGAAGTTCAACGCCGGTCAAAAGCTGATCTTCTGGGCCGTCATCATTCTGGGCACCTCGATCTCTGTCTCGGGTATTTCGCTGCTCTTCCCGTTCGAATTGACGATGTTCGAACCTACGCTGGCGCTGTTGAATGACATGGGCGTTCCGCAACTGTTGGGGCTTGGCACAATAGACGCCACGCTGACCCCGCAAGAGGAAATGCAATACGCCCAGCTGTGGCACGCCGTTATCAGCTTTGTGCTGATGGCTGTGATCATCGCGCATATCTATATCGGGACACTCGGCATGGAAGGCGCGTTCGAGGCGATGGGGTCGGGCGATGTCGATCTTGAATGGGCGCGCGAGCACCACAGCATCTGGGCCGACGAAGTTGTCGCGAAGCAGGGTAAACCTGCCTCTGGCACGCAGCCGGCAGAGTGATATGATGCACCCAACGCCCCCCACCCAGCGTGCCAATGCGCATCAACGAGGTACGGAATGAAAGCTTTTATCACTGCCATCGTCGCCTTGGTCATCCTTGCTGCGGGCATGAACTTTGCGTTGGACAACGCAGGGTTCTCCGCGGCCGAGCAGACCTCGTCTGATCGCAATGTCCGGCTGGGCGACTAAGACCGCATCCTATGCATAGCAAACTCCGACGGCCCGCCCGATGAATGATATCTGGGCGGGCCTTTCTTCTGCGTTCTGGCTGGTTGTCACCGGCGATCCCGACCTGATCGAGATTACGCTCAGGTCGTTGCAGGTCAGCCTGACGGCGCTGGTCATTGCCTCGACCATCGCGCTGCCCTTCGGCACATGGCTCGCCATCCGCCGTTTCCGCTTCCGCCGTACCGCGATTGCGGTGCTGAACTCCCTCATGGGATTGCCGCCCGTCGTGGTGGGGTTGATCGTCTATCTGCTGCTGTCGCGCGCCGGTCCCTTCGGGGTGCTGGGGCTGCTGTTCACGCCGACGGCGATGATCATTGCGCAGGTGATCATTATCACGCCGCTCATCGCCTCTATCACCCATCAGGCGATGCGTGATCTTTGGGCCGAATACCACGATCTGCTGATCTCGCTGAACACCACCCCGACGCGGCGCATCCTGACGCTGATCTCGGACGGGCGGCGGGCCTTGTTGACGGCGGCGCTGGCAGGCTTTGGCCGCGCCATCGGCGAGGTCGGCGCGATCATGATCGTGGGCGGCAACATCGACCACGCCACCCGCGTGCTGACCACCGCCATCGCGCTGGAAACCGGCAAGGGTGATTTCGCACTGGCGCTTGGTCTGGGTTTTGTGCTGATCGCGCTGGCGCTGAGTGTGAACCTGATCATCCACGCCCTGTCGCGCACAGAAAGAGAGGGCAGATGGTGACCCCCCTGCTGCCCGCCCATATGCGCGATGTCAGCGTCACCCGCCGCGGCAAGCGATTGCTGGGTCCCCTGGACCTGACCCTTGGCAAAACCGGCTTCACGATCCTGCTGGGGCCCAATGGCGCGGGCAAGACGACATTCCTCAAGGCGCTGCACGGGCTTGAACGGCTGTATACAGGCGCGGTCACATGGGCCGTGCCCGATGACCTTGCGCGGATGCGGCAGGCCTATGTCTTTCAAAGCCCCGTGATGCTGCGCCGGTCGGTGCGCGCCAATCTGGGCTATCCTCTGGCGATACTTGGCCAACCCAAGGCGCAGGTGAACAAAGCGGTAGAGGCATGGGCGGCTCGTATCGGCCTGACGCCCGCGCTGGATCGCCCCGCGACGGGGTTGTCCGGCGGCGAGAAACAAAAGCTCGCCCTCGCCCGCGCCTTGATCCGCACCCCCGAGATGCTGCTGCTGGATGAGCCCTGCGCCAATCTGGATGGCCGCTCCGTCAAGGATATAGAGGCGCTGTTGCAGTCTGCCCATCAGTCAGGGACGCGCATCGTGATGGCGACCCATGATCTGGGTCAGGCGCGGCGCCTTGCAACTGAAATATTGTTTCTGTTTAAAGGTCGCATTCACGAGGCTGGCCCGGCGCCCGATGCGTTTGACGCCCCGCAGACCCCGGAATTCAAATCGTTCCTGAATGGAGATATTTTGATATGAAATCCTTGATTACCGCTCTTGTTCTCGCACTTGGCACCACGGCTGCGCAGGCGGACACCATGAAAATGGCTGTCACCACGTCCTTCAACAACTCTGGTCTGTCCGACGTTCTGCTGCCCGCCATCAAAGAAGATCTGGACCTTGACGTGCAACTGCTGATCGTCGGCACCGGTCAAGCCTTGCGCTTGGGCGAAGCGGGCGACGTCGATGCCATTCTGGTGCACTCCAAGAAAGCCGAAGAGGCTTTTGTCGCCGACGGCTATGGCACCCACCGCCGCGAGATCATGTATAATGATTTCGTCCTGATCGGCCCAAATGACGACCCCGCCGCGATCAAAGACGCAGAGGCTGCGAAGGACGCGCTGGTCAAGATCGAAGCGGCCGAGGCGCCTTTCGTGAGCCGTGGCGACGACAGCGGCACCCATAAGAAAGAACTCTCGCTTTGGGCCGGTGCTGATCTGGACCCCGCGACATTCGGTGAATGGTACAAAGCTGTCGGCGCGGGCATGGGCGCGAGCCTCAACACCGCTGCAGGGATGGGGGCCTATATCATGTCCGACCGCGCAAGCTGGCTGAACTTTGACAACAAGGCCGATCTGGCAATCCTCTTTGCAGGCGATCCGGTGCTGTTCAACCAATATGCCTATATTCCGGTGAACCCCGAGAAACACGCGCATGTGAACAAAGACGCCGCGGCCCAGTTGGAAGACTGGCTGGTCGGCGACCGCGCCAAAAACCTGATCGACAGCTATACGATCAACGGCGAAAAGCTGTTCACCTCTAACGCCGAGCAATGATTTTAAACGGTTTGAGAACGTCACCAAGCGCGGTATCAAACCGTATGAAATCATTGATCATCCATATGTCCACCAGCACCGCGCGGCACGCCAATGTCGCGCGGTTGCTGCGGGATCTGCCCGATGCGCAGGTCGTCGAAGCGGTAAATGGCCGCGACCCTACGCAGGTCGCAGATGTGCGCACCCACTCTGGCAACCTGCACAGCCCGTCCTATCCCTTCGCCCTGACACCGGCCGAGATCGGCGTCTTTCAAAGCCATCGCAAATGCTGGCAGATGATCGTCGATCAGGGCTGGGATTACGCGATGATTGTCGAGGATGACCTCGCCGTGTCGCGGCCAGAGTTGGACCGCGCGTTGCAGCTTATCCACCAGAATATGACGCCCGATATGTACCTGCGCCTGCCGCCCAAGATGCGAGAGCTGCCCGCAGATGTCGTGGCGCGTGACGGGGATATGGCGTTGATCCTGCCCAAGCGGATCGGCTTGCAGTGTTGCTGTCAGGTGGTGGGGCGCGACGCCGCGCAGCGCTTGCTTGACGGATCGACCCAGATTGACCGCCCTGTCGATACATGGCTGCAGATGCATTGGGTGACAGGGCAAAAGCTCCACGCCCTGCTTCCCAATGGGCTAAGCGAAATCGCCAACCAGATCGGCGGGTCAACCATCCAGCAAAAAACCCGCACCAGCGGCAAGCTGATGCGGGAATTAAAGCGGGCGTGGTATCGCACGCAGGTTAAGTTGCGACCTCAGAAAGCCTGAGATCCCGCGCTTAGCTGGGCGCTTTGGTGGTGCGCAGGTAGGGCAGGATCTTGTTGAAGTCGCCGAACTTCGCCTTGGCGTCATCGTCCGACAGGGTCGCGGGGATGATCACGTCGTCGCCCACATTCCAGTTCGCCGGTGTCGCCACGCCCTTTCCGGTCGAGGTTTGCAAGCCGTCCAGCGCGCGCAGAACCTCGGCAAAGTTGCGGCCCACGGTCATCGGGTAGGTCATCGACAGCTTCAGCTGCTTGTCCGGCCCGATGATGAACACGGCGCGGACTGTGGCGCTGTCGTTGGGGGTGCGGCCATCGGGCAGATAAGCGTCGGCGGGCAGCATGTCGAAGGCTTTGGCAACGGTCAGGTCGTTATCCGCGATGATCGGAAAGCCCGCTTTGGCACCGGCGAAGGTCTCGATATCGCCTTTCCATTTCTTGTGCTCTTCAACACCGTCCACAGAAATGCCCATCACCTTGGTGCCGCGCTTTTCCCATTCGTCGGCAAGCTGTGCGACTGCCCCGAATTCGGTGGTGCATACCGGCGTGAAATCCTTTGGGTGCGAAAAAAGGATCGCCCAGCTGTCGCCCACCCAGTCGTGCAGGCTGATCGTGCCCTGATCGGTTTCGACAGTCAGATCGGGGATGGTATCGTTGATGCGCAAGGACATAATATTCTCCGGCTTCATGGTTTCGGTTTGTCGTTCTCCACTTATGTAAGACGTCGCGCTGCCGGTTTCACCCCCTCACTTGCGGGTCCCCAGATGTGGTGACATGGTACGCGCAACAGGCTGGGGGAAACGTCCCCGGCGCCGCATGACAAAAGGAGTTTTCCCATGCTGGAGAAGCGCGAGTTTTACATCAACGGTGAATGGGTATCCCCCGCCAAGCCGAATGACTATCACGTGATCGACCCCACCACAGAGGAGCCCTGCGCGGTCATCTCGCTTGGGGATCAGGCGGATACCGATGCCGCGGTTGCCGCCGCCAAGGCCGCCCTGCCCGGCTGGATGGCGACGCCTCCGGCGGAACGCATCGCCCTGCTGGAAAAGCTGCTAGAGGTCTATCAGGCCCGCGCCGAGGATCTGGCCAAAGCGATGAGCACGGCCATGGGTGCGCCGATGGATCTGGCCCGCACATCGCAGGTTGGTGCCGGTTCTTATCACCTGAGCAACTTCATCAAGGCCGCGAAAGAGTTCAAATTCGAACAGCCGCTTGGCGATCACGCCCCGAATGACCGGATCATCCGCGAAGCCGTGGGCGTTGCCGGTCTGATCACGCCGTGGAACTGGCCGATGAACCAGATCACGCTCAAGGTCGGCGCAGCGATCGTGTCGGGCTGCACGATGGTGCTGAAACCTTCCGAGGAAAGCCCGCTGGACGCGATGATCTTTGCCGAACTGATTGACGAGGCAGGCTTCCCCAAAGGGGTGTTCAACCTTGTGAACGGCGATGGAGTCGGTGTCGGCAGCCAGATGTCGTCGCATAAAGACATCGACATGATCAGCTTCACCGGCTCCACCCGCGCGGGCACGCTGATCTCGAAAGCGGCGGCGGATACGCTGAAAAAGGTCCACCTTGAACTGGGTGGCAAAGGCGCGAACATCATCTTCAACGATGCGGATGACAAGGCTGTCAAACGCGGCGTGCTGCACATGATGAACAACACCGGCCAGTCGTGTAACGCCCCCAGCCGTATGCTGGTGCAGTCGGATGTCTATGACAAAGCCGTCGAAGAAGCAGGCGCTGTGGCGTCGCAGGTTACCGTTGGTCCTGCCTCCGAAGATGGGCGTCATATCGGCCCCGTGGTCAATGAATCGCAGTTCAACAAGATTCAGGACCTGATCCAGAAGGGCATCGACGAAGGCGCGCGTTTGGTTGCGGGCGGCACCGGACGTCCCGACGGCTTGAACCGCGGGTTCTTTGTCAAACCCACTGTCTTTGCAGACGTGACCCCCGACATGACCATCGCGCGCGAGGAAATCTTTGGGCCGGTTCTGTCGATCATGAAGTTCGACAGCGAAGAGCAAGCGGTCCAGATCGCCAATGACACGGTTTACGGCCTGACCAACTATGTCCAGTCGCAAGATGGCGAGCGTCGCAACCGTCTGGCGCGTCAGCTGCGGTCGGGCATGGTCGAGATGAACGGCCAAAGCCGCGCCGCAGGGTCGCCCTTTGGCGGCATGAAGCAGTCGGGCAATGGCCGCGAGGGTGGCATGTACGGGATCGAGGACTTTACCGAGATCAAAGCCGTCTCTGGCTGGGCCGCTGAATAAGCTGTCCTTCGGACACGCTGTAAAAACCAAGGCCACCCTGCGGGGTGGCCTTTTTCGTCTGCGCCCTATGGCCTTTAGAACGGTGCCTTGGCGCGAATCTTGGTCGAATGTCCGCCCTGAGGATGGTTGAACCGCAGCTCCTCTGAATGGAGCATCAGGCGCGGATACGCCAACGCGGGCCCCGTGGCGTAAAACGGATCGCCCAGAATCGGATGGCCGAGGCTCAGCATATGCACCCGCAGCTGATGGCTGCGCCCTGTCTTGGGGCTAAGGCGCACCCGCGCGGTGTCGCCTTCGTCTTTCAGCACACGCCAGTCGGTTTGTGCGGGTTTACCCGTTTCATGGCAGACCATCTGGCGCGGGCGGTTCGGCCAATCCACGATCAGCGGCAGATCGATGGTGCCGGTCTTTTCCTGCGGCACCCCCCAGACCCGCGCGACATAGGTCTTGCGTGTCATCCTCTTTTCAAACTGCAATCCCAGATGGCGCTGCGCATGGGGCGTCAGCGCAAAGATCATCACGCCCGAGGTGTCTCGATCCAGACGATGCACCAGTAGCGCGTCCGGAAATGCATCCTGCACCCGCGCGATGAGACAATCGGCCAGATGCGGCCCCTTGCCCGGCACCGACAGCAAGCCCGCGGGCTTGTCGACCAGCAACACTTCGGCGTCTTCATGCAGGACAACCAGCGGATCTTGGGGCGGATTATATTCTGTTTCCATAAGTGTCCGTCTCAGAGTTAGGGTAGGTTTTCAAGCCAATCTGTACCAAAGGACCCGGAATGCATCCTACTATTACCAAGATGATTGATGTTGTCGCCAAGGGGGATTCGGAAAAGATCGCCCCGCTGCTGGCGGAAGACGTCACCTTCATGCCGCCGACATATTACAAGACCTGGACCGGCCGCGCCCCTGTGGCAGCGGTTCTGGGGCACGTCGGCAATGTCTTTAGCGATTTCAAATACCGCCGGATCATGGGGGAAGGGACAGATTGGGCGCTGGAGTTCCAGTGCAAGATCGGGGATCTGGATGCCGTTGGCGTCGATCTGATCACCTTGGGTGACGACGGTCTGATCGCCAAATTCGAGGTGGTGATGCGCCCCTATAAATCCATCGGTGCCCTACGTGAGGCGATGAACGCACGGGTGATGAAGGATCCCAGCTTCCTCGCCTTCAAGGACGCGCTGTCCTGAGCGAATGATATAATGATCGAGGGGCGCGACATGTCTGCGCCCCTCCTATCCCCTTGTCACGCCGGTTTGTGCCGCATCTGCCGGAACAGCGAGATCGAATAGATCACCAGCGCACCCCAGATCAGCGGAAAGGCAATCATGCGCGCCCGCCCAAAGGGTTCGTCAAACACCAGCACAGCGCAAAGGAAGATCATCGTCGGCGCGATATACTGCAAGATACCGATGGTCGACAGCCGCAGCCGCTTGGCTCCGTTGGCGTAAAAGATCAACGGCACCGCCGTGACCACGCCGCAGCCCACCAGCATCCACGTATTAAACGGCACGCCCTGACCAAAGTGGTTTTGCCCCGTCATAATCAGGTAAACCAGATAAGCCAGCGCAGGGGCGAGCAGGATCAGGACCTCAAGCAGGAAACCCTGGTTCGGCCCGATCGGCAGCCGCTTTTTCGCCAGCGCATACAGGCCGAAGGTGAATGTCAGGCTCAGCGCGACCCAAGGGAAGCGACCGGAATCGAGCGTCAGGATCGCGACGGCGACGGCTGCCAGCCCGATTGCCGCAAGCTGAAGTCTCGACAGACGCTCCCCCAGCAGCAGCGCCCCCAGCAGGATGCTGAACAACGGGTTGATGTAATAGCCCAAGGCCGCGTCCAGCGCATGACCCGAATTCACCGCCCAGATGTAGATGCCCCAGTTGACCGAGATCAGCGTCGCCGTGACACAGCCCATCGCCAAGGTGCGCGGCGACCGGAACGCCTCGCGCAGGGTGGCGGTGCGCCCCAGAAGGATCAGCACCAATGCGCCCACGGGCACAGACCAGATGACCCGGTGCACGACAATCTCTGCCGCGGGAATATGGGCGATGGCCTTCATGTACAGCGGCAGAAACCCCCAAAGACCATAGGCCCCGATCGCAAAGGCAAGCCCTTGGGGCGTGTCCTCGGGCGGGGCGGGCTGGGTGTTGGATAGGGTATCTGGGTTGCGCATATCGTGTCTCCTTGGGGTCTGCTTACGCCCGCAGGACCGCAGGGACCAGAGGGAAAGACTGACCCAAGGGCACTTGCCCCACAGGCGCGCGGATCAGTTCTTGATCACCCCTTAGGCATCGGCGTATGCGCGCTGCCCAACAGCACCCCGTAGATGATAAAGCTGACCGCCATCACGCGGCGGAACCAGACGTTGAACACCGCCCCCAAGGCAGCCCGCCCCAGCCCCGCCCCAAGCGCGGTAAACCCGGTATAGCTGGCCGCGGTCAGGGTCAGCGCCGTCGGCACGATCACGATCATCTGGTCCCAGATCGGGACATCCGGCTGCACGAACTGGCTGAAGGCCGCAAGATATCCGGCGACCGATTTGGGGTTGATCGTCGCAATCGCAAAGGCACGCCAATAGACCGACGCGGCGGGGCGATCCTCCATCACCACTGGCTTGCCCGCCAGGACCAGCCCGCGCACGCCCAGATAGATCAGAAACCCGGCCCCGATCATCTTGGCCACAAAGAACCCCGTGGCCGAGGCCGTCAGCAGCGCCGTCACGCCAATCGCTGACAGCGCCAGAAACAGCGAGGCCTGCGTCAGGATCGCCAGCACCCCGACCATCGCCCGCGCAAAGCCCAGGTTCATCCCGTTGCTGATACAGTTCACCGCGTTCGGCCCCGGCGTGGTGACAAACACCACCCAGAACAGGGCAAACACGAGCCAAGCGTCAAAGCTCATGACATTTCCTTTGATCGACGGGCAGGATCACCGGCCTAGACGTTTGCGAAAACGGATTTCAGAATCGCGGCGAGTTCATCGGCGTCGGTCTGGTCAAACGCGGCGGGCTGGTTGCTGTCGATATCAAAGACACCCAGCAGCTCTCCGGTGCCGTTCCAAACGGGCAGGACCAGTTCAGACCGCGTGGAGGACGCGCAGGCGATGTGGCCCGGAAAGGCATCCACATCCGCAACCAGCTGCGTTTCGCCGGTGCGCGCGGCAGCACCGCACACCCCACGCGCGAAGGGGATCACCAGACAGCCATGCCCGCCCTGATAGGGCCCGATCTTAAGCAGCTCTGGCGCGGTCACACGGTAGAACCCCGTCCAGTCAAAGCGGTCGTCGGCGTGGTGCACCTCGCAGGCGACGGTGGCCATCAGCGCCACGCTGTCGGTTTCGCCGTCGGTCAAAGCGTGGAGGGTTTTGGAGAGGGTAGGATAGTCAACGCGCATAAAAGTGCCTTTTGTTACTGTCGGACCGGGGGGCTGTCTGCCCCCCGACCCCCGAGGATTTAGTCCATTTGGAAAATCAGGGACGTTCGATCGCAATCGCGGTGCCTTCACCGCCACCAATGCAGATCGCCGCGATGCCCCGTTTTAGCCCGCGCTTTTCCAGTGCGTTCAGCAGGGTCACGATAATACGTGCGCCAGAGGCCCCGATGGGGTGGCCAAGCGCACAGGCACCGCCGTTCACGTTCACGATGTCATGGGACAGCCCCATTTCATGCATGAAGGCCAGTGGCACGACGGCAAAGGCCTCGTTCACTTCCCACAGATCAACGTCGTCTTTCTGCCAGCCCAACCGGTCCAGCAGTTTCTGCGCCGCCGGTACGGGCGCGGTAGTGAAAAGCCCCGGTGCCTGCGCGTGACTGGCGTGGCCGAGGATATGCGCGCGGACATTCAACCCTTGGGATTTGGCGGCGGTTTCAGATGCCAGCACCAATGCCGCCGCCCCGTCCGAGATGGAAGACGCATTCGCCGCCGTGACTGTGCCGCCCTCGCGGAAGGCGGGTTTGAGTTCGGGGATCTTCTCGGGCCGTGCGTTGCCGGGCTGTTCATCCGCCGAGATGGTGACCGACCCTTTACGCGATTTCAGATCAACCGCTGCGATCTCGCCATCGAACGCGCCGCTGCTTTGCGCGTCGAGCGCGCGGGACAGGGAGGCCAGCGCATAGTCATCCTGCACGGCGCGGGTGAATTGAAATGTCTCGGCGCAGTCTTCGGCAAAGGTGCCCATCAGCCGGCCCTTGTCATAGGCGTCTTCCAACCCGTCAAGGAACATGTGATCGATCACCTGACCGTGCCCCAACCGCGCGCCGCCGCGCATTTTCGGCAGCACATAGGGCGCATTTGTCATGCTCTCCATCCCGCCGGCGATCATGGTATCGGTCTGACCCAAGGCGATCTGGTCGAAGGCGATCATCGCCGCCTTCATCCCCGAGCCGCACATCTTGTTCAGCGTTGTCGCCGGCACCTCTTCGCCCAGACCTGCCTTGAAGCCGGCCTGACGCGCGGGGGCTTGGCCCTGCCCTGCGGGCAACACACAGCCCATCAGCACCTCGTCCACGGTATTGGTGCCGGCACCGTCCAGCGCCGCCTTGATCGCATGCCCCCCCAGATCGGCCGCGGTCAGATCGGCAAAAGCCCCCTGAAACCCGCCCATCGGCGTCCGCGCAGCCCCTGCTATCACGACTTTTTCCATTTCGTCCCCTCCCCGGGAAATGATCATCTTTTGGTAAGGTATCGGCGCTATGTCTTCTGGCGTCCGGGACACCTTGGAGATGACCATATGAAACTCTCAACCAGAACAGAAGGGCAGCTGCACATCATATCCGTGATGGAAGACCGTATTGATGCCGCCGTTGCCCGCGCCTTTAAAGAAGCCATGCGGGATATGATCGAAGATGGGCCACCTGTGGTTATTCTGGATCTGGGGCAGGTGAACTTTATTGATTCCAGCGGGCTTGGCGCGGTGGTGGCGACGTTGAAACTTCTGTTACCGGACCGCAGCCTCACGCTGGCGGGGCTGACGCCCTCGGTTGATCGGGTGTTTCGATTGACGCGGATGGACAGCGTTTTTCCCCTTTTCCCGACCTTGGACGCCGCATTGGCCGCGCAGGTGCCCGCATGAGCGCCCCGAACCGGAACGAAGGCACAGTCGGTCAGGCGGATACCCCCTATGGGTTCGAGGTGACGTTGGAAGCCTCTGCCGATGCGGTACGCGCGGCCCTTGGACATATCCGCACAGAACTGGCCGATCGGGGGCTATCGCAAGAAAACCTCGAGATTGTGGAACTGGTGCTGGCCGAGACGTTGAATAACGTGGTTGAACACGCTTATGCCGGATTGCCCCAAGCGGGGCTAATCGGGGTGCGCGGGGCCTATGCGCCTGATGACTTGCGGTTTCGCATCACCGATCTGGGCAAACCGATGCCGGGGTTCACCCTACCCCCGGGTGAAGCATTCGATGTGCTGAAACTTGCAGACGAACTGCCCGAAGGGGGATTCGGCTGGAGCCTGATCCGGTTGCTGAGCTGCGAGCTGGAATATTCGCGCACCGGTGATATGAACCTGCTGGCGCTGCGCATTCCGCTTGCCGCGGGGTAAGCTGGGTACGGGCGGCAGCCACTAGGGGGGGCCTTTGCGGCCAAGGGTTAAGTGTTGGTCACCTTTGGGGCAGCTTGAAGCAACGCTCCGCAATAGCGCCTCAAAGGTTTCATAATTCCGCCCAGCTTTGCGGGCAACGTCGGTTCTGTAGCTGCATATGGCTTCCCTCGGCGTTGCGTTTTAATAGCCCCCACCCAGTACGCAACGCCGAGGCACATTTACTGTGCCCAGCTCCCCTTTATGTACCCAGCTCCCCTTTAAGTGCCCAACTGCCCTTTAGTGATTGCCCGCCCGTCCTGCACCGCGCTACGTTCAGCCCGATGACAGCAACCTGAGGCCAATGACATGCGCGACTTTCACCTTCCCGGACGATCCCCCGTTCTGGCGAGCAATGGCATGTGTGCCACGTCCCATCCTTTGGCCGCAAAGACCGCTGTCGATATTCTTGAGCGGGGCGGCAACGCGATGGATGCCGCGATTGCCGGTGCCGTGCTGCTGGGGATTTGCGAGCCGCAGATGACCGGAATCGGCGGGGATTGCTTTGTGCTGTACTCGCCAGCGGGCAGCGACGAAGTGCACGCGCTGAACGGATCGGGCCGCGCCCCTGCTGCGTTGGATGCCGCCCATTTGCGGGACGCTGGTGAAAAGACGGTACCGCTGCGCAGCGCCCATGCCGTGACCATTCCCGGCGCGATCGACGCGTTTTGCCACCTGTCCGACACCATCGGCACCATGGGTCTGGACACGATTCTTGCCCCTGCGATCCGCTATGCCGAAGAAGGCGTGCCCGTCGCGGCACGTGTCGCCTTTGATTGGGGTAATGATGCGGGCACCTTGCAGGGGGCCGCACGCGATTTCTATCTGACCGGCGGCGAGGCCCCAAAGACCGGCGACATCTTCCGCGCCCCCGGTCAGGCCGAAGTCCTGCGTCGCATCGCCAAGGACGGACGCGATGCCTTCTATACCGGTGAGGTGGCCGAAGATATCGTCGCCTCTCTCAATGCGATGGGGGGCAAGCACACGGCAGAGGATTTTGCCGCCACCGCTTGCACCCCCGGTGAGCCCCTTGCCTCCACTTATCAGGGCGTTGAGGTGCTGGAACATGCGCCGAACGGTCAGGGGGCCACGGCACTGTTAATGATGAACATGCTGTCGCATTTCGACATTGCATCCATGGATCCTTGGGGCGCGGAGCGTGTGCATATCGAGGCGGAAACCGCCAAGCTGGCGTACGATGCGCGCAATCGTTTTCTGGCGGACCCGGACCATACCGCACGTCTGGCCCATATGCTTGCGCCCGAAACGGCGCAGGAGCTGGCGGCGTTGATCGACCCGAAGAAAGCCATGCCCGACCCCGTCGCCCTGTCAGAGGCGGTGCATAAGGATACGATCTATATCACCGTGGTGGACAAGGATGGGATGTCCGTGTCGTTGATCTATTCGATCTTCCACGGTTTCGGGTCGGGCATCGCGTCGGATAAATTCGGTATCCTGCTGCAGAACCGCGGTGCTGGTTTCACCCTTGACCAAGGGCACGCGAACGAGCTGAAGGGCGGCAAGCGGCCGATGCATACGATCATTCCGGGGATGATCAAACGCGACGGTAAGGTGATCATGCCGTTTGGCGTGATGGGCGGGGCCTACCAGCCCAATGGCCACGCGCGGTTTGTCTCTAACCTGACGGATTTCGGGCTAGACCCTCAGGCCGCCATCGACGCCCCCCGCGCGTTTTCCGACAATGGCATCCTCAGGGTCGAACGCGGCTATAGCGATGCGGTCCGTGCCGAGCTGGCCGAGATGGGGCATAAGGTCGAAATTCCGGCCACAGCCATCGGCGGCGCGCAGGCGATCCAGCTGCATGACAACGGTTTGCTGGAGGGGGCGAGCGACGCACGCAAGGATGGGTGTGCTCTCGGCTATTGAAAAAGGGTGGCAGGGCGCGGGTCACCCACGCTTTGCCTCAGTTCAGTTGGAAGTGCAGCGGATAGGCCCCATCGGTGAACGGGCCGAAG
The DNA here is from genome assembly GCF_054968505.1 of Sulfitobacter sp. G5_S2_6_S6. Taxonomy (NCBI): domain Bacteria; kingdom Pseudomonadati; phylum Pseudomonadota; class Alphaproteobacteria; order Rhodobacterales; family Roseobacteraceae; genus Sulfitobacter; species Sulfitobacter sp. G5_S2_6_S6. The sequence continues at coordinate 101,907 of NZ_JBQKUI010000002.1, forward strand.
AGGTCGGGGATATCGGGATGGTCCACAGGTTCGCCCGAGTAATCGGCCACGAGGTTCTGCTCGGACACATAGGCCACGTAATAGCTTTGTTCGTTTTCGGCCAGCAGGTGATAATAGGGCTGGTCTTTCTCGGGGCGGCTGTCTTCCGGAATAGCCTCGTACCATTCTTCGGTATTGGCAAATTCGGGGTCCACGTCAAAAATCACCCCTCGGAAGGGATGTTTTTTGTGCCGGACGATCTGGCCCAAGTGGTATTTCGCGCGCGTTCTTATCATAACATCGGTGCACCTACCGTTCGTTCGTAGTCCCTTCAAGGGGCTTTTGTCCAATCCTGCGACGCGTAACCAAGGAAACAGTTTGTGAACCTCGTCCTGACAGTGCTTGAAATTGTGGCTCCTGTGTTCCTGCTCGCGGGGATCGGCTTTGCCTGGGTAAAGCTGGGGTTCGAGTATCGCATCCAGTTTGTGACCCAGCTGGCGATGACCCTATCGGTGCCCTGCCTGATTTTCGTGTCGCTGATGACAACGCAGATCGACCCCGCCGCGCTGAGCGCTTTGTCACTGGCGACAGTGGCGGCCTATGGCGGGGTGACGCTGCTGGCTGCGGTGATCGTGCGCGTGTTTGGGTTGAACCGGCGGACGTATTTGGCCCCGATGATCTTCGGGAATACCGGCAATCTGGGTCTGCCGCTCGCGCTTTTTGCCTTTGGCGACACGGGGTTGGGTTACGCCGTTGTGGTCTTTGCAATTATGGCCATCTGGTCGTTCACCTTTGGCATCTGGCTGGTGGCGGGGTCTGGCTCCTTTGGGAAAGTCATCCGTGAACCGCTGGTCTGGGGCACGGCATTGGGCGCATTGTTTCTGGTGCAAGGCTGGGAAACGCCGGTGTTTCTGACCAATACGCTGTCCCTGCTCGGTCAGATGGCGATCCCGATTATGCTGATCACATTGGGCGTTGCCGTGGCTCGGCTGTCCCCCGGCGGGATCGGGCGCGCAGTGGTGTTGTCGCTGATCAAGCTTGCGATCTGCATCGGTATCGCCGCCTTGGCGGGCTGGTTCTTTGACCTTGATAAAATCGCTTTTGGCGTGCTGGTCTTACAGGTCGCAACACCGGTGGCGGTGACATCCTACCTGCTGGCAGAGAAATACGGTGCGGATGCGCAGTCTGTCGCGGGGCTGGTTGTCGTCTCTACCGTGCTATCGGTTGCCGCTTTACCGCTTATGCTGGGGTTTCTGCTGTAATTTCTGGTGGGCGTCGGCAGGGCAATCTGATAAACTAAATGTAATAAAAACACGATAAAAGCGAGAGGCCGATGAGCAGAACCTTTTGCGCCCTGATAATTGCTGTGCTTTTGGCATCATGTAGTGGCGGTCCGACCAGTGCCCCACGAGACCTTGATAACGCATGTGCGATTCTCAAAGAGCGCCCAGAATATTACCGCGCATTCCGTGCAGCTGAACGCCGTTGGGGCGTGCCTGTCCATGTGCAGATGGCGACGATCCATCAGGAAAGCAAATTCATCGCGGACGCCCGTACGCCGTTCCGCTATGTCATCGGCGTGATCCCCATGGGCCGCCAGTCAAGCGCCTTTGGCTACAGCCAGGCGCTTGATGCGACATGGGATGAATATCTGGCCGAAGCTGGCGGTTTCCGCGCCAAGCGCGACCGGATCAACGACGCGTCGGATTTCATGGGGTGGTACATGAACAAGAGCCGCGACAAGAACGGCATCCCCCTGCATGACGCGGAAAACCAGTATCTGGCCTATCACGAAGGCAACACAGGCTATGCGCGCCAAAGCTATAATTCGAAACCCTGGCTGGTCGCCGTGGCCCGCAAGGTGCGCGCGCGCTCCGATATGTACCAGCAGCAGATTGCAGGGTGTCGCCTGTCACGTTGGTAAGCTGACCAACACAGGACAAAGAAAGGGGCCCCGAACGTATGTTCGAGGCCCTTTTCCCTTAGCGGTTCACCTGACCGGGGCTGCCGACGTCAAACAGTTTGTTGGGCAGGCTGCCGCCCTTCTGCAGGTCGCCCAGAACCACGGTGGTCTTGGTGCCGTTGCCGTCGTTGATGATCCACTGACGCAGCTCGACCGGGTTGCCGGTGAACTTCAGCTCGATATTGCCATACTCAGGATGCGCGGGGTCTTGGGCGCGCACGGTGGTCGCGGTGCCGTCATAGTTATGACCCGTCACCATCTTGGCCTGACCAAGGTTCACATTCGCGGCCAGAATGATCGACAGCGGCGTTTTGGACAGCGGGTATGTCTCTGCCGGTTGGTTGGATTTCTTGTCGTAGATCACAACCGTATTGCTGCCCGCCACGACAATCCCCGAATCCGGCGCGTTGTATTCAAAGCGCACTTTGCCCGGACGTTTGATGTAGATCGTGCCGGTGCTGATCGAGCCGTCGTCGTTGATCTGGGTGAATTCGCCCTTGGCGGTTTTCAGATCGTTAAGATAGCCGGAAATCGCGTTCAGCGGCAGTTTGTCGGCGGCGGCGGGCATTACAGCTGCCAGCCCCAGACCAATGGCCAGAACGGTGGTGGTAACAAAACGCATCATAGTCTTCCTATTCTTATTCCAGTGCCTTGCCTTCGACATAGGGCTTCGCGTCATGATATACGATATCACGCAGCAGGATATCGCCTAACACGCCCGAAATGCAAAAGGGGCTGGCCTGTTCCCAAGCCAACCCCCGGCGTCGCAATGACGTTCCGATTATTTTTGCGCGCTACCCCTGCTCTGGTATCAGGATCTCGCGCTTGCCCACGTGGTTGGCTGGCGAAACAAGGCCCGCGTCCTCCATCTGTTCGACCAGACGCGCGGCTTTGTTATAGCCGATGCCCAGTTTCCGCTGGATGTAGGACGTCGAACACTTGCGGTCTTTTGCAACGATCGCCACGGCCGTGTCATATTGCGCGTCTTCGCTGTCGGTATTGCCGCCCAGACCCAGAACCGCGTCGATGTTCCCCTCTTGGTCATCGGATGGCCCTTCGACCACACCCGACACATAATCAGGTTCACCATAGGCCTTGAGGTGGTTCACGATCTCTTCGACCTCTTCGTCGCTGACAAAGGGACCGTGGCAGCGCACGATCTTGGACCCGCCCGCCATGTAGAGCATGTCACCCATGCCAAGGAGCTGTTCGGCTCCCATCTCGCCCAGGATCGTACGGCTGTCGATCTTGGAGGTCACCTGGAAGGAAATCCGCGTCGGGAAGTTCGCCTTGATCGTGCCGGTGATGACATCGACCGAAGGACGCTGTGTCGCCATGATCAGGTGAATACCCGAGGCCCGCGCCATCTGTGCCAGACGCTGGATGCAGGCTTCGATCTCTTTGCCCGCGACCATCATCAGATCGGCCATCTCGTCCACGACCACGACGATATAGGGCAGCGCTTCGGGCTTGAATTCATCCGTCTCGAAAATCGGCTCGCCCGTATCCTCGTCAAAGCCGGTCTGGACGGTGCGGCTGAACATCTCTCCCTTGGCCAGGGCCTCGCGGACGCGACCGTTATAGCCTTCGATGTTGCGCACGCCCATCTTGGACATCTTGCGATAGCGCTCTTCCATCTCGCCAACGGTCCACTTCAGCGCGACAACGGCCTTTTTCGGGTCGGTCACAACGGGGGACAGCAGATGCGGGATGCCGTCATAGACCGACAGTTCCAGCATCTTGGGGTCGATCATGATCATCCGGCATTCTTCCGGCGTCAGCTTGTACAGCAGCGACAGGATCATTGTGTTGATCGCCACAGATTTACCCGAACCGGTGGTCCCCGCGATCAGCAGGTGAGGCATCTTGGCAAGGTTCGCGACCACAGGGTCACCGCCAATGTCTTTGCCCAAGGCCAGCGGCAGACGCATGGTGCTGTCGCCGAAATCACGCGCGGCTAGGATTTCGCGCAGCACGACCTTCTCGCGGTTCTCGTTAGGTAGTTCGATGCCAATCACGCTGCGACCCGGCACGGTGGACACACGTGCCGACAATGCCGCCATAGAGCGCGCGATATCGTCCGCCAGACCGATCACACGGCTCGCCTTGAGGCCCGGTGCCGGTTCCAGCTCGTACATGGTGACAACGGGGCCCGGACGGACGGCGACGATTTCACCCTTCACGCCATAGTCATCCAGCACGTTTTCCAGCATGCGCGCGTTCTCTTCCAGCGCGTCGTCGCTCAGGTGCAGGCGTTCTACATTATCCGGGCTTTCCAGCAGGTTCAGCGGCGGCAGTTCAAATCCGGGGTGCGTGTCTTCAAAGGTCAACGCAGGCTGTGCCTCGGCCTGAGCCTGTTTGCTAGGCTGCACCGGCTTGCGCATCTGCGGCTGCACCACTTTGCGCGGCTGAGCCACGGGGATCTGCATGGCCGGTTCCCGCTCTGCCTCTTGCAGTGGCAGGTGGCTGTCGGTCATCGGTTCATCATCCAGAACCGCCATATCCGCGTCGTGATCCGGTTCGGAGGGGGTTAGCTCAAGCACGGGGCGCTCCGCGACCAAAGGTGCACGGCTTGCGGTTAATGGCGGCTCCGCCCGAGTAGGGGAGGGGGCCGGCGCACCGGTCAATGGCGGCTCTTCGCGGCGGGCACCACGGGCGCTGGTATCCAGCAGCAGCGGATCAGGGCCGCGGCCGCGACCACGGGTCAAGGGGGCGGTGGTGGCCGTATGCACAGCCCCGCCGGTGCGCACGCGGCTTTTGATCACATCGGCGATCTTGGATTTGATACGGTCGCTGCTGGGGGCTTCGTCCAGGTCGGGTTCAGCCCATGTCTCGACCAATTCAGGTTCGGGCAGCGGGTCGGCGCGTTTGACCAGCGTCGGCATCTTCGACAGGAGGCCGGTTTTTGGCGCAGGCGCAGGCGCGTCGCTATAGGTTAATTCGTCGTCATAGTATCCTTGGCTGGCCGCGAATTGCGCGTTCTCCTCGGCCTCGATCCGGTTGCGTTCGCGGCGTTCAAGCTGGCGGGCCTGAATGCCCTGCGCGGCGGCAACCGCCCCCGACGCACCCCGCCCCAGAAGGGTCATCAATCCGGCATAAGCCATGATCAGCCCGACCAGCATGAAGCGGAACAGACGTTGCAGTTCAAGTCGGGTGAAGCCGACAACAAAGGCACCAAAGGCAAGGATCGCCACGCCCATCAACAGCGACATCAGCTTGATCGTAAAGGTCGACCCGATCGGCAGGACGGTCAGGATCACGCCCATGACCGTGTCGCCAAAAAGCCCGCCCAGACCAAAGCTATGGGTTTGAAGCCAAGCCGCATCCGGCGTCAGCGTTGCCCCGTAGATCGAACACAAGGCGACAGCAATCGGGGCAAAGATCAAACGGCCCACGGCGCGTTCCTCGCCGCGGTGCAGGGCAAAGCGTGCGCCCCAGGCCAGCAGGATTGCCGCGACAGACCACGCGCCCCAGCCCACGATCATGAACAAAGGCGCGGCCAGCGACGCGCCCATGCGCCCCAGCCAGTTCTGCACCGGCGCATCGGTGGACACCATAAAGTTGGGATCATCAGGGGTGTAGCTGCCGATCATCATGGCGGCCATAAGGCCCAGGGCGATCAGCCCGAGGCCCAGCAGCTCCTTGCCGCGTTTTTCGATCGCTTCGGCCATGTTGGTGTCTAGCAAAGGGTCGCGCCCACGTGTCTGATATGCCATTGCTCTGATCCCTCGTCTTATTCTGGATAGAGACAGCGGCGGATCGCTTCGATCCCGCGCGTTGTCTCTTCTTTTGGGGCGACCATCGCCACCCGAATATATTGTTTCCCGGGGTTTTCGCCGTTCACGCTTTGCGCCAGATAGCCGCCCGGCAGCACCCGCACGCCGGTTTCACGCCAGAGTTTCAGCGCCGCAGCTTCGTCATCTTCCACCGGCAGCCACAAAAAGAACCCGGCCTCGGGGCTGTGGTACCCGGGGACGTTGCCGAGAATCCGGTCGGCGACCTCGTATTTCTCGATGTAAAGCGCGCGGTTCTCGGCCACATGGGCTTCGTCGTCCCAGACCGCAGCCGACGCCGCTTGCAACGGTAGCGGCAGCGGTGCACCGGCATAGTTCCGCAGCTGCTTGATCTCGCGCATGGTATTGGCACCCGACGCGACAAAGCCGGACCGCAGCCCGGGCAGGTTCGACCGTTTCGACAGCGAATGGAAAATCACCACACGATCCGGATCGGCCCCGACCTCTTGCGCCACTTGTAGCGCCCCGACGGGCGGCGTGTCGCGGTAGATCTCTGAATAGCATTCATCCGCGAAAATCTTGAAATCGTATTTTTCTGCCAGCGCGATCAGATCGGCCCAATACGCACGGGTGGCCACGGCCCCCTGCGGGTTGGCGGGCGAGCAGATATAGGCCGCAGTGGTCCGGTTCAGCACATCTTCGGGCAGGCTGGCAAAATCGGGCAGATGCCCTGTTTCGCGCGTGGCAGGCACCATCACCGGATCAGCGGCACCGGAAATCGCGGCGATCATATAGACCTGGTAGAACGGGTTCGGCATCAGAATGGCGGGCTTGCGGCCATTCTTCATCTCGGGACAGGTGGCCATGACGGCGTTATACAGCCCTTCGCGGGTGCCGTTCAGCGGCATCACCTGCGTGTCTGCATCCACATCCACACCGTAGCGCCGCTTGATCCATCCGGCAATCGCGCCGCGTAACTGGGGCGTGCCGTCGTTGGCCGGGTAGCTGTTAAATCCGGCAGCATTTTCGGCAATCACATCGGTGACCCATGCCGGAAAAGCATGTTTCGGCTCGCCAATCGTCATGTGGATCGGCGTGCCACCGCCTTCATGCGCATCAAGCAATGCGCGCAGGCGCGGCCACGCGTGGGCCGGAAGGTTCGAAAACCGCTCGGGGTACATCATTTCACTGCCTCGGGTTCGGGATCATTCACGCCCCGTTTGTTCCAGAGTACCCAAGGGCTTGCCCCGCGTCCAGACATTGCAGGACGCAGGGCAAGGTTTGTGTCATTTAGGCCAATGCCTCTTCGGCGGCTGCGGCAATGCGCAGCAGGTGCTCTTCGCCAAAGGGCTGGCCCATCAGCATGATCCCGCAGGATGGGGTGCCCGTGGGCAGGGTCACCGCCGCCAGCCCCATAAGATTCCCGATACGCGTGTTGCGCAGGGTCATGAGGTTGGCCGAGACGTAATAGTCATGCTCGGTTTCCAGCCGGTCCAGCTTGGGGGGCAACAGCGGGGCGGTGGGGATCAGCACCGCGTCATAGCCCGCCACAGCTTTCACATAGGCCGCGCGGATCTGGTCGATCTTGGCCCAGGCTGCCACATAATCGGGGCCGGAGTGGGATTTACCCAAGCGGAACCTTTCAAGGATTTCGCCGTACATCGCATCCGGGTTCGCCTCGATCACGTCGCGCCACAGGCCGTAGGCTTCGGCGGTGTAAAGGCATCCGCTCAGCGGCATCGCCTCTTTGATAGGGTCGAAATCGATGTCCTCGATCACCGCCCCCGCCTCCTTTAGCCGCGCAACGGCATCGTCGAAAGCCGCCGCGGGGGCGTCTTCGATATCGTCGAACGCCACCGTGCGCAGGATCGCAAAGCGACGCCCTTCGATGTCGGTGCTGCCCATGTCCATCGGCCTGGACCCTTCGGTGAGCGCCAGCAACAGGCTCGCATCCTCGACCGAGCGGCAAAGCGGGCCCACCGTGTCGAACTTGGCAGCCAGCGGCACGGTCCCCTCAAGCGACACACGGCCCGAGGTGGTTTTCAGCCCCACAAGATCGTTCCACGCGGCAGGCACCCGCACCGATCCGCCGGTATCCGACCCGATCGCCGCCGCCGCCAGACCGAAAGCGACAGAAGCCGCAGCCCCGGACGACGACCCGCCCGACACGGCAGCTTCATCGTTCACGCAAGGGGGGGTGGCGGTGCTGGGGTTATACCCGAGCCCCGAAAACGCCAGCTCGCTCATATGGGTCTTGCCCAGACAGACCAACCCCATCGCGGTGGCATTTGCCAACACGCGCGCGTCGCGGTCCGGCACGCGGTCTTTCAGCAGGGCGCTGCCCGCCTCTGTCGCGATCCCGGCGGTGTCGAATAGGTCTTTCCAGCTGATCGGCACCCCGTCCAGTGGCGACAAACGCTGCCCCGCGCGCGCGCGATCTCGCGCGGCACCGGCCTCGGCCCGGGCCCGTTCGGCGGTAACGCGGGCATAGATACGATCCCGCAGGGGGTGGGCGTCGATCGCGTCAAGATAGGTCTGGCACAGCACAACAGGGTCGATCTGGCCGTCCCCGATGCCCCGTCCCAGATCTGCGGCTGTCATGGTTAACCACTCTTGCATGTTGCTTCCTCGAATAATGCTTTGGAAAAGGGACGGTAGCGACGCCAGCGCGCATGGACAATCCCTGCTGCACGCCCATATCTAAAGCTATGGATTTTGATACAGATATCGCAATCGTCGGGGGGGGGCTGAATGGCCCGACACTTGCCTTGGCTTTGGCGCAGATCGGGCTGCGGGTCACGTTGATCGACAGGCTGCCCGCTGCCACGCGGGAAGATGCGGCGTTTGACGGGCGATCCTATGCGCTGGCGTTGACCTCGACACGGATGCTCGGGGCGCTCGGGATTTGGGATAATGTGAAACCCCACGCGCAACCGATGCTCGAGATCAAAGTGACGGACGGGCGCGCGGGCGAAGGCCCCTCCCCTTTCTTCATGCATTTCGATCACGCAGAGATCGAAGAAGGGCCGATGGGCCATATGGTCGAGGACCGCCACCTGCGCCGCGCCTTGGCAGAAGCCGTGAGCGCTGAGGCCCGCATCACGCGGCTGGACGGCGAAACGGTCATCGCGCAAGACGCCGCCCCGGCGGGCGTCACCCTGACACTGGAAGACGGTAAGACCCTGCGCACGCGTCTGGTTGTCGGCGCGGATGGTCGCGCCTCGGGCACCGCCACGCGGGCGGGGATCAAACGCATCGGCTGGGATTACGCGCAAACCGCGCTGGTCTGCGCCATCGCCCATGAAAAGCCGCATCACGGGGTCGCGCATCAGTTCTTTATGCCCCCCGGTCCGCTGGCGATCCTGCCGCTGACAGAAAACCGGTCCTCCATCGTCTGGAGCGAGACCGCCGCCAACGCAGCGCATATCCACGCGCTGCCGGATGAGGGATACCTCGACGTGCTTCGCCCGCGCTTTGGTGATTTTCTGGGCGAGATTTCCCTTGCCGGTGCGCGGTACACTTACCCGCTGAGCCTATCGCTGGCGCATTCGATGGTGGCACCGCGTGTCGCGCTGCTGGGGGATGCCGCACACGGGGTGCACCCGATTGCCGGTCAGGGGTTGAACGCTGGCATGCGCGATGTCGCCGCGCTAGCAGAGGTGATCGCTGATGCACAACGGCGCGGGCAGGATGTCGGGAGCACCACGGTGCTCGAGCAATATCAGCTGTGGCGTCGCTTTGATAACACCGCGCTGGCATTGGCGACGGACAGCTTCAACCGGTTGTTTTCCAACGACAACCCGCTGCTGCGTCTTGCACGTGATGTGGGGATGGCGGCAATTAACGCCCTGCCCGATGCCCGTCGCGGTTTCATGCGCGAGGCGGCGGGGCTGACGGGCACCCTGCCCCGTCTGATGCAGGGTAAGGCGCTTTAGGGCGCTATCCGCCCCGCCGTGTCAGTCGATAACCCGCGCTTCGTCCACCAGCATTACGGGGATACCGTTGCGGATCGGATAGGCAAGACCGGCCGCGTCCGAGATCAGCTCTTGCTTGTCGGCGTCATAGGTCAGCCGCATCTGCGTGCGGGGGCAAATCAGCGCCTCTAGCATGCGGCGGTCGAATGGTATCTCTTCGGCGTTCAATTCATCATCTCCCCTTCTTGGCCACCCCGCAGGGTGTATTCGATCAACGTCAGCAACGTCTCGCGTCGGGTAGAGAGGGATGGTGCCTCAAGCAAGGCCTGTTTGTCTTCGCAGTCAAGATCCAGCATCATCGACAGTGAATTGATCAACAGTTCATCGTCGGCCTCTTGCAACGTATCCCAATCTGCCGACAGGTTACGCGCGTCGAAGTAACGGCCAAGCGTGTTCAGGAAATTATCGCGGTCAAAACTGCTGTCCTGTTCATCCTTGCCAAGATCGCGTTCAAACCCGTCCCAGTTGACATCGCAACGGCGGTAGGGCGCGAAGCCTTCGACCTCTTTCACCACCCGAAAACGCGAGATCCCCGCGAGGGTGATCATATAGCGCCCGTCCTCTGTCTCGGAGAACTGGGTGATCCGCCCGGCGCAGCCGATGGTTTGCAGCCCCGGACCCTCGCGCCCCGGCACCACATTGGGCTGCACCATGCCGATCAACCGCCCCGGCGTTTTCAGACTGTCTTCGATCATCTGCAGATAGCGCGGTTCAAAGATATGCAGCGGCAACCGCGAGCGCGGCAGCAGCAATGCGCCCGACAACGGGAAGATCGCGATTGTGTCTGGCAGGTCCGATTGCTGTATCATGTAAGCATACCTAGGGCGCGCACAGCCTTATGCAAATATCATAGAGCTAAGTTTACGACGACCATTCAGCGCAATCGGATCGTTGGGTTTCAACGCCTCGAAAATGGTGAACAATTGCGTCTTGGCGGCCCCGTCATTCCATTCACGATCCTTGCCGAAAAGCGTCAGCAGTTGATCCACAGCGGCTTGCGTGTCGCCATGCGCATACAGCGCCTGCGCCAGATCGAAACGCGCCTGCATGTCATTAGGGTTGGCATCCACCGCCGCCTGAAGCTCTGCCACAGGGCCCGCGTCGGCTGCCTGTCGTGCCAGTTGAAGCTGCGCATGCGCGGCCTCAAGCTCGGGCGCTTTGGAGATTTCGATGGGTGCGCCGTTCAGATGCGCTTCGGCCTGATCAAGCTGATCCAACGCGATATAGGCGCGCACCATCCCGCTATAAGCACCGGCATGGTTCGGGTCTTCGCCCAGGATCGCGGCAAAAGTGTCCAGCGCGTCCTGCGCCGCCCCTTCGGCCAGCATGTCATCCGCAGCGGCCACGGCCTCTGACAGCTCTTCACCGGGGGCAGCGCCGCCGCCCGCTTTGATCACGCGGTCGATGAACGCCTTGATCTCGGACTGTGGCAGGGCCCCCTGAAACCCGTCAACCGGCTGGCCCTTGAAGAAAGCATAAACCGTCGGGATCGACTGGATCTGCAACTGGCCTGCGATCTGTTGGGCCTCGTCAACGTTGATCTTGACCATCTTGACCGCGCCTTTGGCCGCGCGCACCGCGTCTTCGAGCATCGGGCCAAGGGTCTTACACGGGCCGCACCACGGGGCCCAGAAATCGACAATCACCGGCACCGTTTGCGATGCCTCGACAACATCGGACATGAAGGTCGCTTCGCTCGTGTCTTTGATCAGATCGGCATCACCGGTACCGGCGGGGGAAAGGTTCAAATCCATCATATCAAAATCCTCGCTTGGGGTTGCCCTTTATATGAGGGCGCGTCTGTCTATTTCAAAGGTCGAATGTCGCAAAGACCGGCGCGTGGTCGCTGGGCTTTTCCCAACCACGGGCGTCGCGCAACACGCGGCTGGAATGTGCCGCGCCCGAGATATCGGGCGTTGCCCAGACGTGATCCAACCGGCGGCCCTTGTCTGCCGCATCCCAATCCTTGGCGCGGTAGGACCACCAGCTGTACAGGTTGCCTTGCGGGATATCCTGCCGCGTTACGTCAACAAAACCACCGGCGTCCTGCGTCTCGGCCAGCTTTTCGACCTCTATCGGTGTGTGGCTTACCACCTTGAGCAGCTTCTTGTGATCCCAGACGTCATCCTCGCGCGGTGCGATGTTCAGGTCGCCCACCAGAATGGATTTCTCGGGTTTGTCGCCGTGGAACCAGTCGCGCATGTCTGCCAGATAATCGAGCTTTTGGCCAAACTTCTCGTTCACCTCGCGGTCGGGCACGTCGCCGCCAGCGGGCACATAGAAGTTATGCACCGTCACCCCGTTTTCGAGCTTTGCCGCAACATGGCGCGCGTGGCCCAGCGTCGCAAAATCTTGATCACCGGCATCCTCCAAGGGCAGACGCGACAGGATTGCCACACCATTGTATCCTTTTTGCCCTCGCGCCACCATGTGGGTGTAGCCCGCTTCGATGAAGGCCGCGGTGGGGATTTTGTCGACCGGGCTTTTACATTCCTGCAAACACAGCACATCCGGCCCATGTTCAGCCAGCAGCTTGAGCACAATCGGTTCGCGCAACCGGACAGAGTTGATATTCCATGTGGCCAGCGTGAAAGGCATGAGGCAGCTCCCTTGGGTCAGATCGCGCGCACCCTACCGCGAAATGCGCAGCGTCCACCATGCCGAATTCCCGGGACTTCCGGGCTGCGGACAAAAAAAGACCGGGCACAAGGGCCCGGCCTAGTCCAACAGGGAGGTATGTATCATTTCCCGGATACAAACTTCGGGTTCAAACCGATCGACGGGTCATGAAAACCCCGTCTCTCGCAGGAATAACCAGTGGCGCCCGCTTGGGTTCCACAATTATGAAATAATTCTGTAACCGCCTGATTCAGTTAGCAAAATTCTTGCGTTCGAGGGATCAGGCTCGATCTTCTGGCGCAGACGGTAAATGTGGGTTTCCAACGTGTGCGTCGTGACACCGGCATTATAGCCCCAGACCTCGTGCAAAAGCGTGTCGCGCGGGACGACGCCCGCGGCAGCACGGTATAGGAACTTGAGAATATTCGTCTCTTTTTCAGTCAGCCTGATTTTCTTGTCGTCTTCGGTGATCAACAGCTTGGCCGACGGTTTGAACGTATAGGGCCCAAGCTGGAAAATCGCCTCTTCGGATTGTTCGTGCTGGCGCAGCTGTGCCCGGATGCGCGCCAAGAGAACGGGGAATTTGAACGGCTTGGTGACGTAATCATTCGCGCCCGCATCAAGACCCATGATCGTATCCGCGTCACTGTCATGCCCCGTCAGCATCAGAATCGGGCTTTTCACGCCCTGGGTACGCAGGTCGCGACACAGGTCACGCCCGTCGATGTCCGGCAGTCCAACATCCAGAATGACCAGATCATACAATGCTTCGGCGGCGCGGGTTTTGGCGTCTGCGCCATTGCCTGCTTCGAATACATCAAAGTCTTCGGTCAGCAATAATTGCTCGCTCAGCGCGTCGCGCAGGTCATCGTCATCATCTACGAGCAAGATTTTCTTTAGCTGGGCCATATCAACTCATCCTCTACAACTTTACTTTAGATGTGTTCACAAAGCCGTGCGTGCAAGAGTAGCAGGTGTTTGATCACACGACCGTGCGAAATTGTCGCGCAATGTTTCAATCCGCCGGTTTCTGCAGTAAGAAATGTGACAACATAACATGAAAGATTTCAAATCATGGTTTTTGGGCCCGATATAACCGAGCAACTGGCACGCGCCCGTGCGGACCTGCGTTTGGGCGTTCCCATTGTACTGGCGGGATCGCGGCCAGTTCTGGTTATGGCTGCCGAAACGCTGACGCCCGCGCGGTTGACCGGCCTGCTTGCCATGGGTGGCGAACCGGTGTTGGTGATCAGCGCCCGGCGCGCCGAAACCCTGAAAGCGCGCGCCTACGATGGCAGCTTTGCGCGTGTCCTCCTGCCACGGGACGCCACGTTGCGATGGGTGAAATCCATCGCGGATCCGGCGGACGATCTGCGCAGCCCCCTGAAAGGCCCGCTGGCCTGCGCACGTGGGGGCGATGCGACGCCGCACGGCCTGGCGATTGATCTGATCAAGTCAGCGCGCCTGCTACCCGCTGCTGTGATACTCGACCTTGCGGATGCAAGTCAGTTCGCCCAGCAAAACGGCCTGACGATGATCAACCTGAGCGCGGCACAACCGATCCTTGCCGCGCGCAGCCCCTTGCATCCGGTGGTCAATGCGCGTCTCCCGATGGAGGTCTCAGAGGCCGGACGTCTGCATATCTTCCGCCCCGACGACGGCGGAGAGGAACATTACGCCATCGAAATCGGCCGCCCCGATCGCAGCAAACCCGTGCTCGCGCGACTGCATTCGGCCTGCTTTACCGGCGATATCATGGGCAGTCTGAAATGCGACTGCGGGCCGCAGTTGCATGCCGCGCTGACGCAGATGGGCAAGGAAGGGCACGGCGTGTTGCTGTACCTCAACCAAGAGGGGCGCGGCATCGGGCTGACCAACAAGATGCGCGCCTATTCCCTTCAGGATCAAGGCTTTGACACGGTCGAGGCGAACCACCGTCTGGGCTTTGAAGACGATGAACGGGATTTTCGATTGGGGTCGGACATCCTGACATCAATGGGGTTTTCATCGGTGCGTCTGTTGACCAACAACCCCCGCAAGGTCGAGATGATGGAGGCAAGCGGCGTCAAAGTCGCAGAGCGCGTCCCTCTCAAGGTCGGCGAGAACAGCCACAACCACGCCTACCTTGCCACAAAAGCCGCCAAATCCGGGCACCTTCTGTGACACCCGACGATCTGGTCCTTACGCCGCGGGGCGTCCGGTTTCAGGGGCAACTTTACCCCTGCACCATCGGAAAAACCGGTATCACCCGCAATAAGCGCGAGGGCGACAAGGCGACGCCCGCGGGCATTCACCGCATTGTCGGTATGCTCTACCGTCCCGACCGCATTCCCGCCCCTGTGCCGTGGGCGATGCCGATCGGCACGCGCGATCTTTGGTCTGATGACGGGACGCAGGGCGACTACAACAGCCTTGTGCAGGCCCCCTACCCGCACAGCCACGAGGTTCTGCGCCGTGCCGATCCCCTATACGATCTGGTGATCCTGACAGATTGGAACTGGCCCGATGCCGTTGCAGGGCGCGGGTCGGCGATCTTTATCCACCAGCAGCGCCGACCGGGCTATCCCACCGAAGGCTGCGTCGCCTTTTCACGCGCGCATCTGCACCGGATCGCCGCGCAGCTGACCCGGCACAGCAGGTTGATCGTCTAGCCTGCGGTACGTTCCCCGAAGATGGCGGAGCCGACGCGCACATGGGTCGCCCCAAGCGCGATGGCCTTTTCAAAATCGCTGCTCATCCCCATCGACAAATCCCGCACCCCGTTGCGCGCAGCAATCTTGGCCAGCAGCGCGAAATGCAGCGCGGCTTCTTCATCGACCGGCGGGATGCACATCAGCCCGCGCACGGGCAGATCAAGTGACAGACATTCCTTGATAAAATCGTCGGCATCCGCTGGAAGAACACCGGCCTTCTGATCCTCTTCGCCGGTGTTAACCTGCACGAACATATCAGGACAGCGCCCCATTTCCTGCGCCAGCCGCGCAAAGGTTTGCGCCAGTTTGGGGCGGTCAAGCGTGTGAATGACGTCAAATAATTCGAACGCGCTACGTGCCTTGTTACTTTGCAGTGGGCCGATCAGATGCAGCTTTACGCCGTCAAACTCCTGCCGGAAAGCGGGCCATTTGCCTTCGGCCTCCTGCACGCGGTTCTCGCCGAAACAGCGGTGACCTTCCGACAGCACCGCCGCAACGCGCGCGTCCGGCTGCACCTTGCTCACGGCGATCAGCTCAACGCTGCCCGGCGCGCGGCCTGCGTCGGTTTCGGCTTTGGCGATGCGGGATGTGATGTCGTGCAAGCTCATGTCAGTCGGCCCTTGTTGTTGAGGGCGCACAGAACAACAGCTTGGCGCAAAAGAAAAGGGGCAGACCAACGGCCTGCCCCTCTTTTAGACTGTATCGTTCAACTTAGAAGTTGAAGCGAACACCCAGGTCAGCAACGGTTGCGCCGTTGCGGTTGTTCTGAACACCACCGCGCAGCGATGTACCGCCGCCCAGGTCGTGTGTTACGCCAACGCCGTATACGGTGTCGGTGTAGGATTCTTGGTCAAGTACAACAGCTGTCAGACGTGTTGCCGCACCGATGTCGAACGCTGCGGTGATCGCGAATGCGTCGCCGCCGGTGCCGTTGTCAGCATAACCGAATGTCAGGTCTGCAACGCCGACGTTACCGCCAACTGTCAGAGCAACTTCAGTGTCGTTTGCGATGTCGGAGTCTTGCAGACCCAGAGCAACGGTCCAGCCGCTGAATGTGTACGCCAAGTAACCTTCGATGCGCTCGCCTTCGAGGTCGTTGTTGTTCGCAACTAGGTCCAGCTCGGAGTACGACAGGTGCGCTTTCAGGTCGCCCATTGCGTACAGAACTTCAACACCGTTGCGGCCAGCTGCGCCGTTACCATCGGAGTCGTATGTCGCGGAGTACGCGCCGGCACCGTTGATGATGTAGTCATAGGACAGACCGGTCAGGCCCAGCTCGACGGGGTACATGCCGGGCATGGAGTCGATCGCGCCGTAGATGTTGCCAACGCCGACTTCCAGACCGCCGGAGCGCGCGAAGTAACGGATGCCGTTGATGCCTGTTTCGATGCGGTCGCTGCGGAATGTGCCGCCTGCGGAAGCTGCATCTTCACCGAGGTTTGCACCGTTGCTGTCGCCGTCGTTGTCCTGCTGGATACGAGCGCGTGCACCGAAGGTGATGCCGTTGTCGGACTCAGCTGTCGCGTCGATTTGCAGACGGAAACGGCTGGTGATGGTTGTTTCGTTTGTTGCGCCTTCAACATAGATGACACCAAAACGGCCGTAGCCGCCGAATGTAACGTCTGCAGCTGCAACGCCAGCGGTCGCAACCAGAGCTGTTGTAGCGAAGAGAACTTTTTTCATGAGTTATCCCTCGGTTTGAATTCATATGCCCATACCGGGGAATCCGGTAAAGGTATGAGAGGTGTTTTCAGCGTTTGCCCTAGTTTTGGCAAGGATCGCGGAAGCCTTGGCATCATTGGAAAAAACTGTGATGCAGCTATGTCACAGTTGTGCAACCCCGCTGAATGCTCGGACGGGCCAAGAACGCAGAGGCACAGGTGCCCTGTACTCTAGTATATACTGACATTGCGCTTGCCCACCGAACCCCGCTTGGATAGACCTGTGCGCAAACAGGCAAAGGACGGTCGAGATGGTGCGCAGTTCGGTATTCAAATCTACACTAGCCCTCGTGGTGGTCTCAGCGCTTGGCGCATGCGGCGCGCTCAACTTTGGCGCACCCGCGGATCGCGACCCCAATCTTGGCCTTGAGCCCACAAACCCCAACTATGTCGAGATGGACCCAGACAACACGATCTGGGCGATTTTCAATCGCAAGAATGTTGATACCAGCGTGTCGGTCAACAAATACCTTTGGTCCGCGTCGCTCGAAGTTCTCAACTTCCTGCCTGTGCAATCCATCGACCCCTATACCGGCGTGATCGTGACCGGCTATGGCACCCCCCCGGGGGGCAGCCAGTCCTACCGCGCGACGGTCCTGATTGATGATCCCGCGCTTGATGCACGGTCGCTGAACATCGCGCTGCAAACCCGTGGTGGCCGCACGGTCAGCAAAGCAACCTCTCGCGCGGTCGAAGACGCGATCCTGAGCCGTGCGCGTGAAATGCGCATTGCCGACGCCAAATTCTAAGCCCGCACCCGTCTATTCCCCATTATCACGCCGGGCCACGCGCTAGTCGCTCGCCCGGCGTTTTTCGTTGATAAGGTCCGCCAAGATGCCCTCCTACTCTCCCGCCGAAATCGAAGCCCGCTGGCAAGCCGCCTGGGAAAAGAACGATGTGTTCCAAGCGGTACGCAACGCCGACAAGCCAAAGTATTACGTGCTTGAGATGTTTCCCTATCCGTCGGGGCGCATCCACATGGGCCACGTGCGGAACTATACGATGGGCGACGTGATCGCACGCTACAAGATCGCGACGGGGCATAACGTGCTGCACCCGATGGGCTGGGATGCCTTCGGGATGCCCGCTGAAAACGCCGCGATGGCTATTGGCGGCCACCCAAAAGACTGGACCTATGGCAACATCGCCGACATGCGCGACCAGATGAAACCGCTGGGATTGTCGATCGACTGGTCCCGCGAATTCGCAACCTGTGACCCTGAATATTACGGCCAGCAGCAGGCGCTGTTCCTCGATTTCCTGTCGGAAGGGCTGGTCTATCGCAAGAACGCCATCGTGAACTGGGATCCGGTCGATATGACCGTTCTGGCCAACGAACAGGTCGAGGCAGGGCGCGGCTGGCGCTCTGGCGCGCTGGTGGAACGGCGCGAGCTGACGCAATGGTTCTTTAAAATCTCCGACCACTCGGAAGAGCTGCTTGATGCTTTGGACACGCTTGATAACTGGCCCGCGAAGGTCAAGCTGATGCAGGCGAACTGGATCGGCAAATCGCGCGGTCTGCAATTCGCGTTCTCGACCATCGACGCGCCAGAAGGTTTCGACCGGATCGAAGTCTACACCACGCGCCCCGACACCCTGCTTGGCGCAAGCTTTGTCGGCATTTCGCCGGATCACCCGCTGGCCAAACTGCTCGAGAAAGACAGCCCCGAAATCGCGGCCTTCTGTGCCGAATGTCGCAAGGGCGGCACGACAGAAGAAGCGATCGAGACTGCTGAAAAGCTGGGGATGGATACCGGCCTGCGTGTGCGCCACCCCTTCGATACCGCGTGGGAACTGCCCATCTATATCGCGAATTTCATCCTGATGGACTACGGCACGGGGGCGATCTTTGGCTGCCCCGCCCATGACGCACGGGACTTTGAATTCGCCACCAAATACGGGCTGCCGATCACGTCGACCTTCTTGCCGTCCGAGGACGCAGACCCAAAGCTCTCCGCGCCCTTCGTGCCGGCGAAATCCGAAAAAGTGTATTACAACGGCGGCTTTGCCGGCGAGAAATGGCAAACCGGCGAAGAGGCGATCATTGCGGCCATCGACGCCTGCGAAGCGCAGGGCGTGGGCCAAGGCGTGACCAAATACCGCCTGCGCGATTGGGGCCTGTCCCGGCAACGCTACTGGGGCTGCCCGATCCCGGTCGTGCATTGCGACACCTGCGGCGTGGTGCCCGAAAAGAAAGAGAACCTGCCGATCGAGCTGCCCTATGACGTCAGCTTTGACACGCCCGGCAACCCGTTGGACCGACACCCCACATGGCGCGACTGCGCCTGCCCGTCTTGCGGTGCGCCCGCGAAACGCGAAACCGATACGATGGACACATTCGTCGATTCCTCTTGGTATTTCGCCCGCTTCACCGCGCCACGCGCTGACACGCCGACCAATATGGCGGATGCGGAATACTGGATGAATGTGGACCAATATATCGGTGGCATCGAACACGCGATTCTGCACCTGCTGTATTCGCGCTTCTTCGCCCGCGCGATGCAGATCACCGGCCATCTGCCCGAAAAAGCGATTGAGCCGTTTAACGCACTGTTCACGCAAGGCATGGTAACACATGAGATTTACCAAACCCGCGACGCAAATGACCGCCCCGTCTATCACCTGCCCGAAGATGTGACCGACGGCAAACTCGCCGATGGGACAGAGGTTGAAGTCATCCCCTCGGCCAAGATGTCGAAGTCGAAGAAAAACGTGGTCGACCCGCTGGGGATCATCGCGAATTACGGGGCGGATACCGCCCGCTGGTTCGTTCTGTCCGATTCGCCCCCCGAACGCGATGTCGAATGGACCGCATCCGGGGCAGAGGCGGCGTATAAGCACCTAAACCGCGTGTGGAACATCAGCAGCCGCATCGCCGAGATGGACGATAGCGCCACAGGCACTGGCGACGACGATCTGCTGCGCGCGATGCACAAGACCATCCACGATGTCACAATGGGTGTGGAATCCTTTGGCTTCAACGCCGCGATTGCCAAGCTTTATGCCTTTACCGCAACGTTGCAGAAATCCAAGGCGGGCAAAGCCGCACAGCGCGAAGCGATCATGACGCTGGCCCAGTTAATGGCCCCGATGACGCCCCACCTGGCAGAGGAAATCTGGACCGCGCAAGGCGGCGACGGTCTGATCACTACCTCGACCTGGCCGCAAGCAGACGAGGCGATGCTGGTCGACGATACGGTGACCCTGCCGATCCAGATCAACGGCAAACGCCGCGCGGAAATTCAGGTACCTGCCGATATGCCAAAGGAAGAGGTTGAAAAGATCGCGCTGAGCCACGAAGCTGTCATTCGTACCCTTGATGGGGCCACGCCTAAAAAGGTCATCGTTGTGCCCGGACGGATCGTCAATGTCGTTGCTTAACCGCCGTTTTCTTATCGCACTGCCACTGCTGGTCCTGGCGGCCTGCGGGTTTCAACCCGTTTACGGCCCCGGCGGCACTGGCACGGCGCTGCAAAACGCGGTGCAGGTCGACGCGCCGAATGATGCCTATTCCTACACGCTCGTTCGCGAGATCGAGACGCGGTTGGGTCGCGCCGCCAGCCCGCGATATGCTTTGGCCCTGACCGTCGACACCTCGGAAGAGGGGTTGGCGATCGACAGCGAAGACAACACCACACGGTATAATCTGGTCGGCAAGGTCGATTTCGCCCTGCGCAACCTCAGCAGTGGTCAGATCGAGGTGTCAGGAAATGTCGAAAACTTTACCGGCTATTCCGCGACCGGTTCGACTGTTGCAACGCTCGCGGCAGAACGTGATGCCCAAAAACGCTTGATGGTCATGTTGGCCGACCAGCTGGTCACCCGCCTTTACGCGGCCGATCTGACCCCATGAAGCTGCCCCCACGCGACGCGAATGCCTATTTCGCCAAGCCCGATCCGACTAAGACCGGGCTGCTGATTTATGGCGGCGATGCGATGCGCGTCGCGTTGAAACGGCAGACTTTCCTGAAAAACCTGCTGGGCCCCAATGCCGAAGAGGAAATGCGCCTGACCCGTATTCAGGCCGCTGACCTGCGGCGGGATGCGCCCATGTTGCTGGACGCGATCAAGGCGGTAGGTTTCTTTCCGGGGCCGCGCGCGGCTTTTGTGGAAGACGCCAACGACAATATCGCCAAAATCCTGACCGATGCACTGGCCGACTGGCAGCCGGGCGACGCGCAGATCGTCGTGTCGGCGGGGGATCTGAAAAAAACCTCCAAGGTGCTCAAGGCGTTCGAGGCGCATAAGAACGCTTTCGCCACCCCGATCTACGACAATCCACCCGACCGGGCAGAGATTGAACGCGTGCTTGCCGAAGCAAAGCTCAGCCCCGAGGCGGATGCGATGGGGGCGCTTAGTGAATTGGCGCGGGTGCTTGATCCGGGCGATTTTCGTCAAATGGTCGATAAAATCACGCTTTATAAGATCGGCGACGCAGGCCCGCTCACGGCAGAGGATGTGGCCAACTGCGCCCCCACCTCGACAGAGGCAGAGGTCGACGACATTCTCCATGTCGTGGCAGAGGCGCGCGCGGGCGACATCGGCCCCGTGATGGCCAAGCTGCAGGCCCAAGGGGTGAACGCCGTGACGCTGATCATCATGGCGACACGTCATTTTCGCACGCTTTACCGCATCGCGAGCAATCCGGGCGGCCAGATCTGGGGCGTCCGCGACCGCGATCGCGCCATGCGTCAGGCCAAAAACTGGGGCGCGGCCAAACTGGAAACCGCACTGACCGTGCTGACAGACACCGACCTAACGCTTCGATCAGCAGGCCAACACGCGCCGACGATGGCGCTGGTCGAACGCGCCTTTATCCGCCTCGCCATGCTGGGGGCACAACGCTAAATTCAGGTTAATTCTTGGGAGGGAATATCGATGTATAAGGTAATCGGGGCAACCAAAACGCGGGCGATGCGGGTGATGTGGATGCTCGAGGAGTTGGGCCAGCCCTACGATCACCTGCCCTGTGCGCCACGTTCGAACGAGGCCAAGCAATACAACCCGTCCGGCAAAATTCCCGCACTTGTGGACGGTGACGACGTGCTGACCGATTCTGTCGCGATCATGCAGTATCTGGCGGACAAGCACGGCGCGCTGACCGCCCCCCCTGGCACCGCGGCCCGAGCGCATCAGGATGCGTTGACCTTCTGGCTGATCGACGAAATGGATGCGATCCTTTGGGCTGCGGCGAAACACAGCTTTGTCTTCCCGCAGGAACAGCGCGTCCCCGAGATCAAGGATAGCCTGAAAGCCGAATTCGCCCGCTCTGCGGCGATCCTGTCAGACAGGTTGGACGGGCCGTTCCTGATGGGGGAGGAAGTCACCATACCGGATTTGCTGGCGACCCATTGCATCAACTGGTCCATCGGCGCGGGATTTGCGCGGGTGGATGACAAGCTGGGAAATTGGGCAAAGTCCATGCGTGACCGCCCCGCGTTCAAGGCCGCCGCCACCCGCGAAGGTTAATCCCGCTGCGCCCAAGCGGCAGCGTGTTGTCCGGCCCATCGGCCTGTCGCAAGGCAGGCCGAGATCAGATACCCGCCCGTCGGGGCCTCCCAATCCAGCATTTCGCCTGCAACGAAAACGCCGGGGCGGGCGTGTAACATCAACCCGTCATCCAGCGCATCAAGCTTTACCCCGCCTGCGGTTGAAATCGCCTCGTCCAGTGGGCGCAGCCCTGCGTGCTTCACCGGCAGCGCTTTCAGCAACCTCGCCAAGTCAGTCGCGTTCGCCGGCAAGGGGCGCGCCATTTCCTGAAGCAGCGCGATCTTGGCCACATTCAGTTTGAGCGTTTTGCGCAGATAGTTTGCCACGCTCATCTTGCCACGCGGCTTAGCCAGCTTTTCGACCAACGCCTCGCGGGATTGATCCGGCAGCAGGTCCAGCATCAGCGGATGCCCTTCACGCAGCCCGCGCGACACGGTGTAGATCCCGCCGCCTTCCAATCCGCGGGCGGAAATCACCGCCTCCCCCCGCGATCGGTAGGTGCCTGATTTCAAGCCGATCCCTTTCAGCGCCGCGCCGAAATGCGCTTCCATATGCGGCGACCAGTTCATCGCGATTCCTGCATTGGCAGGCGCAAAAGGCGCGATATCGACGCCCGCGTCGCGCAGCGGCAAGGCCCAAGCGCCGGTGGACCCCAAGCGTGACCAGCTTGCCCCGCCCATGGCCAGCACAGTGACATCGGCCGGCAAGCCTTTCATGCCGTCTGGCGTATCGAACACCGGCGCGCCGTCTTCCCATCCGGTCCAACGCCAACGGGTGTTCACCGCAACACCTGCATCGGCCAGCCGCGCCAGCCACGCACGCAGCAGCGGCGACGCCTTCATCACGGTCGGGAAAACCCGCCCGGTAGAGCCGGTGAACAGGGTTTGCCCCAATCCCTTGGCCCATTCCTGCACCGCCGTAGCATCGAAACGGTTAAGAATGGGTTCAAGCGGTTCTTTCGCCGTCGAAAAAGCGTTCAGGAATTTGGCGTGGTCTTCGGCCTTGGTGATATTCAGCCCCGATTTACCCGCCATCAACAGCTTGCGCCCGACGGATGGCTTGTGATCGCAGACCGTCACAGCCAAGCCTGCCGCGGCCATCATTTCGGCCGCCATCAGCCCTGCAGGCCCCGCGCCGATGACAACCCCGCGGCGGGCGGGCAAATTTTCTGATGTCATGACGTGCTCTTCCATTCGGGTTAAGGATACAGCTGTGAGTTACAGCGGCACCATTAACTTGACCTTAAACCAAATGCACGACGATCGTGCTTATTCCAATAAAAGGGCAGAATATGCGCATCATTTTAATCATCTCGGGCCTTACACTGCTGGCAAGCTGCGGCGTGCCCTTTGTCCCGTTCATCTAACCGCCTGACCTAGGGCATCTCGGCAGGGGTTTCGGGCGGGGCGCACATCGCTTTGATCCCAGTGGCAATTTCGGGCGTGGCGGCAACGGTATCGGCGACGATATCGCGTGCGCTTTGCATAAGCTCGTCGGCTGGCACAATACGATCGACCAAGCCGAACGTTAGTGCCTCTTGGGCAGTGATCTTCTGACCGCCCATCAGAATAAGCTTGCTGCGCGCAGGGCCGATCAAGGCGGCCATACGTGCGGGGTCGCTGGGTTGCGGCAAGAACCCCAGCTTCATAACCGGATAGAAAAATTTGGCCCCGGGCACGCAGATCCGCAGATCGCAGGCCAAGGCCATCCCCATAGCGCCCCCCGCCAGCGTCCCGTTCAGCGCGCAGATGCTCAGCCCCGGGAGCGCGGCAATCGCACCCGACAGCCGCTCCCATATGTCAGAGACAGCGAGCCCCGCACGCGCCTCGTCCAGATCGGCACCGGCGCTGAACACTTTGCCAGTCCCCGTCAGGATCACCGCGCGGGCGGCTTGGGCGTCCTCCATGAACTCGGCCAGGGCGACCAGCAACTCGTGGGTGAGGGAATTCGCCTTGTCCGGCCGGTTGATCGTCGCGACCCAGACGGGGCCTTCGCGGTCGAAATCGATCATACCAGACCAATCGCTTTGCGGATGCCCTCGTCGCGCAGCGAGATTTCCTCGCCACAGTATTTGTCGGCCTCGGCGCTGCACATCCACAACAGGGCCCGCGCGGGCCAATCGGCGGGGATGTGATCTTCCCATGCCAGTTCGCTGACGGGGTTGATGCCGCTTGCCTTGATCTCGCGCTGCATCTGGGTTGCGACCGTGCCCGGCGACAGACCGATGGCGCGGATCCCGTTCGCGGCTTCCTCCAGGTGGATCGAGCGGCCCATCATGTTCACCGCCGCTTTGGACGCGCAATAGTGGCTCCAGGCTTCGATGGCGTGATGCGCGGCACCCGAGCTGATGGTCAGGATCGACCCGCCGCCTGCGTCTTTCATCACGGGCAAGACAGCGCGCATGCCGTTGTAGACACCCTTGAGGTTGATATCGATGACCTGCGACCATTCGTCAGGGTCCGACGCGGAAAGATGCGAGATCGGTTCGATCACACCGGCGTTGTTGATCAACACATCGACGCCGCCAAAGGCCCCCAGCACCGTTTCCACCGCCGAGGACATCTCACCGAAACGGGCCACGTTGCAGGGGATCGCGATGGCTTGCTTGCCAATTTCGCCCGCCAGATCGGCAATCGCGTCCTGAGACCGCGCCATCAGCACGACATTCGCACCTGCGTCTGCAAAAACCCGTGCCGCTTCGGCCCCGATCCCGCGGCTGGCACCGGTGATCATCACGGTTTTACCTGTCATATCCATCGTATAATTCCCTTCGTCATCAATAAGCCCCGCACGGGGCCTGCCGTGCACGGCGTTTGGTGACATCGTTAGCAACAACATCCGCCAGCGCCAATCAAAAGCGCCCCCGCGGGCGGAACATCGCAGATTGGCGCGGGTCGCTTTGCCTTGTAAGGTGGCGTCGGGCGCTTACCTTTAGCGCAACCGCGCTGTCACCGGATAGCCGCCCGCGATTTGCGACAAAGGAATTTTTCATGATCCGCCCTCTCTTCGGCAGTGCCGCCCTTTCAGTTCTTTTCACCTCGTCCAGCGCTTTGGCGGATGTGACACCGCAGGATGTGTGGCGTGACTGGCAGGACCATATGCAAAGCATGGGCTATGCGCTGACGGCTACCGAAAAGGTATCCGGGGATACGCTCGCGGTGAGCAATGTCCGCTTTGATCTGACGAGCGAGCCTGATCTGGGCCAGATCTCGATGTCGCTTGAACAATTGAGCCTTGTGCAAAACGACGATGGCACCGTGTCGGTGGTCATGCCCGACGCAATGCCCTTGGTGTTCGAAATCACCCCGACCGACCCGGATGAAGACCGCGTGCGCGCAGCGCTGACCGTGAACCAGACCGGCCAGGACATGCGCGTGAGCGGGACGCCGACCGACCTGAGCAGCGCCTATGCTGCCGGTCTTCTAGGCTTGACGCTGGATCAGATGACGGTGGGCGACGAGACCTTCGGCCCCGACAACGCCTCGCTGAATGTGGTGCTGAACAACGTCGAATACGCCTCTAAATCGGTGCTGGACGATATGCGCGCCTATGCGCAGGACGGGTCCATTGCGTCGATGACGTTTGACATGCGCTTCAAAGACCCCAAAGAGCCCGCCATCGCGACGATCAACGGCACCTCGACGGATATGACGTTCGACGGCGACGGGCGGTTGCCACTGGGTATCGCGCAGGCCAGTGATATGGCCGCGATGCTGCGGGCAGGTATGACCGGCGCGGGCACGTTCACCAGCGGCAACAGCACCATGACGGTCGACATCGAAGATCCCGAGAACGGTAATATGTCTGCCGCTGTCGCCTCTGAAGGGGGGCGTTTGACGGTGGAAACCAGCGCCGACGGCATGAGCTATGCCGGTTCGCGTCAGGGCATGGCGCTGTCAGTGCAGCCGCAGCAGTTTCCATTCCTTCTGTCCTTCGGCCTCGATAATGCGGCGTTCAACCTGAGCGCGCCGGTGCTCAAGACCGACGATGCGCAGGACGTGGCCCTTGGGTTGAACCTCGAAGGGTTCACCATGTCGGATATGGTCTGGGGCATGATCAACCCGCAAGGCACCCTGCCCCGCGATCCGGCCAACCTGTCGTTGGATGTGTCCGGCAAGGCGCGGCTGCTGATGGATTACTTTGACCCCGAGGCCGCGACCAGAATGGCCGAGACCGGACAGGTGCCAGCACAGCTCGATAGCGTGAACCTGAATGCGCTGATCGTGGATGCACTGGGGGCCAAGCTGACCGGCAATGGCGCGGTCACGTTCGAGCATGACGAGAACGCCCCCACGGCGCTCAAGCCGTCGGGCGCTGTTGACCTCAAGCTAGTGGGCGGGAACACCTTGATCGATACGCTGGTGTCCTCGGGCTTGCTGCCTGCGCAGATGGCGATGGGTGCGCGTATGATGATGGGCATGTTCGCCGTCCCGGCCGAGGGTGAGGAGGATACGCTGAAATCCAAGCTCGAATTTACCCGCGACGGGCAAATCCTCGCCAATGGGCAGCGGATCAAGTAACCCTTTGCGGCCACGGCCCTCCAGCGACTGGCGTCCCTTGCACAGCTGCGGCAGGGGCGCTAGCAGTCTTTCACCCATTCAAGGAGTATCCCCCCATGTCGCAATCCATTGAGGCGCTGACCAAGTCGTTGCTGCATGCCGCCCGTCAAGCGGGTGCGGATAGTGCTGATGCGATGGCCGTGCGCGGGACGTCGGTGAACGTCGATGTGCGTGGCGGGGTGCTGGAACAGGCCGAACGCGCCGAAGGCGTCGATATCGGGCTGCGGGTTTTTGTCGGGCAACGCTCTGCCAACGTCTCTGCTTCCGACACATCGGACCGCACGATCGAGGAAATGGCGATCCGCGCGGTGGCAATGGCGAAAGAGGCCCCCGAAGATCCCTACATCGGCCTTGCCGATCCCGACCAGTTGGCGACGGATTGGGATGTCGAGGCGCTTGAGCTTTACGACCCCGCGCCCGAGCCTTCGCCCGAAGCGCTGCAGGATGACGCCGCCCGCGCCGAGGCCGCAGGGCTGGCCGTCAAAGGTGTCAGTCAGGTGCAGTCCGCGGGTGCGGGCTATGGCGCGCAACAGGTATTTATGGCGGCCAGCAACGGCTTCGAGGGCGGATACCGCCGTACCGACCGCGGGCTGTCCTGCGTTGCAATCGCTGGCAGCGGCACAGGGATGGAGCGGGACTATGACGGCGACAGCCGCATCTTCCAGACCGACCTGCGCAGCCCCGAAGACATCGGGACCAAAGCCGGTGAGCGCGTTCTTGAACGCATGGGTGCACGCAAACCGCCCACGGGGGCCTATCCGGTATTGTTTGATGAACGCATTTCCTCGGCGCTGATCGGGCATCTTCTGTCGGCGATCAGTGGCACGGCGATTGCACGCGGTGCTTCGTGGCTGCGCGACGCTATGGGCGAACAGGTGCTGCCAAAGGGCATGTCCCTGATCGAAGACCCGTTTCGCCCCCGCGTCGCAGGTTCGCGCCCGTTCGATGGTGAAGGGCTGCCCACGTCGCGCCGCACCATTGTGGACGACGGGACGTTGCAGGGGTGGACCCTTGATCTGGCAACCGCGCGCAAGCTGGGGCTGACCCCGACCGGCAATGCCGCACGCGGCACCGGATCGAACCCCGGTCCGGCCACATGGAATATCGCGCTGTCCCAGGGCAATGCCACCCGCGCAGACCTGATCCGTGATATGGGCACAGGTCTTTTGGTGACGTCGATGATCGGGTCGACCATCAACCCCAATACCGGCGACTACTCTCGCGGGGCGTCCGGTCTGTGGATCGAAAACGGCGAGATCACCCACGCGATCAACGAATGTACCATCGCGGGCAATCTGCGTGATATGCTGCAATCGATCGTACCGGCCAATGACGCGCGCGCGCATCTGAGCCGCGTTGTGCCGTCGCTTCTTGTCTCGGGAATGACCCTTGCCGGCGCTTGATGACCTCTCCCTTTTGATCGAGGCCGCACGCCGCTCGGGCGAGATTGCGACCTCTTTCACCGGCAAGACCGCGCAGCGTTGGGACAAGCCCGATGATGCCGGCCCGGTGACGGAGGCTGACCTTGCGGTGAACGCGATGCTGCACCAGACGCTGACAGCGGCACGTCCGGATTATGGCTGGCTGTCCGAGGAAAGCGACGACGGTACACGGCGGCTGGGGCAGCGTGATCTGTTCATCGTCGACCCGATTGACGGCACACGCAGCTTTATCGAAGGATCCGACACCTGGTCCCATTCCCTTGCCATTGCGCGCGACGGGAGGATCACGGCGGCGGTGGTGTTCCTGCCCATGCTCGACCGGCTCTATGCCGCGGCGGCGGGGGCCGGTGCGACCCTGAACGGGCAAAGCATCTCTGTCTCCAACATCGCCACATTGCCCGAGGCGACCGTGCTGGCCACGAAACCGGTGATGGAAATGCAGCATTGGACCAAGGGCGACCCCGGCTTCAAACGCGCGCACCGTCCGTCGCTGGCCTATCGGCTGGGGCTGGTGGGTCAGGGTCGTTTTGACGGCATGGTCACATTGCGCAAAAGCTGGGAATGGGACATTGCCGCAGGGGCGCTGATTGTCACCGAAGCAGGCGGGCAATGCACCGACCGCACAGGGCAACCCCTGCGGTTCAACAACCCCGATCCACGCCTGAACGGTGTCGTCGCGGGGGGCGATGCCGTCCATGCGGCGCTGCTAAGCGGCCTTGCCCAGACCCAAGCCACCCCTTAGATTGCCCCCAAGGCCATCTGTTTGAAAACAAAGGACCGCGATATGACCCAACGCTTGCATCTCGTCTTTGGGGGCGAACTGATTTCGCCCACCGGTACCGCGTTCAAAAACGTCGATGACATCCATGTCGTCGGGATTTTTCCGAACTACGCCAGCGCCTATGACGCCTGGAAAAACGAGGCACAGCGCACGGTCGATAATGCGCATATGCGGTATTTCATCGCCCATCTGCACCGTCTGCGCGACGAAGAGGCTGCGGCCTCCTCTACCGAAGAGCTGGGGTAAACTCTTATGGCGCGGTCGCTTGGGCTGTCGGCCTATCGCGCCTTTACCGGTCGCGGGGGCGTGCCGCCATTCACCCCCGTGGCCAAGCGCCCCACCGGAGAGCTGGTCTGGTGCCACGCCCCCGAACCCGGCAGCTTGTTCGCGATACAGGATCTGGCCATCCGCCTGTGCCGGAGCCGTCCGGGGCTGAGTGTTCTGATCACCGTTCCCCAAGCATTGGTGCCGGTGGACCTGCCGCCGTGTAGCGAAGCCGACGTGCTGATCGATACCCTGCCCGAAGACCACCCGACGCTTGCCAAAAACTTTATCGATTACTGGCAGCCCGACGCCTGTGTCTGGGCATGGGGGCGCTTGCACCCGAATATGATTGCAGAGATGACCACACAGGCCTGTCCGATGTTCCTGATCGATGCCGACAGCGACGGCTTTGACGGGAGGCGCGACCGGTGGCTGCGCGATCTGACCCGCGATCTGCTGATGCATTTCTCGGCGATCATGACGCGGTCGGAGGCGGGGATGCAGCGGCTTGTCCGGCTTGGGCTCGCCCGCAAGGACATAGAGCTGACCCCCGCCCTTCAGGCCGGTGGCCGCGTGTTGCCGTGCATGGATTCCGATCTGGCCGATCTGTCGGCTGCGGTTGTGGGGCGCCCGATCTGGTTCGCCAATCAGGTGCTCGAGGGTGAGTTGAACACCGTCCTTACCGCGCACCGCCAAGGGCTCCGTCTATCACACCGGCTGTTGCTGATCCTCGCGCCCGGAGACCCCAAGCAGGCCGATGTTTTCGCGCAGCGGATGGAGGATCAGAACTTTCGCGTGCTGCGATGGGGCGACGCGGGCTATCCCGACGCCTCGACCCAGGTGATGATCGCCGATGATCCGGCAGAGATCGGCTTGTTCTACCGGCTGGCCCCTGTGTCCTTTCTGGGCAACTCCCTGATCAACGGCAGCGGTGGCTGTGACCCGTTCGAGGCCGCGGCCCTGGGATCGGCTGTGCTGTACGGGCCGAAAGTTCGGCGGTATCTGCCGCTTTATACCCGGCTGGCTGCCGAAGGGGCCGCGCGGATCGTGAATGATGCCACAGCGCTTGGCACCGCCGTGAACCGGCTGATCGCGCCAGATCAGGCAGCGACGATGGCGCAGGCGGGGTGGGATGTGATCAGCCGCGGTGCGGCCGTCACCGACAAGGTGATCGACCTTGTGCAAGAAACGCTTGACCAGCGAGAGGCCACATCATGAAACGCGCCCCCGCCTTTTGGCACCGCCCCACGCCCGATTGGCGCGCGCGCCTGTTGCAACCTCTGGGCGCGCTTTATGCCAAGGCCACTGCCCGCAGGCTGGCGGCGGGCACGCCGCTGCGTCTGGATATTCCGGTGGTCTGCGTCGGCAACATCAACGCCGGGGGCACGGGCAAGACGCCAACGGTCATGGCTGTCGTCGAACACCTGCGCGACAGGTATCACACGCCCCATGTGGTGTCGCGCGGTTACGGCGGCACGCTGAAGGGACCGGTGCAGGTTGATCCGTCGCGCCACACTGCCGCGCAGGTGGGGGATGAACCGCTGCTGCTGGCCGCCTTTGCCGATGTCTGGGTTGCGCAGGATCGCGCAGCGGGGGCGCAGGCCGCGGCGGAAGCGGGGGCATCGGTGATTGTGATGGACGACGGCTTCCAGAACCCCGCGCTGCATCAGGATCTGTCAATCGTGGTGGTAGATGCGGCCAAGGGGTTCGGCAACGGGCTGTGCCTCCCTGCGGGCCCCTTGCGCGAACCCGTTGCTACGGGTCTGGCGCGGGCGGATATCGTGCTGTCCATCGGTGGCGCTGCAGATCAGGCGCAGTTTGACGCGACCGCCCTGCCCGACGGGCTGCCGCATGTGCGTGCCGAACTCGCCCCCCTGCAAACGGGGATGGATTGGTCCGACACCCGCGCGCTGGCCTTCGCAGGCATCGGCCACCCCGAGAAGTTTTTTGCCACCCTGCGCGATCTGGGGGCAGAGATTGTCCACGCCGAAGCGCTGGAGGATCACCAGCCGCTGAACCCTGCGCTGATGGGACGGCTAGAGGCGGATGCCGCCCTGCGCGGCGCCCAGCTGGTCACAACGGAAAAAGACGCGGTGCGTCTGCCCGCGTCTTTCAGAATGAAGGTGATAACCCTGCCTGTGCGACTGAAGTTCGATCCTGAAAACGCGCTTTTTGCCGCGCTGGATCGACTGCCGAAACCGGCATAACCGCCAGAGCTTCCAGCGAAGCCCGGGCAGCGTGTCGGGGCGAACCTAGTCGTCCTGCCCCAGCTTTGGCGCGGCGCGATGCAAAGCCAGTTCAGCGCCCGAGAATTTGAACGGCGACCGGATGCCCGGCACTCCGTCCAGTTCGACCTTCATGCCGCGCGCGATGACTTGGGGGTCTTCGAACATATCGGCCATGTCGTTGATCGGCCCTGCTGGCACGCCCTCTGCCTCGCAGGCGGCGAGCAGATCGTCGCGGGTGCGTTGGCTGGTAGCCCCGTTCAGACGGCGGATCATCTCGGGCCGGTTGGCGACGCGGTCGGCGTTCTTGGCATAGTCTGCCGAGGTTGCCATATCATCCAGCCCCAGCATCCGGCACAGCCGTTGGAACTGCCCGTCATTGCCCGTGGCGATGATCAGATGCCCGTCAGAGGATGTGAACACCTCGTAGGGGGTGAGGTTCGGGTGTGCGTTGCCCATCCGCGTCGGCGCATTGCCCGTGGTCAGATAGTTCATCGCCTGATTGCCCGTGACCGCAACAGCGCAATCCAGCAGTGCCATGTCAATATGCTGGCCCACGCCGGTCTGGCTGCGCTGGTGTACCGCTGCCAGAATGGCCGTGGTGGCATAGACGCCGGTAAAGATATCGGTGATCGCCATGCCGTGTTTCTGCGGCTGACGGTCGGGTTCACCCGTGATCGACATCAGGCCGGACATGCCTTGGATGATGAAATCATAGCCCGCGCGATGCGCATAGGGGCCGTCCTGCCCGAAACCGGTGATAGAACAATAGATCAGCTTGGGGAACTGCTTGGACAGGCTGGCGTAATCCATCCCGTATTTGGCAAGCCCGCCGGTTTTGAAATTCTCGATCAGGATGTCGGCATCGGCCAAAAGCTCTTTCATCTTGGCCTGACCTTCATCGGTGGTCAGATCGACAACAACCGAGGCTTTGCCCCGGTTGGCCGAGTGGAAATACGAGGCGGATTTATCTTCCCCGCGCTCGATGAACGGAGGCCCCCACTGGCGGGTGTCGTCGCCCGCCGGGCTTTCGACCTTGATCACCTCGCAGCCGAGATCCGAAAGCGTCTGACCGGCCCAAGGGCCTGCCAGAATACGTGCCAGCTCAATAACCTTGAGCCCTGCCAGCGGGGCCGCCATTATTCTTCCAGCGCCGCGTCGATGATCTCTTTCATCTCGGCATAGGGCATGTTGGAGTATTTCTTGCCGTTGATGATGAAGCTTGGCGTGCTGTTGATGTCATCCGCCTTCTGGTTTTCTTCCCACCATGCGACCAGCGACTGTGCTTTTTCACCGTCTTGCAGACAGGCGTCCAGTTCAGCATTGTCGAGACCGGCCAAACGGCCGATTTTGCGCAGCTCTTCGACGATCGCGGCAGGCTCTCCGGCGCGGACCCATTCGGACTGACCGGCATAGATCATGTCGGTAATGCCAAAGAACTTGTCCTCGCCACCGCAGCGCGACACCATCGACGCCCAAAGGCCGTAGCGATCAAAATAGACCTCGCGGTAGGTGAAGCCGATTTTGTCGTTGTCGATGTAATCCGCCTTGAGCTGCTGGAACGGGCCTTGGTCAAAGGCGGCGCAGTGCGGGCAGGTGTAGGATGCGTATTCGATGATCTGGACCGCTGAATCGGGGTTGCCCAATGTCATGTCCCGAATTTCGGTGGTTGCAGCAGGCGCATCTGCCTCTGCCGTGTCGGCTGACTGTGCGTTGGCCGCGCTCACCAGCGGGTTGATCGGTGTGCTGTTCACGGCATTTGTACCGCTGAAAGCGTACCAGCCACCTGCGGCAGCTACGGCAACAGCCGCAAGGATGGGGAATGTCGGTTTCATGTGATTTCCTTTTTCAGCGTTTGGTCTTGTTCAATATGTTCTCGCCCAGACGTGCAAGTGCATCGCGCAGGGCCTCGTTCGCGACAGGGCTGACGGTTTCGGCAGCACGCTGTTGCAAGACGGGGTCGTTCGGCGGTTCGGGATGGGTCTTAGGTTGCGGCGCAAAAGCGACCTGGCCTTCGGCAAAGCCGGTGGCAGCCGTCTGGGTCACCCGCACCCGCGCAATCGCGTTGAACCCGTAGATGGCGTTCACCTTGGCGCGCAGCTGTTCCTTCTGCATCTCCAGCATCGGCGCATTTGCCCCTGTCGTCAGCAAGGTCAGCGTTGCCCCCATACCGCCGCGGCCATAGCTGACCTCGACAGGGCGCGAGATGGCCGCGACGTCCTGACCGACGATTTCGGCCCATTGGGTCAACAGACGGGATTGGGCAAAGCCGCGAGTCTCGCTCGCCTGACGGATCTTGGCCGAAAGCAGGCTATCCGTCCTTTTGAACCCTTTTGTACTGGTACGCCGTGGCGCCATGACTATCTTTCCCGAATGACTAGCCACAACATAGCGATCCCGCCTCGTATCACCAGCCATACCCAACCGAAAAGGTTATAAACATTGCGTGACACCGACCCCTCCGGCGACCTCCCGCTGATCCTTCTGGAATGGTACGATGTCCATGCGCGTGCGATGCCTTGGCGCGTGCCGCCAGCGGCGCGGGCGGCGGGCGTGCGCCCCGATCCCTACCGCATCTGGCTAAGCGAGGTGATGCTGCAACAAACCACCGTCGCAACCGTGCGCGACTACTTCCAGCGGTTCACCGCGCGCTGGCCGACGGTCGCTGATCTGGCAGCGGCTGCGGATGCGGATGTGATGGGAGAATGGGCCGGATTGGGCTATTACGCCCGTGCCCGCAATCTGCTGAAATGCGCCCGCGCTGTGGTGGCCGATCATGACGGCCGGTTCCCCGCCGACCACGCGGCCTTGCTAAAGCTGCCAGGGATTGGCCCTTATACCGCTGCGGCCGTATCCTCTATCGCGTTTGACCTGCCCTTCACCGTGCTGGATGGCAATGTCGAACGGGTGATGGCGCGGCTCTATGACATCCACACCCCCCTGCCCGCTGCCAAGCCCGAGCTGATGACACGTGCAGAGGCGCTGACCCCAACCACCCGCCCCGGAGATTACGCCCAAGCGGTGATGGATCTGGGGGCCACGATCTGCACCCCCAAATCCCCGGCCTGCGGCATTTGTCCGTGGCGCGATCCCTGCCTTGCCCGCCGCAATGGCACGGCGGCCGAACTGCCCAAGAAGACACCGAAGAAGCCGAAGCCGATCCGGCATGGCACGGTCTATCTGGGGCAGCGCGCGGATGGCGCCTGGCTGCTTGAGACGCGCCCCGACAAAGGGTTGCTGGGCGGTATGCTCGGTTGGCCCGGCACGGACTGGATCGAGGCAGACGGCCCGCGCCCCGCAGGCACACCGCCTGCCCCCGCCGACTGGCAGCCCCTTGCAGGGGAGGTGCGGCACACGTTCACGCATTTTCACCTGATGCTGACCGTCATGCACGCGCCCCTAACGAATGACACGGTGCCAGCACGCGGACACTTTGTCGTGCGGGATGATTTCCGCCCCTCGGACCTGCCCACGGTGATGCGCAAAGCCTATGACTTGCTACGTTAGCGGCGGCGCGGCATAGTTTGTCGCAGCCAAAGCTGTGCCCGACCCCTTGGGCCAGATAACCCGAAAAGGCCGTGCAGCATGACCTCGCCCACCACAAACATAAGCACCGACCAGCTGTCGCAGTTCCGGCGTGCGCTGCCTTTTGCCCTGTCCTTTGCGCTGATCCCGCTGGTCTGGGTCTCAGCCACCGTCGGCGGCTGGACCGTGCTCCTGATGCCGCTGGTCACATGGTATCTGTTTTCGATCATCGACGCGATCGCGGGGCTGAACCTTGATAACGCCGATCCGGACGCGTCAGACGGCGACCTGTTCTGGTATCGCATGATCACGACCGCGTGGATGCCGGTGCAGTTTCTCACGCTCTTCGGGTTGCTATGGTACGTGCCACAGGCCGCGCATCTGTCCGGCTGGGAGAAAGCCGCCGTCTTCTTCGGCGTCGGCGTCATGACGGGCACCATCGGGATCAACTACGCCCACGAGCTGATGCACCAACGCAATAGACGCGAACGCTTCTGGGCCGATGCGCTGCTGGCGATGGTGCTGTATTCCCACTTCCGGTCTGAACATCTGCTGGTGCACCACCGCTATGTCGCCACCCCGCGCGATCCGGTGACCGCACGCTATAACGAAGGGTTCCACCGCTTTTACCCGCGCGTCCTGCGGCAATCGCTGGTGTCCAGCTTTCAGGCCGAAAAAGCGATGCTGGCACGCAAGGGCAAACCCTGGACCGACCTGAGCAACCCGTTTTTCAAATATGGGGCGCTGCAAGCAGGCTGTCTGATCCTCGCCGTGGTCCTTGGCGGCTGGGTCGGTCTGGGCCTGTTCCTGCTGCAAGCGGGCGTGGCGATCTGGCAGCTTGAGCTGGTGAATTACATCGAACACTACGGTCTGACGCGCAAACATCTGGGTGACGGCAAATATGAACACGTCCAGCCGCGTCATTCGTGGAACGCGGCGCATATGGCGTCCAACTGGCTGCTGATCAATCTGCAACGCCATTCCGACCACCACTACAAACCCGACCGGCGGTTTCCCGTGCTGCAAACCTATGGCGACGCAGAAGCGCCGCAATTACCCTATGGCTACCCCGTCATGACAATGGCCGCGATGATGCCCTGGGTCTGGCGGCGTGTGATGAACCCTCGGGTGCGGGAATGGCGCCGGACCTACTACCCCGAGATCACGGACTGGGCCGAGTATAACGCGGGCAAGACCCCCTATCCCCGCTGAACATCGCTGAACCTTCCTGACCGCCTGAAACGAAAAAGACCCCGCCAATGAAAGGCGGGGCCAAGGTGAGTGTCCTTATGGGCACGCCTTCTCATGAGGCGGCAAGGACACCGGCGGTGTTCGTAAATAGGGTGTGAAAGTGGGGAGAGGCCTAGTTGGCCATCTCTGCCCGGATCTGCTGGCGCAAGATATCGATCGGCACGCGTTTGCCGTCTTTCTTGTAGCACCAATATGTCCAACCATTGCAGCTTGGCGCTTTCTCGTACGCCGCACCAACTTGGTGGATCGATCCTTTGACCTCGTTCCCGACAAGCGTGCCATCGGCACGAACCTTGGCGGAATACCGGCCGTTCAGGGAATAAAGCTCTTCGCCCGGGCGCAGCATGCCACGTTCAACCAGCTGGCCAAACGGCACGCGCGGCTCGGCGCGCTTCGAGGTGGTGGTCTGCAACGCTTCCTTATCGAACTTGCGCACGGATTTGATCCGCTTTTCGGCAACCTTGCGATACGCCTCTTCCCGTTCGATCCCGATAAAGTCGCGGCCCAGCATCTTGGCCACGGCACCTGTGGTGCCTGTGCCAAAGAACGGATCAAGCACGACATCACCGGGGTTGGTGGACCCTACAAGAATACGGTGCAACAGGCTTTCGGGCTTTTGCGTCGGATGCGCTTTATCGCCCATCTCGTCCTTCAGACGTTCGTGGCCGGTGCAGATCGGCAGCACCCAATCACTGCGCATCTGGATACCTTCGTTCAGCGCTTTCAACGCTTCGTAGTTGAAGGTGTATTTGGAATTCTCGTCCTTGCCGGCCCAGATCATGGTTTCATGCGCATTGGTAAAGCGCTTGCCGCGAAAGTTCGGCATCGGGTTCGACTTGCGCCACACCACGTCGTTCAAGATCCAGAAACCCGCATCCTGCAATGCGGCACCAACGCGGAAAATATTGTGATAGCTGCCAATGACCCAGATCGCGCCATTGGGTTTCAACAGACGCCGCGCGGCTTTCAGCCATTCGCGGGTAAACTTGTCATAGACGGCAAAGCTGGAAAACTGGTCCCACGCATCATCGACCGCATCCACCTTTGAATTGTCGGGGCGATGCAAGTCGCCACGCAACTGCAGGTTATAGGGGGGATCTGCAAAGATAAGGTCCACCGACTCTGCCGGAAGCGCATTCATCGCTTCGATACAGTCGCCAGAAATGATCGTGTTTAAAGGGAGTGCTGCCGCACCCTTGGTCATCGTCTTCATAATAGCTGCCTCTTGCCCGGCACATTGTGTGCTCTTGGTTATCCACAAGATGCCCCGACAGACGATTCCTGGTCAATTTCTTTTTTGAATCAAGTGGTTAGTTATTTATCTTGATACAACATGTTGTGTACGGGTTTGAACAAACGTCTATGGTGTGGGGTCACACCAATTTTCTGCAACGCCTCCATGTGCTTTTTCGACCCGTATCCCATGTTGGTTTCCCAGCCATATCCGGGGTGCTGTTGCGCCAAGGACAACATGACACAATCTCGACATATTTTGGCCGCAATTGAGGCCGCGGAAATCGACTGCGACCGGGCGTCTCCCTTGATCACGGTTTCGGCAGGCAAGGTCAGATCGCGCGGGATCATATTGCCGTCGATCAACGCATAATCGGCGGGGGTCTTCAGCCCCTCCAGCGCGCGCAGCATGGCAAGGTGGCTCGCCCTCAGGATGTTAAGCTCTTCAATCTCTTCGACCGAGGCATGGGCAACGCTGACATCCGCAACCTGCAAAAGCTCTTCATACAGGCGTTCTCGCGCAGGTTTGGTCAGCTTTTTTGAATCGTTCAGCCCTTCGGGAATGCGATCCGGGTCCAGCACCACGGCAGCGGCAGTGACCGGCCCCGCCAAGGGCCCGCGCCCCACCTCGTCCACGCCGGCGACCCGCTCAAAGCCGCGCGCATGGGCGGCCCGTTCAAATTCAAAATCTGGTTTCATGACCCGTGAAAACCCCAACCCGCGCCAAAGCTCAAGCCCCGCCCAAGCGAATTGTGACCTTGCGAAGACTGCGATGTCACAATCGCAAAAGATATCCACAGCACATAAGAAAGGGAGGGATGCCCGAACATCCCTCCCTTCCCCACCCGAGAGCATCGAAATGCCCCCGGTATTGGCACGCTGAGATTAACCGCGCGCCAAACTGTATCCCGCGCCGCGCAGGCAGCGGGCGTCATATCCATAGCGGGTGCCCCGATGGGTCCGGATCTGCTGCGCGCATTGCCGCGGCAGACGGTTGGCATGACGGAAATTATTCTCAAGACAGCGGCGGCCGAACATCAGCACCTGACCGCGACGCGTGTCGA
Source organism: Sulfitobacter sp. G5_S2_6_S6 (assembly GCF_054968505.1). Taxonomy (NCBI): domain Bacteria; kingdom Pseudomonadati; phylum Pseudomonadota; class Alphaproteobacteria; order Rhodobacterales; family Roseobacteraceae; genus Sulfitobacter; species Sulfitobacter sp. G5_S2_6_S6. The sequence goes on from NZ_JBQKUI010000002.1 coordinate 140,424, forward strand.
AGCTCTGGAAACACTGTTTGGGCAGCAGCTTGGCGTTGGCATGGGTGTGATGCTGCTTGCGCTTGTAGCCCTTGGGCAGCGGACGCGGCTCTACCCGGTGGCGCGATTGCGGCGCGCGGTAGACGGGCACGCGCTCGGCCCGTTGAGTGCGTGGGGCGCGGTACACAGTGTTTGGCGCATGGCGGTGCTTTGATACTTCCTGCCGTGCACGTTCTTCGTCGCGCTTGTTCTTGTCGTGAATGATCTTGCCGACAATGGCCACGCCCAGAACACCGACCGCGATTTTCGCCAGATCCCTGTTGCGGTCGCCCGCCGCGGCGGGGGCAGCAGTAAAGGCGGTGATAGCGACGGCTGCGGCTGCAATCGAGGCGATGAATTTATGGTGCAATGTAAAGCGCATTGTCTGATCCTTTCGGTTGGGGGCAACATGGGAAGCACCCCATGCAAAGCCATCAAGAGCGAGGCCGTGGGATCAAACTGGCCGCACCCCCCTCAGACAGGCAATAACACCCCCCTGTTATCGAATAACAAAGCGGTACAGACCCAATGGATATTGAATATCCGCCCGGATAGGCGCAGTCTGATCGTCATGAAACACATCCTCCTTTCCCTGGCTGCTGCGGGGCTTCTGGCCCTCTCCGCCCCCTCTGCCCAAGCGGCGGAATGTTTTGCCGATTACAAGGCAAAGCAGGAAAACCCCTTGCGCCTGCATTATGGTGTGGCGCAGGTATCCGGTGACTGCAGCCGTGCCTCGGCGCAGGCCCAATTGACGGACCGGCTGGCTGCACATGGCTGGACGTTGCTGACGATCGTCTCTGTCTTTGGCAAGGATGGCCTAAACCAAAGGAAAGCGAGTGCCGGACCAAATTTCCTCCGCTTCTGAGATGCGCCGCACGGGCGGGCGTTTTGTCGGCGGTGGTATCGCGGCCGTTGTGGCGATCATTCTGATCGGCGCAGGGCTGTTGCTATGGGCCTTGCCCGACGCCAATGCCTTTAACGCGCAGGTTGAACGCATCTTTGTCGAGAACGACGATCTGACGACTCAGGCCGAAATCAAACTGCTTGAAATTCTCGCACAATCGGGCACCGCGTTTTCCGAAACCCTGTCGAGCTACCGGATCGTGATCATCGTGCTGCTGGTCTTTGCGACGGCCATGCTGGTCGCTGCGCTGGTGTTCCTGATCATGCTCGTGGGCTTCAACCGTCGCATGGCGCAGATCGAACGGGTGGGGATACAAGTAAACTCGCTCCTGATCAGCCGCGAGGAAAACACCGTCTATCTCAACAACCTCGGCTTCAAACTGACCGCCGCCGCGATGGAAACGATGTCGGTCCTTGCCGAAGCGCGCATGGATGACGACGTGCTCTCAGGCTCCGAGATCGAGGGCATGATCTCGGGCCGGACCGCCGCTGATTGCGACGAAGCAGCAGGGGCCACGCGCATCAAACGTCTGCGCGATACATTGGGCAATCAGATCGTGTCGGAACTGCTGGTCAAGAATATCGCGCGGCGCGGCTATATGCTGGCCATCGACAAAGACGTGATCAAGGTCATCTGACCTCTTCATTTTGCCCTGAAAACTCCGGGGGAGTCGCGCCTGCGCGACGGGGGCAGCGCCCCCTCTGCCCGGCCTCGTGCTATTCGCGAGGGTATCCCCGCCTTGTCGACCCGCGCTTTATCAACTCCACGTCGAGCCGGATATGCGGCGTTTGGATGGCCGCGCGGTCGGCGATTGCGTCCCGAAGCAGGGTCATTGCCCCTGCGCCGACCTCATAGCGCGGCGTCGCGACAGAGGTAATACCCGGGTTCAGGTGTCGCGACATTTCAAGGTCGTTGAAGCCGCAAATACCCAGATCGTTGGGGACGTTGATGCGACGGCGTTCGGCCTCGAACAGCGCGCCGGCGGCGAGGTCGTCGTTATTGCAGAACACAGCATCGGTGTCTGGCGCTTGCGCAAGAAGATCGCTCAGCAGTTGCCCGCCCATACCCACCGAGGACGGGTGGGTCGTCGTGATCACGCGGGTCGGGTCATACAGGCCGCGCGCCTGCGCTTCGGCTGTGAAACCCGCAAGCCGCGCCTGCGAGCGCGGGTCCATTCGCGCGCCCAGAAATCCGGGCTTTTTGTACCCCGCATCGATCAAGTGCCGCGTGCCTTCGACCGCACCATCGTAGTGTGAGAACCCGATCATGAGGTCAATCGGAGAGTCCGACACGTCCATAATCTGCACGACGGGACAGGGGGCGGACTTGAGCAGGGTCCGTGCGGCGTCGGTTTGGTCGATCCCTGCCACAATCAGCCCCGCAGGGCGCTGACGCAGGAAGGTACGCAAAAGGTTCTCTTCTTTGCTGGGGCTATAGCGGAAATTACCGATTTGCACCGATAAGCCTGACCCGTCGATCACATCGTAAACACCGCGCAAGACGTCAGAAAACACCGCGTTGGTCAGCGATGGGACCAGCAGACCCACCACATTTGTCCGCTCGGACGCAAGCGCCGAAGCGGCTTGATCCGGTACATACCCAAGCAGTTCGATCGCAGCCTGAACCTTCTTTCGCACGCCAGCCGAGACCATGTTCGGGGCACGAATCGTCCGCGATACCGTGATAGCGCTGACACCGGCCTCTGCCGCGACTTCATTCAACGTAACCCGCTTGTATTTAGTGTTCTTTTCCATGCGATAAAACCTATCACGTGCACAGGTCTTTGTGAATAGTTGACAGATGACAGCGCTGTCATTAGCGTCCGCCCATCGTCACCGTTTACGGTCACGACTTTTTAGGGAGGATAAACACATGCGCTTTACCGCTAGGCTTCTGGCCGCAACCGCACTTGTCAGCGCCGGGCTGGCCGGTGCCGCTGCTGCACAAGATTTTTCGCTCAAGTTCCAGTCATCTGATCCGGCAGGCAACGCCAACTTCTTGCTCCAGCAAGAATGGGCAAAAGACGTCGCCGCCAAAACCGACGGCCGCGTCGAGGTCGATCTGCTGCCCGTTGAAACAATCGTCGCCCATACTGAATCTCAGGATGCCGTGGCGGCTGGCATTATCGATGGCCACGTCACTGATACCTCTTATTTCGCAGGGAAAGAGCCGGCGTTTGGTCTGATTGCCAATCCGGTCGGGGCATGGTCAGACCCGCAGCAGATGTTCGACTTTATGGAGAACGGCGGCGGCAATGAGCTGATGAACGAAATGCTTGAACCCTACGGTTTGCACTTCATCGGCGCGACGACCCCCGGCCTCGAGGCGTTTTTGTCGAAGGTGCCGCTGGACGGTGTGGACGATCTGAAGGGGCTGAAAATGCGCGCGCCCGAAGGTATGGTGCAGAAAGTCTTTGCCGCAGCGGGCGCGTCTCCGGTCAACCTGCCTGGCTCCGAGGTGTTCACCTCGCTTGACAAGGGCGTGATCGACGCGGCGGATTATACCGTCTTCTCGACCAACCACGCGCAGGGCATGCATGACGTGGCGAACCATCCTGTATATCCCGGCTTCCACTCCATGCCGCTGGTCGAGGTGTCGATCAACAAAGGTGTATGGGATTCGATGCCCGAGGATATCCAAAGCGCATTGGTGGAGTCCGTAAAAGACTTCCGGCAGCTCCAGGTGTCGACCTTGGCCGAACGTGATATGGCCGCGGTGAAAGAAGCCGAAGCCAACGCCGATATCACCGTGCACAATTGGTCCGATGAAGAGCGTGCGAAATTCCGCGCCTTCGCCAAGACCGAATGGGAGAAGGCGGCCGAAGCATCCGACGCATCGCGCAAGGTCTATGACACGCTGACCGCCTATCTCGAAGAAAACGGGCTGCTGAAATAAGCGCCGAAGCACCAGCACCCTTCCGGACAGACCGGAGGGGTGAACGCTCGGGAGGGGCATATGCAAGACAGGACAGATCCCAACGTCGCGGCCAGCGCACCAGTGGATATTGACGCACCCAAGGGGGCGATCCCGGAGGCCGGGCTGCTAGGGCGCGGCATCGACCGGATCGGCATCCTTTTTGCCTTTGCGATCCTCGCCTCTGCCGCGATTCTCGGGATCGAGGTGGTCTTGCGCTATGTCTTTGACGCCCCCACGATCTGGGCGCATGAGACGGTGATCTTTCTGAACGCCACCGCTTTTGTTTACGGGGGGCTTTATGTGGTATCGCGGGATGCGCATATCCGTGTGGTCCTGATCTACGATTACCTGTCAGCCCCGTGGCGGCGCATTTTCAATGTGGTGATTTCGCTGGTCTGCCTCGTGGCGACGGCTTTCTTCGGCTGGGCCGCATGGCAAAGCCTTGTGCGTGCGGTCTGGACGCCAACCGGTGCGATCCGGCTGGAAAGCAGCGGCAGCGCATGGGATCCACCCACGCCGGGGATGCTTAAAATCTTTCTCTTTACAATTCTCGTGGTCATGGCCGTGCAGTTCGCTGTGCTTGCTTGGAACTACATGACAAAACAGGACCGGTGATGGACCTTCTCACAGCGCTGTTCGACTTTAAGGCCATGGGGATCGAAGTGGCGACAGGGGCGATGTTCGTCACCTTGTTCCTGCTGCTGATCACCGGCATGCCACTGGCTTTCGTGACCCTGCTCGTGGCGCTGATTTTTGCGCTTGGCTGGTTCGGGCCGATGGCCGTGCCGTTGATCACCAGCCGCATCTTCAGCTTCGTCAATTCCTTCGTCTTCGTATCCGTACCGATGTTCGTATTGATGGCCGCGATCCTGGATCGGTCGGGCATTGCACGCGATCTGTTCGACGCCATGCGCGTGGTCGGTGGCCGTCTGCGGGGCGGCATCGCGATCCAGACTTTGCTGGTCGCCGTGGTGCTGGCCGCCATGTCCGGCATCATCGGGGGCGAGGTGGTGCTGCTGGGTCTGCTGGCGCTGCCCCAGATGTTGCGGCTTGGCTATGACCGGCGTCTGGCCATCGGCGTCTGCTGCGCGGGCGGGGCCTTGGGGACAATGGTGCCCCCGTCCATCGTCTTGATCATCTATGGTCTGACGGCGTCCGTCTCTATCGGGGATCTGTTCACCGCGTCCTTCCTGCCCGGTCTGATGCTGGCAAGCTTCTATATCATCTACGTGCTGGTGCGGGCCTATATGAACCCCGACATCGCCCCGATCCCGGAACCGGACGAGACCTCGACAGCCGAGAAGATGCGTCTGCTCAAAGGGTTGATCTTGCCAATCATGGTGGTGATCTTTGTGCTGGGGTCGATCTATGGCGGCATTGCCTCGGTCACCGAAGCCTCTGCCATCGGGGTGATCGGCGTGACCCTGTCCACGATGATCCGCGGCGAATTCACCACAGAGCTGATGGTGGGCGCGGCCAAGCGAACCCTCGCGACCGTCGGGATGATCGTCTGGATCGGGATCGGTGCCTCGGCACTGGTCGGGGTCTTTAACCTGATGGGGGGCATCACCTTTGTCTCTAACCTGATCACCGGCGTGTCCGACAATCCAACCGTGATTGTCTTGTTCATGATGGCAATCCTCTTTGTCCTTGGGATGTTTCTGGACTGGGTAGGGATTGCACTGCTGACCATGCCGATCTTTGTCCCGATCATTCGCGATCTTGGCCTTGATCCTGTGTGGTTCGGTGTGGTCTTCGCCATGAACATGCAGGTCAGCTTCCTGTCGCCACCCTTTGGTCCCGCCGCCTTCTATCTCAAGTCGGTGACACCACCCGATATCTCTTTGGGAGAGATCTTCCGTTCTCTCCTGCCCTTCATTGCCCTTCAAATCCTCGCGCTCGCTATTCTCATTGCCTTCCCTGGCGTGACCGGCCGCTGAAAGACGAATTATGACCGACACCAAATCTCTGCGCTCCCGTAAGTGGTTCGACAATCTCGACGATCCGGAGATGACCGCGCTCTATATCGAACGCTACCTGAACTACGGGCTCACGCTTGAAGAACTGCGGTCAGGCAAGCCGGTGATCGGGATCGCGCAGACCGGCAGCGACCTGAGCCCTTGCAACCGCCACCATATCGAGCTGGCCAAACGGACCCGCGACGGGATCATCGCCGCCGGAGGCATCCCGATGGAAATTCCGGTGCATCCTATCCAGGAAACCGGCAAGCGTCCGACCGCGATGCTGGACCGTAACCTCGCCTATCTTAGCCTCGTCGAAAGCCTGTATGGCTATCCGATCGACGGCGTCGTGCTGACCATTGGCTGTGACAAAACCACGCCAGCGCTGCTGATGGCAGCGGCGACGGTGGGCATGCCCGCCCTGGCCTTTTCGGTCGGGCCGATGCTGAACGGCTGGCACCGGGGCGAACGCGCAGGATCGGGATCGGTGATCTGGCAGGCGCGGCAAGAGCTGGCGGCCGGCACAATCGACGCTGAAGAATTCCTCGAGATCGCGGCCTCTTCCGCCCCCTCGGTCGGGTTCTGCAACACGATGGGCACCGCGTCGACGATGAACTCCCTGTCAGAGGCTCTGGGCATGCAGCTGCCCGGCGTTGCCTCTATCCCCGCACCTTACCGTGAACGCGGGCAAGCAGCCTATCATACGGGAAAACGTATCGTTGATATGGTCCATGCAGACCTGCGCCCGGCCCAGATCATGACCCGCGAAGCCTTCGAGAATGCCATTGTCGTCAACTCCGCACTAGGCGGATCGACCAACGCGCCGATCCACCTCAATGCCATCGCCGCGCATCTTGGCATCGCGCTGAGCAACGGAGATTGGGAGGAATTCGGCCACGCCGTGCCCCTCCTCGTCAATATGCAGCCCGTCGGCACCTATCTGGGCGAAGACTTCCACCGCGCGGGGGGCACAGCCGCTGTGATCGGTGAATTGTTGCGGACCGGGCTTTTGCCACATCCCGATGCGCTGACTGTGACCGGTCAAACGATCGCCGAACTCTACACCGACACGCCGATCCTTGATGAGGATGTGATCCGCCGCGCGGCGTCACCGCTGAAACCCAATGCCGGTTTCCTGAACATGCGCGGCAACCTGTTCGACAGCGCCTTGATGAAGACCTCTGCCATCGACGCGGGCTTTCGGGCGCGCTATTTCTCGAACGCACAAGAGGCTTTTGAAGGCCGTGTCGCGGTATTCGACGGGCCAGAAGACTTTCACGCCCGCATCGATGACCCAGCGTTGGGGCTGACCGATGACAGTGTTCTGGTGATGCGTGGCGCAGGGCCCAAGGGCTATCCCGGCGGGGCCGAGGTGGTGAACATGCGCCCGCCAAGTTATCTGATCAAACAGGGCGTCCGCGCCCTGCCGTGTATCGGCGACGGGCGGCAGTCCGGCACCTCTGGCTCGGCGTCGATCCTGAATGCGTCGCCCGAAGCTGCGGATGGTGGCGGGCTTGCGCTGTTGCAAGACGGCGATCCGATCCGCATTGACCTGAAACAGCGCCGCGTGGACGTGCTGCTGGACGAAACCGAGCTTGCCGCGCGCCGCGCGGCCCTTGACGCTGCGGGGGGCTATGCGCAGCCGGAAAGCCAATCCCCCTGGCAAGAGATCTTCCGCGAGAAAGTACGCCCCTTCTCCGAAGGTATGGTCTTTGAAGGTGCTACCGAATACCGCGACATCACCAGCCGCGGCCTGCCGCGCAACAACCACTAACCCATGCGCGACTTCGATATTATCTGCATCGGCGAACCGCTGGTCGAGTTCAACCAGATCAAGGGGACGCAGTGGCACCAGGGATTCGGTGGTGACGTGTCAAACGTCGCCATTGCCGCTGCCCGCCTCGGCGCGCGCAGCGCCATCGCAACGCGCTTGGGCGACGATGGTTTCGGGCAAGAGCTTCGCAATCTTTGGAGCCGCGAGGGCGTCGACGCGTCCTGCGTTGCGACGGATGCATCGGCCCCGACGGGGCTCTACTTCGTGCGCCACGGGTCAGATGGGCACCGGTTCGAGTATCGCCGCGCAGGGTCTGCTGCCAGCAGAATGACCACAGACAGCTTGCCTGTTGAGGCCATAGAGAGCGCCCGGTTCACCCATCTGTCCGGCATCACTCTGGCGATCAGTGCCGGCGCGCGCGATGCCGGTCTGGAGGCGATGCGTATCGCACGGGCGGCCGGACGGCAGGTGTCTTTCGATCCGAACTTGCGGCTGGCGCTCTGGCCCCTTGAGCAAGCCCGTTCCGTGATTACCCAAGCGCTCGGGCTGGCGGATATCGCGCTGCCGGGTCTGGATGACGCGCGCCAGATTACGGGGCTGGACACCCCCGAAGACATCGTGCGGGCATTTCATAAAATGGGGCCGGACATCGTCGCCCTGACCCTCGGAGAGGACGGCGCGCTTCTGGGGCACGCCGGGACGATAACGCATATTCCCGGTGTTCGGGTCACAGCCGTCGACGCCACAGGTGCCGGAGACTGTTTCGACGGGGCCTTCCTGACCCGCCTGTCAAAAGGCGACACCCCCGAAGCCGCCTGCCACTACGCCGTCGCGGCCTCTGCGCTGTCTGTCCAGGGCTACGGCGCCGTCGCCCCGCTGCCCACTGTTGCCGACATGGCGGCGGGTTAAGCGAACGCCTGCGCGGGCGGGGGCGGTGCCCCCTCTGGACACTCCGTGATGCTTGACCCTAGGGTACGCCGAAACAGCACCAAGGATCATGCCCATGCCAGCCCCCTTCAACGCATTCAAACAGGCTTTGAAACAAGGCGACACCGTCTTTGGCTGCTGGCTGGGTCTTGCGGACACCTATAGCGCCGAACTGATGGGGACCGCCGGTTTTGACTGGCTTGTGATCGACGGTGAACACGCGCCGAACGACCTGCGCTCTATCATGGCGCAGCTTCAGGTGCTTGAAGCCTCTGACAGCCATCCCGTTGTGCGCGTCCCCGTGGGGGAGACTTATCTGATCAAACAGATGCTGGATGCGGGGGCGCAGACCCTGCTGGTGCCTATGGTGGATAACGCCGATCAGGCCCGCCAACTGGTGCGCGATGTCACCTATCCGCCTCACGGCGACCGCGGTGTCGGCTATGCGCTGACCCGCGCCGCGCGTTTCTCGCAGATCGCGGATTACGGCACCACGGCGGATGATGAGATCTGCCTGCTGGTGCAGGTCGAAAGCGTGAAGGGCCTTGAGAACCTGAATGCGATCCTCGCGGTCGACGGGATCGACGGCGTGTTCATCGGCCCTGCGGATCTGGCGGCTGATATGGGGTACATGGGCAATGCGCTCCACCCCGATGTACAAGACGCGATCATGACCGCGCTGCACAAGATACACGCGGCGGGTAAGGCACCGGGCATCTTGTCGACCCACGACGACATGACCCGCGACGCGCTTGAGGCCGGGGCGCAGTTTGTTGCGGTCGGGGCGGATGTTCTGCTGCTCAGCCACGCGGCGCAAGCGCTTGCGGGCAAATGGCGTGACACACTGACATGACACGCGGGGTAGCTTTGTTGGGGCTGGGCTATGTGCTCAGCCAGTTTTTCCGTGCCTTTCTGGCCGTGCTCAGCCCATCACTGCGCGTTGATCTGGGGGCCACGCCCGAAGACCTCGCCTTTGCGTCGGGGCTTTGGTTCTTCTCCTTTGCGGCGATGCAACTGCCTGTGGGATGGGCGCTGGATACAGTCGGGCCGCGGCGCACGGCGGCCAGCTTGCTGCTGGTGGGCGGGGGCGGCGGGGCGGCATTGTTCGCGGTGGCGACGCAGCCGCTGCACATCAATCTGGCGATGATCCTGATCGGGATCGGCTGTGCGCCGGTGCTGATGGGAGCCTACTATATCTTTGCGCGTGAATTCGCACCAAGCCGCTTTGTCGTGCTCGCCTCTGTCATGGTGGGCATCGGCACGCTTGGCAATCTCGTCGCCTCCTATCCGATGGCGATTGCGGCGGAAACGATCGGTTGGCGCGCGTCGCTTTGGGGGCTTTGCGCCATCACCACGCTGACGGCGATTGGCATCTGGAGCGTCGTGCGCGACCCCGCCACCCCCGAAGGGGAACAACGCGGCAGCCTACTTGGCGTGTTCAAGATCAAGGCGCTGTGGTTCATCTTTCCCATCATGAGCGTCAGCTACGCCCAAGTCGGCGCGTTGCGCGGGCTCTGGATCGGGCCCTATTTCGAGGATGTCTTTGCCGCGAACGCTCACCAGATCGGCTGGGCGACCCTGTTGATGGGTATCGCGATGGTGGCAGGCAGCCTCGCCTATGGCCCACTGGACCGCGTGATCGGCAGCACGAAATGGGTGATTGTCGGGGGCACGGCGCTGAACCTCGCGGCCTTGGTGGCGCTTATGCTTTTCCCCGACAGTGGCATCATTCTTGCCACGGCGCTGATGGCCGCTGTCGGTTTCTTTGGCGCGACCTATGCGGTGATCATCGCCCACGGCCGCAGCTTTATGCCGCCGCAGCTGGTCGGGCGGGGCATGACCCTGTTGAACCTGTGCAGCATTGGGGGCGTTGGCGTGGCGCAGTTCCTTTCGGGGCGCGTCTATGCGGCCAGCCAGCCCGCCGTCACCGCGCAGGCCCCCTATGTGATGATTTTCACCCTGTTTGCCGCGCTCATGGCAGCGGGTCTGTTCGTCTACCTGTTTTCCCGCGATGCAGGCGAATAGGCCACGCCCCCTTCCCCCGCGGGCCCAAGCGGTATAAGAGGCCCGCACCATCACATTTTAGTATTGGAGTTTTAAGATGGGTTATCGCGTCGTCATCGCGGGTGCCACAGGCAATGTGGGCCGTGAAATGCTGAACATTCTGGCCGAGCGCCACTTCCCTGTAGACGAGATCGTGGCACTTGCCTCGCGCAAGTCTATGGGATCCGAAGTCAGCTTTGGCGACAAGACGTTCAAGACGAAAGACTTGGATACGTTCGACTTCACGGGCTGGGATATGGCGCTGTTCGCCGTCGGTTCGGAAGCGACCAAAAAATACGCGCCCAAGGCCGCCAAGGCCGGTTGCGTGGTCATCGATAACTCGTCGCTGTACCGCTACGATCCCGATATCCCGCTGATCGTCCCAGAGGTGAACGCCGACGCGATCCACGATTATTCCAAGAAAAACATCATCGCGAACCCGAATTGCTCGACCGCGCAAATGGTTGTCGCGCTCAAGCCGCTGCACGACCGCGCCACGATCAAACGTGTTGTCGTGTCGACCTACCAGTCGGTGTCCGGTTCGGGCAAAGACGGCATGGACGAGCTGTGGGACCAGACCAAATCGATCTACAACCCCACCGACGACAAGCCCGCGAAGAAATTTACCAAACAGATCGCCTTTAACGTGATCCCGCATATCGACGTCTTTATGGATAGCGGTGACACGAAAGAAGAGTGGAAGATGATGGTAGAGACGAAGAAAATCGTCGATCCCAAAATCAAGGTCACAGCGACCTGTGTCCGCGTTCCGGTCTTCGTGGGCCACGCCGAATCGATCAACATCGAGTTCGAAGAGCATCTGGACGAGAACGAGGCCCGCGACATCCTGCGCGAAGCCCCCGGTATCATGGTGATCGATAAGCGCGAAGACGGTGGCTATGTCACCCCCGTTGAATGTGCGGGCGATTTCGCAACCTTCATCAGCCGCATCCGTCAGGACAGCACGATCGACAACGGTCTGAACCTGTGGTGTGTCAGCGACAACCTGCGCAAGGGTGCCGCATTGAACGCCGTGCAGATCGCGGAACTGCTGGGCCGCGAAGTGTTGAAAAAAGGCTAAGCGCCCCCTGATCTTTATGTCGGAAAAGGCCAGTGCGATGCGCTGGCCTTTTTCATGTCGGGCATGTTCAGATCAACGCTGCCGCGGGCGCTTTGGCCATCAGGCGGCGTTCTGTTTGTCTGACAGCGTGGCAAAGTCGAACCACAGCTCTTGTTGCCGGTATCCGCCCTTGATCAGATGTCCGCGTCGCAGCACCTCGGGAAAGTCATCGGCCCAGTCGCGGTAGCGGTCATTGCTCACGACAACCGCCCCCATCTCGCGCGCGGCGGTCAGGATGAAGGGATCGGCCGGCGATCCGCTTGGCACGACCATCACCTGATCCACCGGCAGCTTCAGCATCGCCGCCAGCGCCGCATCATCTTTGTAAGCGTTCGTCAGCAGATACCCTGCGTTGGCATCAAAGACCACGCCTGTCTTGAAGCCAAGGTCTTTCAGGGTCCGCACCACGTCCTGCACTGGCGTGATCAGCGGCGTGCCGCCCCACCAGTACATGACATTTGACCCGTCAATCACCACCGCCCCACGGGCACTGCGCCGGGATTGCCCCGCCAACCAGACCCGCGCCTCCCGCAGGAGCAAGATGGCGCTGGCGATGGCACAAGGCCCCGCCAGCAAAACCAGATCCCCCCAAACCGGTTGGGAGGTCGCGATGACCGTACCAATGATCGACACGGTCAGCAAAAGCGCAGGAACGATCACGCGCAGGTGCCGCCGGAACCGTCCCTGTCAGACCAGCCCATTATACGGGCCGGAACATCTCTTTATCGGCGCTATAGCACTCAAGCCCGCCCTCGCCGATGTTGTGCCACAGGCCGTGCAACGTCAGCTCGCCCGCTTTGACCTGCTGCGCCACAAAGGGAAACGTCATCAGGTTCTCAAGAGAGGTCATAACAGCGTGTTTCTCAAGCTGGCGCGCCTGCTCTTTCGGGTCTTCGATGTCCGAAACCGCATCGTATTTCGGGCGCAGGATATCCATCCACCGACCGACGAAGCTGTCTTTGGCATCCAGCGCTGGCGCGTTGCCTTTGCACATGTCCAGACAGCCCTGCACACCGCCACAGCTGGAGTGACCGAGCACGATAACATGCGCGACTTTCAACGACTGAACCGCATATTCAACCGCGGCTGACGTCCCGTGCTGCTGCCCGTCAGGCTGGTAAGGTGGCACCAAGTTGGCGATATTACGGTGAATAAAGAATTCACCCTGATCCGCCCCAAAGATCGATGTTACATGCACGCGGCTATCGCAGCACGAAATGATCATCGCACGAGGATGCTGCCCGTCGCTGGCCAAACGGCGGTACCATGCCTCGTTTTCAGCGTAACTGGTTGCTTTCCATCCGTGATACCGTTGAACCAGATAATTCGGGAGCGGTTTCGCGTTATCCATCTCTGTCTCGCCTTTACTAAATTTTAGCCAAATTACTCTGAATTCGCATCATATTCGAGCGAAAACGCACACGGCCGTAAACGAATTGGACATCAATTGGCCGACATAGTGCAGATGCGCTGTGGGGGCGTAATGATGAGGTGACTCAAATGTATGTATTGCAAATGCGGCCAGTCGAACAAGTCCGCGTAGATCAGGAACGTCTGGGTATCCTGTATGACCAACTGGGTGAATCAGGGGCCGAGGATGTCGTCTGTCGCGCGATGGAGGAATTGGCCCTGCGCATGTCCCACTGCGACCGTCTGTATCAGGCATCCAACTGGCTTGAGCTGCGTAAAAACTGCCGGTCGCTGATTGCGATTGCCGAACAGGTGGGGCTGCAAAAGCTGGCAAACGTCGCGGGGGATGTGATCTGCGCGATTGACCAGAACAGTCACGTCGCGATCGGGGCGACGCTCACGCGGCTGATCCGCATCGGCGAACGGTCGCTGACAGCGATCTGGGACACGCAGGATGTGACCCTTTGACGGGCTTGCAGCGCCACAGGATACGTCTAGGCTGCGCGCGACTATCACGCACGAAAGGCCCAGCCCTATGTCCGCTCTCTTCGCCGATCCCTCCGCCGCTGCGATCCCGCTGCATCTGATTGCGTCCGATGCCCTGCCTGACTGGCTTGAGGGGCAATCCGATGCCACACGCACTTGGGTCGCGGCACAGGGGTTTACCGGCGCGTTGGGGCAGGCGTTGACGCTGCCGGGCGAAGATGGCGCGCTGCGCATGGCTCTGGCGGGCTACGGCACGGCCAGCGCCCGCAAACGGGGGCGCTTCCATCTGGCAGGTGCCGCGGCAAAGCTACCCAAGGGCGACTATGACCTGCACGCCGACCTGCCCGCGGCAGAGCGCGCGGTGGAGGCTCTGGGGTGGCTACTCGCGTCCTATCGGTTTGACCGCTATGCCACGCAATCTCCGATGGCCGCCCGCCTTGTTGCGCCCGCTGGGATCGACGCCGATCACATCCGCGCCCTCGCCGAAGGGGAGATGCTGACCCGTGACCTGATCAACACGCCCGCCTCGGATATGGGTCCGCCCGATCTGGAAGCCGCAGCGCGAAAACTGGCAGATCAACACGGGGCGCAGATCTCTGTCATCACGGGCGACGATCTGTTGGCACAGAACCTGCCGCTGATCCATACCGTCGGCCGCGCCGCCGACCGCGCGCCCCGGCTGATCGACCTGAACTGGGGCAAAACCGGGAAAAAGCTGACGCTGGTGGGCAAAGGCGTGTGTTTTGACACCGGTGGGCTGAACCTGAAACCCGGCGCGTCGATGGGTCTGATGAAAAAGGACATGGGTGGCGCGGCGGCGGTGCTGGGTCTGGCGCATATGATCATGGCCACGGGGATGGACCTGCAACTGCGCGTGCTGATCCCCGCGGTTGAAAACGCGGTCTCCGGCAATGCTTTCCGCCCCCAAGACATCCTGACCTCGCGCAAGGGCCTCACGGTCGAGATCAACAATACCGACGCCGAAGGCCGGTTGGTGCTGGCCGATGCGCTGGCACTCGCGGACGAGGACAAGCCCGACCAGATTATCTCTATGGCGACGCTGACCGGTGCCGCACGGGTCGCCGTGGGCCCCGATCTTGCCCCCTATTTCAGCGACGATCCCGATTTCGTCGCCGCGTTGGAATCCGCTGCCGCCACCCACGCCGACCCCGTCTGGCGTATGCCCTTCCACACGCCCTACGAGCCGCTGATCGAACCCGGTATCGCCGATCTGGATAACGCCCCCTCTGGCGGGTTCGCAGGCTGTATCACCGCCGCGCTGTTTCTGCGTCGTTTCATCACCGACAGCCCCTATGCGCATTTCGACATCTACGGCTGGCAACCAAGCGCCGCCCCTGCCCGCGCCAAAGGCGGCGTTGGTCAGGCCACACGCGCGTTGCATGCCAGCCTCGGGGCGATCTTGTCAAAATGACTGACCGACGCCTGCATCCCGACCCCAAGCGGATCACCGAAAAGACAGCGGTGCAGATCACCCTTCCGGTCGTTGATCTGAACCGCAGTCCCGACGGCCCCCGCGACCGGCAAGCGCTCTACGGTGAGGCGCTGACCGTGCTTCATCGCACCGATGGCACCGCCTATGTGCAACTGACCAAGGACAACTACTGCGGTTACATATCCGAAACCGCCATCGGCCCTGCGGTCCCCCCGACTCACGTCGTCACCGCACCCGCCACCCACGCCTATACGCGTGCCGATCTGAAATCACCGGATGTCAGCAGCCTCAGCTTTGGCAGCCGCGTTATGGTGACTGGAACGGAAGGCCGATTTGCCCAGACCTCGCTTGGCCATATCCCGACCCAACACCTCGCCCCGCTGCCGCACGCTTTCCCGGACCCCGCCGCCGTGGCAGAGCTGTTTCTCGGCACGCCCTACCTCTGGGGCGGGAACAGCCGCTGGGGGATCGATTGCTCGGGCCTCGTTCAGGCCGCCTTCCTCGCCTGCGGCATTCCCTGCCCCGGTGACAGCGACCAGCAGCAGACCAGCTTTGCCGACCCCGTGGCAGGTGCAGGCCCCGTCCCGCGCGACATCCAACGCAATGACCTCCTGTTCTGGAAAGGCCATGTGGCGCTGGTCCTCGACCCCGCCACCATGATCCACGCCAATGCGCATCATATGGCCGTCACCCGCGAACCCATCCAGAACGCACTGACCCGTATCGCAAAAACCGACGGCCCGCTGATCGGGCACAAACGGCTCAGCCCTTCCAAATGGCCTTAAATCCATCCACCCCCTCGACCGGCGCGGCGGTCTAGGTGTCGACGGCGCGGATCATCTTGCGTTCCAGCACGCGCAGCACGGCAGCCAGATCCTGACCGCGGCGCAGCACCTGCCCATTGGCCCCGATCACCGCGTACATCCCTTGCTTCAACCGCAGCTTGGGACGTTTCTCGATCCGGTAAAGCGGCATCTCTGCAGTGCGCCTGAAGATTGAAAACACCGCGACCTCGCGCAGCGAAGAGATTCCATAGTCGCGCCATTCCCCCGCCGCGACCATGCGCCCATAAAGCGACAGGATCGGGCCAAGCTCTGTCCGGTGAAAGGAAACCTGTTCGGGCGCGCGTTCATTCTGCGGGTGTGAGGGATGAATATGCACTGTCATGTTTTGACAGTTGCGCCCTTCGCCGCTCAAATCAAGAGAGCCGCCGATCAATTCTCTTGAAAGCGTTACATTATCTGTGCAAGCATCCAAATTGTGAAACATAAAGGCCCGCCATGACCCCGCAACTTCGCGCCGAAAAATCCGCCGCTGCCATGTGGTCCACCGATACGGCCAGCCAATCTCTGGGGATGCGCATCGACCATATCGCCCCCGGCGCGGCGGATCTGTCGATGGTGATCACCGCGGCCATGTTGAACGGCCACGGCATCGCCCACGGCGGGTATATCTTCACCCTCGCCGACAGCGCCTTTGCCTTCGCCTGCAACAGCTACAACCAGCTTGCCGTCGCCCAGCAGAACCAGATTTCCTACCTCGCACCGGGGAAAGCTAGCGAACGGCTGCACGCGGCGGCACGCGAACAATCCAGAACCGGACGCTCCGGCGTCTATGACGTGACTGTCACGGGGGAGGACGGGCGCACCATCGCCTTGTTCCGTGGCCTGTCACGCACCATCAAAGGCCACCATTTCGAGGAGGAAATGACCCCATGAAAGACCTCACGCCTGCCCGATCATCGCTTGACCCGATCGAGCTTGCCAGCCGCGATGAAATCAGCGCCCTGCAATTGGAGCGGCTGAAGAAATCCCTGCACCACGCCTATGCGAATGTGCCTTTCTACCGTCAAAGCTTTGATGCCGCGGGCGTCCACCCCGACGACCTGAACGACCTGAGCGATCTGGCGAAATTCCCCTTCACCGTGAAAACCGACCTGCGCGACAATTACCCCTTCGGGATGTTCGCCGTGCCCCGCGACCAGCTGGCGCGCATCCATGCGTCCTCGGGCACCACCGGCCAGCCGACGGTCGTGGGCTACACCAAGAATGACCTCGCCAATTGGGGCAGCGTCATGGGGCGATCCTTGCGCGCGGCAGGGCTGAAACCCGGTGACATGCTGCATAACGCCTATGGCTACGGGCTGTTTACCGGAGGGTTGGGGGTGCATCTGGGGGCGGATAGCCTTGGGCTAAGCACGGTTCCGATCTCGGGCGGGATGACCCCGCGACAGGTCCGTCTGATCGAGGATTTCAAACCCGACGGTATCACGGTCACACCCTCTTATGCGCTGTCGATCCTGGATGAATACGCGCGTCAGGGCATCGATCCGCGCCAGTCTTCGCTGCAAGTAGGTATCTTCGGGGCCGAACCCTGGACCAATGCCATGCGGCTCGAGATTGAACAGGCGTTTGATATGCACGCTGTCGATATCTATGGCCTGTCCGAGATTATGGGCCCCGGCGTATCCTGCGAATGTGTCGAAACCAAAGACGGTTTGCACATCTGGGAGGATCATTTCTACCCCGAGGTCATCAACCCCGAAACCGGGCAGCCCGTGGCCGATGGCGAACAGGGGGAGCTGGTCTTTACCTCGCTCACCAAAGAGGCGTTTCCCATCATCCGTTACCGCACCCGCGATCTGACCCGCCTGCTCGCCGGCACCGCCCGCAGCATGCGCCGGATGGAGAAAGTCACCGGCCGCAGCGACGACATGATCATCCTGCGCGGCGTCAACGTCTTCCCCACCCAGATCGAAGAGGCGCTGATGGCCACCCCCGGTCTCGCCCCACATTTCCAGATCGAGCTCAGCAAGCCCGACCGCATGGATCAGATGCGGGTGCTGTGCGAATGTGTCGACGCCACCGTCGACGATGCCGCCAGGCAAACAGCGGCACAGCAGCTGGCCGCGCAGATCAAGGAAACCGTGGGCATCAGCGTGATGATCGACGTGGGCGATGTGAACACCATCACCCGTTCCGAAGGCAAAGCGGTGCGGATTATCGACAACCGGCCCAAGGGCTAAGCCGCATAGCGCGCCAGAAACATATCGACCGCGCTGTCTACCACGCGGTCGATCTCTGCCTGAGAAATCCTGTCGATGATCCCAAAGGTCAGTCGCAGCCAGACATCCCCCTTGCAGAGCTCTCCGAATTGGTCGGCCGCCAGTAGCGGGTCCTCCATACGCAGCTGCCCACGCGCGACAGCGGTCTCGAAATACCCCGCCATCTCGCGCCGGACCACAGCTGGGCCGGAATTATAAAAGCGCTGGCCAAGCTCGGGGAAGCGGTCACATTCGGCCACGCATAGGCGAAACATCTGCTGACCAAAGGTCGATGTGATGAACCCTAGCAGATGCCGACCGGCCAGCCCCAGCACCACACGCGGCGGCGCATCGGTGTCGATACTATCGAAAGCCTGCCGTGACTGGCGGGCACATTCGGTATCGGCGACCTCCATGAACAACAGGCGTTTGTCGGGGAAATAGCTGTACAGTGTCGCCTTGGACACGCCGGCGGCACGGGCAATCGCATCAACGCTCGCGCCCTCAAACCCGTCTGCCATGAAGACATCACGCGCCCCCGCAAGAACCTGATCGAATTTACGGCCCTTACGAACCTTGGTCTGGTCACTGGTCATGAAGGCTCCGGCAGTTTGAAAGGCAGAGTATAAACTGAACCGTTCAGTTCCAAGTCCCAAATGCAGCCTCCACCCCAAAGCCTGTGTATTTGCGTCACAGCACTGTTGCCCCGTTGCACGAAGCACAGCCAGCCGCTACCAATTTCACATGCTGGCGATCTTTCTCAAGACACTTCCCTTTTTCGCGCTGATCGGCTTGGGCTATTGGGCCGGGCGCACGCGGTTCTTCACCGCAGAGGCCACGGCCTATCTGACCAAATTCGTCTTCTACTTCGCCCTCTCTGCCATGCTGTTCCGCTTTTCCGCCAACCTGTCCTTGGCCGAGGTCTGGGACAGCCGCCTTGTCGCGGCCTATCTATGGGGCACGGGCTTTGTCTATGGCATCGCAACGCTGACAGGCTTTCTGCGCCGCCTCGATGTCCCCGCCACCGCGATGGAGGCCCAATGTGCCGTGATCGGCAATACCGGCTTCCTCGGCGTGCCCATGCTGACCCTGCTGCTCGGGGCAGAGGCTATCGGCCCGGTTGTACTGGCCCTGGCGGTGGATCTGATCGTGTTTTCCAGCCTCATCGTGATCCTGATCACCGGGGCGCGCGATGGTCAGCTGAGCCTGCGCGCCCTGCGCACGATTTCCGTGGGGCTGGTGAAAAACCCGATGATCGTCGCCATGACCCTTGGCTTTATCTGGTCCGGCCTTCAGATCCCGATCCCTGATCCGATGAACGAATTTCTGGCCATCCTCGGCGGGGCCGCGACCCCCGGCGCGCTTTTTGCCATCGGGGCATCGCTGGCAACGAAATCGGCGGAAAAGCTGCATGTCGCGGGCTGGCTGTCGTTTTGCAAACTCGTGCTCCATCCGGCCTTTGTGGGTTTTGCCGCGCTGTGGTTGTTCAACGTCGATCCGTATAAGGCGGGCGTGATCATCGCCACCGCCGCGCTGCCGGTCGCGGGCAACGTCTATATGCTGGCCCAACACTATAACGTCGGGCCGCAACGGGTGTCTGCCGCAATCCTTGTCTCGACACTGCTCAGCATCCTCAGCGTTAGCCTCGTCATCGCGTGGGTCACCGCGCTTTAGCCTTCACCCTTTTGCAAATACTCAGCCAGCGCAGCGTCCTGCCCTTGCCGCGCAGACCGAGGGCCGATAGCCATAGACCAACCAGACACAGGAGACGCCCGATGAAAACGATTTCCGAAAACGCCAGCTTCAAAGGCACCCAAGGCGTCTATTCCCACCGTTCCACCGCCTGCAACTGCGATATGACCTTTGCGCTGTTCCTGCCCGAAGAGGCGCAGCAGGGCCCGGTGCCCTTGATGTGGTTCCTGTCGGGGCTGACCTGCACCCATGAAAACGCGATGACCAAAGCGGGGGCGCAGGCATGGGCCGCGGAACACGGGATCGCGGTGGTCTTTCCCGACACCTCCCCCCGCGGTGAGGATGTGGCCGACGACGACGCCTATGATCTGGGCAAGGGCGCGGGCTTCTATGTGAACGCCACCCAAGACCCATGGGCACCGCACTTCCAGATGTGGGACTATATCGTCGACGAGCTGCCGGCGCTGCTGGGTGAAAACTTCGCGCTGGACATGGACCGGCAGGCGATCTGCGGCCACTCCATGGGCGGGCACGGGGCGCTGACGCTGGCGATGAACCTGCCGGGGCGCTTTACCTCGGTCTCGGCTTTCGCGCCGATTGCGCATCCAACCAGCAGTGACTGGGGCCGCAAACAACTGGCAGCCTATCTGGGCAGTGACGAGACGACCTGGGCCAAACATGACGCGACGCTTTTGATGGCGGAGCGCGGCTTTGACGGGCCAATCCTCATTGATCAGGGCACCGATGACCAATTCCTTGACCTGCTGAAACCCGAAGCATTGGCCGAGGCGATGGCGAAAGCCCGCCAGAACGCCACATTGCGGATGCAGCCGGGCTATGATCACAGCTATTTCTTCATCTCGACCTTCATGGAAGACCACATCGCCTTCCACGCCGATGCGCTTTATGCGCGATAGGGCCAGGCGATGACGGTGCTTTATATCGACGCGGACGCCTGCCCCGTGAAGGCAGAGGCGGAACGCGTTGCCACCCGCCACAAGGTGCGGATGTTTGTGGTGTCCAACGGCGGGCTGCGCCCCTCGCAGAACCCGCTGGTCGAAACCGTGATTGTCCCCGACGGCCCCGACATCGCCGACATCTGGATCGCCGAACGCTGCGGCCCCGGTGACGTCGTGGTGACCGGCGACATTCCCCTTGCCGCGCGCTGCGTCGAAGCCGGCGCGCGGGTGCTGAAACACAATGGCGAAGCGCTGACCGCAGCCAATATCGGCAATGTGCTGGCGACGCGTGATTTGATGGCCGACCTGCGCGCCGCGGACCCGTTTCGCCAGGGCGGCGGCAAAGGGTTTACAAAGGCCGACCGCTCCCGTTTTCTGGACGCGCTAGAACGCGAGCTTCGCGCGGCACAACGATAGGGCAAGGGCGGCGCAGGTGCCCCCGCCGACCCGGCAATAGGAAGAGCACATGAAACCAGCGGCAGTCGTCTTTGACATCGGGAATGTGCTGATCGAATGGCAGCCCGAACGGTTCTATGACTCCGTAATCGGAGAGGACCGCCGCCGCGCCATGTTCGCCGAGGTGGACCTGCACGGCATGAACGATCTTGTCGATAGCGGCCAGCATTTCACCGACACGATCTATGCCGCCGCCGAGGCCAACCCCGCCTGGCGCGATGAGATCCGCATGTGGCATGATCGCTGGATCGAAATGGCCGCCCCCGTGATCCCCCGCTCTCTCAGGCTGAAAGAGGCGCTGCAGGCCAAGGGCGTGCCGGTGTTTTCACTGACCAATTTCGGCATCCAATCCTATGATCATGCGGCAGAACACTACCCTTTCCTGCGCGCCTTTGATCGCGATTTCATCTCGGGTCATATGGGTATGATCAAACCCGACCCCGCGATCTATGCAGCGCTCGAGGAAGGATCGGGCCTGTCCGGCGACGCGCTTTTGTTCACCGACGACCGTATCGACAATATCAACGCCGCCAACGCCCGCGGCTGGCAGACCCATCATTTCACCGGGCCGGACGGTTGGGCTGACAGGCTCGTCGCTGCGGGGCTGTTGACGGAAGCAGAGGCCGCATGACCCAGTTCGACATCATCCCCTTTGACGCCGGCGACGCCCTGCTGGACTGGATCGGCCTGACCGACGCACTGGCCCAGGGGCACAACCTGCCGCGCGCCGAAATCGCAGATACGTTTTTGTATCGGGGCAAGGACACCTTGCTGAACCGCGCCGCATGGATCGACGGGCTGGGTTTAGCGGTGAAATCCGCCACCATCTTTCCCGACAACCCCGCCAAAGGGGCGCCGATGGTGAACGGCGGCGTGTCGCTTTACGCAGATGATCACGGCGCGCTCGAGGCTTTGGTAGATTTTCACCTCGTGACCAAATGGAAAACCGCCGGTGACAGCCTGCTCGCCGCGCGCAGGCTTGCCCGTCCTGACAGCCGCAAAATCCTGATCGTCGGCGCGGGCACCCAAGGGCGCGGACTGCACGCTGCCTACCGGGCGGCGTTTCCCGATGCCGCATTCACGGTGTGGAACCGATCCGCCCCCAATGCTCAGGCGATGGCACGTGATATCGACGGGCTGCGCGTTGCCGATGATCTTGAGACCGCGGTGCGCGACGCGGACATCATCACCAGCGCCACCATGTCGACCGAACCGCTGATCAAGGGCGCGTGGCTGCAACCCGGCCAGCACCTTGACCTGATCGGTGCCTACCGCCCCGACATGCGCGAGGTGGATGATACGGCGCTGACCCGTGCCCGGGTCTTTGTCGACAGCCTCGACACCACGGTTGAACATATCGGAGAGCTGAAGATCCCGATCGCCCAAGGTGTGCTGAGCGCAAGTGACATCGTCGCGGATTACTATGATCTCGGTGCGTTCACCCGCCAGTCAGAGGATGACATCACCCTGTTCAAAAACGGCGGCGGCGCACATCTCGACCTGATGACCAGCCGCTATATCCTTGACCGGTGGCGCGCTCACAGATGATCTGGTTTCTTCTCATTGCGGCTCTGATCATCGCAATCCCGCTTGTGATCGAACGCAACCGTGCCGAAATGGAGGACGCGGACCGCGGCAGCGCCCTTGGCCAATTCGCAGAGCTGCCCGACGGCGTGACCCATTACGCCTGGACCGGCCCCACCCAAGGCCCTGTTGTCGTTTGCATCCACGGGTTGACCACCCCCAGCATTGTCTGGCGCGCGGTCGCCCGCGGGTTGGCGTCGATGGGGTACCGGACTCTAACCTATGACCTTTACGGGCGCGGCTATTCCGACCGTCCGTCTGCCCCGCAAGATCGCCAGTTCTTTATCAAACAGCTGCAAGACCTGCTGGAAGATCAGGATGTCACCGGCAGCTTTACCCTGCTGGGGTATTCCATGGGCGGCTCTATCGCGACGTGCTTTGCCGCCGCTTTCCCCGAACGTGTCGAACGGCTGATCCTGCTGGCTCCCGCAGGGATGGGGCTGGTGCCGAACAAGCTGGTCGACTTTATGGCCAAAACCCCGCTGGTCGGCGATTGGCTGATGCTGGCGCTGTTCCCGCCGACCTTCCGGCGCGGCATCAGGGCCGAACGTGACATCCCCGTACAGGTCCGCCACATCCACGACCATCAGGCCGAACAGCTGGACTATAAGCACTATGTTCCCGCGGTGCTGGCCAGCCGTCGCGGTATTCTGGCGGATGTGCTGCGGGATGAACACCGCGCGATCCGGACGCATGATATCCCTGTGCTGGCGCTTTGGGGGCAGGATGATCAGGTGATCCCCGCGTCAGCCATCGGCAGCCTTGCCGAATGGAACCGCGCCGCCGAACACGAGGTGATCAAAGGCGCGGGCCACGGCCTGCCCTATACCCATGCGCCCCAGATCATTGCAGCGATCAAGGCACATATCGACACGGCGGATAAAGCGACGGATTAACTCGTCACCAGCCCGGGCAACCGCTTCTCGCGGATGGGCAAATGGATCAGCGCGCTAAACGCGCCCACGGCCACACCGATCCACCACACGGCGGTGTAATCGCCGTAAGCGTCATACATCCGCCCGCCCAGCCAGACCCCCATAAAGCTGCCCAACTGATGGCTGAAAAACACGATCCCATAAAGCGTGCCCATATAGCGCAGCCCATAGATATGCGCGACCAGCCCGCTGGTCAGCGGCACCGTCGCCAACCACAATGCCCCCATCCCGATAGAGAACAGGATGACCGACACCGGCGTGATCGGTAGCAGGATAAACAACGCCGCAATCACGGTACGTCCAGTATAGATCGCAGCCAGCAGGTACTTTTTGGAATAGCGTTTGCCCGCCCACCCCGCCAGCAATGTTCCGGCGATATTGGCCAGACCGATCAGGGAAATCGCCACCGCACCCAGGGCAGAGGTTGTTGTGATCCCGATGTTATGCAGCACGCCACCCGCAAGGATCGGACCGCAAAGTTCGGTCACGAAGGCAGGAAAATGCGCGGTGATAAAGGCCAGCTGATAGCCGCAGGAAAAGAACCCGATAAAGATGAAGGTAAAGGTCGGGTCGCGCAGCGCCTTGCCCAGGATTTGCGACAGGCTTTCCTCCAGCTCGGCCTTGCTGGCCATCGCGGGGGCGCGCATCAACGGCAGCGTCAACAACATCGCCATGATCGCGCCCGCAAAGACAAGGAAGGTCGCCTGCCAGCTGAGGAACCCCAGCAACCATTCCGCCACCGGCGCACCAAAGACCTGACCCGCGCTACCCGCCGCCGTGGCAATGGCCAGCGACATGGACCGGTTCTCGGCCGTTGAGGCGCGGCCAACCACGGCCAAAATCACGCCAAAACCCGTTCCCGCGATCCCGAAACCGACCAACCACGCATAGGTTTGGTGTTCAATCGGTGACACCGAATTGGCCGACAGCACCAGACCCACGGCATAGACCACGGACCCGATGATAATGGCGCGGCGGTCTCCGATCTTCTCGGCCATCGCGCCAAAGATCGGTTGGCCGATGCCCCAGGCGAGGTTCTGGATCGCGATCGCCAGCGAGAATTCGGAGCGGAGCCAGCCGAACTCTTCCGCGATGGGGATCTGAAAGACGCCAAAAGAGGCACGCACGGCAAAGCTCACCATGATGATCAGACACCCGACGATCAGCACCGGTGTGAAGATTGACGTATTTTTTTCCATGATGACCCCCGAAGCACGTGGCGCCACCGTAGCTTTGAAACCGGGGCCGTCAATTTCAAAACTGCGCGCATATCGGCCTGCGGGGGTTCTTCCCAAAGCCTGTGGCACATTGTAAGCCAAAGGCATGACTGATTTACGCACCATTTACGATAACCGCGTTGCCGACGGCAGCCTGTCGCCGGACCCCGCGCAAGAGGCCGTACTGCCAGAGCTTGACCGCATTCGCAGCGCCTTGATGGCCCCGCAGAAAAAGGGCTTTTTCAAGCGCGCGCCCGAGCCACCGCAGGGGCTGTATCTTTGGGGTGGTGTGGGTCGCGGCAAGTCGATGCTGATGGATATGTTCGCGGCAAATATGGGCGATGTGCCAACGCGGCGAGTGCATTTCCACGCGTTCATGCAGGAAATTCACAGCGCGATGCATGAGGCGCGTAAAACAGGCGTCGACGATGCGATTGCGCCAGTCGCAGCCGAGGTCGCAAATAGCGTGAAGCTGCTGGCCTTCGACGAGATGCAGATTACGGACATCACTGACGCCATGATCGTTGGCCGGCTGTTTGAGGCACTTTTTGCAGCTGGTGTGGTGGTGGTTACAACGTCGAACCGGATACCGGATGACTTGTATAAAGACGGTCTGAACCGCCAGATATTCCTGCCCTTCATCGAATTGATCAAAGAGAAGATGAAGGTGAAGGAGCTCGCCAGCCCGCGCGACTACAGACAGGACCGATTGGCGGGTACGAAATCCTATTTCACCCCCGTGAATCCAGAGAGCCGTGCCGCGATGAATGCCGTCTGGGATGATCTGGCTGGCGGCCCGGGGGAGGAGTTGATCCTGCGGGTGAAGGGGCGCGATGTCGTCGTGCCGGAGTTTCGCAACGGTGTCGCCCGCGCCAAGTTCCACGCGCTTTGTGGTCGGCCCCTAGGGGCGGCAGATTATTTGACATTGGCAGAGGCCGTGCGCGTGTTGATGCTGGATGATATCCCCAGTCTTGGCCGGTCAAACTTCAATGAAGCCAAACGCTTTGTGACCCTGATCGACGCGTTATACGAGGCTAAGGTGAGGCTGATCTGCTCAGCCGCGGCCGAACCCGAAATGCTATATCTGGAGGGGGAAGGCACCTTCGAGTTCGAGCGTACGGCATCGCGTTTGCGCGAAATGCAGGGGGAAGGCTGGGGCGCTTAATTGCGCCGCCGCCCCGGGGCGTACCCATCCCGCTGCAGATCGACTGCAGCCAGATAGAGTGGCGCGGCCTGATTGTGGTAAAAGGCGACGGATTGGCGGATCTGCTGCCCGTCGCGAGCATGCGCTTGATCGCCGTCAGTCTGGCGGGCGGCCAAAGCCTTGCGTTCAGCGACAACAACCGCCGTCAGCAAACCTGCCGTATCCAGCGCACCAGAGGCTGTCGTAAGCGCTGGTGGTACTTTGAAATCGCCTTTGGCCGCCGCGCTGTTCAGCAAAGTATCAATATAGCTGTCCGACCGTTCCGTGCTAATCGCCCAGATCAGGTAGGATTCAAGCACTTGGCCGCGTTTGCTATCATCGAACGATTGGACGATCGCGCTGACGGCATCCCCCACGTCAAAGGAAGCGTCTTTGTGCATCTTGTTGAGCAGCGTCGCAGGCGACAGCGGCACAAAGGCTGGCCCACCGGAGGACAGATACGCCACCTGTCCATTGGCATAGCCCTGCGCGGCGTCGTGGCCCCCGGAGGATCGCCAGTGATCGACGATAAAGGTCACACCGACAAAGATTGCGAGCAGACGGAGATGGCCGAACACCATCCTGCGCAGCGCAAGGAAATTCTGATACGTATTGGTCATTGCATTGGTCCCCCCAAAGGCAAAATGTTACCCTCGGACCTTAGGACGCAAATTCCCTACAAAACGTAAATATAGCCAATTCTAATTGTTAAAAGGCTATCCGTTTTCCCGCAAAATTGCGCCTGCCAGATAGAGCGAACCGCAGATCAATACCCGCGCGTGGGGCGCCTTCGCGACAATGGTTGCAAGGGCTTCGGCGACGCCAGGTGCCTCTTGCGCGGTCAGGCCGACGTCGATCGCTGCGCGCGCGGTTTCGGTGGCCGGCAACGTCGCTGCTTCGCCCGGGATCGAGACGGCTAACAATTGTTCTGCATGGCGAGCCAGCGGGCGCAGATAGCCGCCGATATCCTTGGTGTTCAACATGCCACAGATCAGGAATGTGGGGCGGGTGGGCATGTCTTCTAGCACCTCCGCGATGGCGTCGCCCGCAGCGGGGTTATGCCCGCCGTCCAGCCATAATTCGGCCTGCGGCGCTGCGTCGATCAGCGGCCCGTGACGCAGACGTTGCATTCGGGCGGGCCATTCGGCGCGGGTCACAGCGGCCTCGCACGCTTGCGCGGAGACCCCCAATTGCCGCAATGCCGCCAAAGCCGCACCGGCGTTGGAAATCTGATGCGCGCCCAACAGGTTAGGCTTGGGCAGATCCAGCAAACCCGTGTCATCCTGATAGACCATGCGTCCCGCTTCGGGGGCCACATGCCACTGCTGACCATAGGCAAAAACGGGGGCGTGGTGGCGTGCTGCCTGCGTCTCTATCACCTCGAGCGCGGCATCTTGTTGCGGGCCGACGATGCAGGGCACGCGACGTTTGATGATGCCGGCTTTTTCACCCGCAATCTCCGGCAGGGTCGTACCCAGAAACTGTTGGTGATCAATCGACACCGGCGTGATCACGGTCAATGCGGGCTGGTCGATCACATTGGTCGCGTCCAGACGCCCGCCAAGGCCAACCTCAAGCAGGGTATAATCCGCCGGAGTACGGGCAAAGGCCAGTAGCGCGGCGCAGGTTGTGATCTCGAAATAAGTGATGCTCTCGCCGTTGTTGGCGGCGTAACATTCATCCAGCATCTCGGTCAGCGCGGCTTCGGAAATCAGCTCTCCGGCAAGGCGGATGCGTTCGTGAAAGCGCGCCAGATGGGGCGAGGTATAGGCGTGGACGCGGTGGCCATCCGCCTCAAGCCCCGCACGGATCATCGCCTGTGTCGATCCTTTACCATTGGTGCCGGCAATATGGATCACAGGGGGCAGGTCGTTCTGGGGGTTGCCCAAAGCGTCCAGCAGCCGCCACATGCGATCCAGCGTCAGGTCGATAATCTTGGGATGCAGCGCCATCATGCGTGCAAGCACTGCATCCGATGTCTTCTGCGTCATTTCGCCTTGGGTTCCGCCGCTTCGGCTTTGGGGGCCGCATCGGGTTCTGGCGTCAGCGCATGGGCAATATCGCCGCCTTCGGTCGGCGCAGGCAGATCGCCGCGCACCGCGGGGGGCAGCTTCATCAGCATCCGCGTGATGTCGATCAACTCGTCCCGCATCTGGGTGCGCGGTGTCACGCGGTCCAACATGCCGTGGTCCAGCAGATATTCGGCGCGCTGGAAGCCTTCGGGCAGTTTCTCGCGAATGGTCTGTTCAATCACACGTGGGCCGGCAAAGCAGATCAGCGCATTGGGTTCCGCAATCTGGACATCGCCCAACATCGCATAGCTCGCCGTGACACCACCGGTCGTGGGGTGGGTCAGAACGACAATATAGGGCAGCCCCGCTTCTTTCAGCATCTGCACGGCAATGGTGGTGCGCGGCATCTGCATCAGGCTCAGGATGCCTTCTTGCATACGCGCGCCACCGGCGGCGGAGAAGAGCACCAGCGGGCATTTCAGCTTAACCGCTTTTTCAGCCGCGGCGATGATGGCGTTGCCGACATACATGCCCATGGACCCGGCCATAAACGAAAAGTCCTGACCTGCCGCGACGATCGGCGTGCGGCCGATTTCACCGGTGGCGACCAGCATCGCTTCGGCTTCGCCCGTTTGTTTCTGGGCGGCCTTCAGACGGTCGGGGTATTTCTTCTGATCGCGAAAGTGCAAAGGGTCCGGCGTCGGCGCGGGGACTTTGACCTCGGTAAAGATGCCGCCGTCGAACAGCGCCTTGAAGCGTTCACGCGGGGTAATCGCCATGTGGTGACCACAGCTGGTGCAGACGTTCAGGTTGTCCGACACCTCGCGGTGGAACAGCATGGTGCCGCATTCTTCGCATTTCGTCCACAGATTGTCCGGCGTCTCGCGACGCGAGAAGATGGAGTTAATCCGAGGACGGACGTAGTTGTTGATCCAGTTCATGGTGAACCTTTGCTTCCAGTTTCGCCTTCCAAATAAGCTGACGCGCAGTAAATTGCAATCAACGGCGGATCGCCAGCCGTGCGGCAAGCCAGCTGACCAGCATCAGCGCGAAATCGACGGGCAACCACGCGCGCAACGCGTCGACATCATTCATCCCGAAGGGGGTCAAATACAGCGCCAAACCCGATAGGTCATCGGGCAGAGAGGTAATGACGATCGCCGCGACATTATTGCAGAAATGCACTGCAATGGCTGGCCCCAGCGACCCTGCCCGCGCGGTCAGATCGGCCATCAACATCCCGAAGACACCGGCCCAAAGTGCTATGACCAGCGCATTTTCGCCGGCTTGGTCGGGAAGATAGTGCCCAAGCGCGAAAATCACGGCCGGCAGCACCATCCACACCAGCGGAGAGTTGAACCGTGCCGCCAATTGCTGCTGGACATAACCGCGAAAGACGATCTCTTCGGCGCTGACCTGTACCAGCACCCCGAGCAGCGAAAACGGCAGCAACATCAGCCATGTGCCAAGCGCGAGGTTGGGCACATAGGGCGCGCCAAGGTTCCAAGGCGGCAGCAAATAGGTCACCGCACCAAGCAGCACCAGCATCTTGAGCACGGCCCAGAACTGCGGCACCACCAGCCCCGACGGGCCGATCAGGCCACGCACGGGACGTTTGTGGATCACCCGTGTCACCACGGCCACGCCGACGATCATCAGCCCGAAGCTGCCAAGCAGCAGGAACATCGCCATCGGCGTCTTGCCTGACAGCAAGCTGTCATAAAACCCGTCCGCACTCGGCCCCATCAGGTTGAACAGGGTGGTGAACATCAGGTTGTTAAGCAGCAGGTAGATCGCGGTTGCCGCAAGAAACCCCAAGATCAGCCGCCACAGCGCCGCCGAGGGGATCGCAGGAGCGACAAAGGCTTTGTGGGCAGCGTATCGGGTCACGCGGGGTCATCTCCTACGGGCGGGGGCAAGGCTTCGTCTTCGCGCGGGATATCCACCCGTGCCGCACGAAGCAAGTCGGCGGCGTTGGTCAGATGGCTTGATACCGTGCGTAGAAGGCTCAGCAGGATCACACGGTCGTTTTCAACCACAGACTTGAATTGATCCGCGCCGATCCGAAGGAAACGGCTGTCTTCGACAGCGACAAAATCCATCTGCCGCGGCTCGTTCACGATGACCGCAAGGTCACCGATCAACCGCCCCTTTTCGACGGTCGAGACGTGATGCGCCAACCCTTCGGGGTCGCGCCAGCTCAGCTCTCCCTTGCCCGACAGACAGAGGTAGACCGCATCTGGCCGTTGGTCTTGAGCAAAGACCATCTCTCCCTGTGCGACGGTGTACCACTGCGCCGCAAAGGCCAGCAGGCGCTGGTTGCGCGGGTCGAGGTTGCCGAACAAGTCGTTGCGCGCGATGATCCGCAGCTTGCGTCGCAAATCGTCCGAGATGCTGTCGTCCTGACTGGGAGTATCAACTTGCGCCAGACCGTCAATGCGCCCGCCACGGATCTTGATGTACATGTCGAAATCGTCAGGATTGGCAAAGGAGCTATCCATGTAGATCTGGGTCGTTTCGGGCAGCAGTTCGCTGACCTTGTCGCGCAACCGTTGCAGGCTTTCTGCGTCATGCCCCGCAAGCGACTGGTTCAGGATCAGGATATCGGGTCGTTTCATCGCCGCG
The DNA here is from genome assembly GCF_054968505.1 of Sulfitobacter sp. G5_S2_6_S6. Taxonomy (NCBI): domain Bacteria; kingdom Pseudomonadati; phylum Pseudomonadota; class Alphaproteobacteria; order Rhodobacterales; family Roseobacteraceae; genus Sulfitobacter; species Sulfitobacter sp. G5_S2_6_S6. The sequence goes on from NZ_JBQKUI010000002.1 coordinate 171,142, forward strand.
CGGCTGAATCCGGCGCGTTCCTGGAACATCATCGCGATATTTGACCCGCCGATGCTGACCGGCAGATCAAAGACGTTGAGCGCGACATCCTGTTGCAGCCCGTGTTTCTTGAACACGTCCGACACCACATCCAGAACCAGATCCGCCTGAAGCCCCGCCACGGCGGAAATCCGGCCATACAACACGTTTTCAAGTATCGTCAGACGCGGCAGATACTGGTCAGGTGTGATCGGCACGAACATATCCCGCGCCCGTTCGCGCATCTCGGCGCCCTGCTGCTTACGGATTTTCAGGATCTCATCCTTGAAGGTCGCAGGGAAAGCCGGGCCGATCTGTTCGGCCGTGAAGGCAAAGGGCACGGTAAGCAGCAACGAGAATTCATCCTCGCTCAGCGCTTCATCCCCTTTGGCGCGACGCCGTAGCGCGATATCGACCAGTTGTTCGTACAGTTCTTCCTCGATGCCGAGCGCGGTGAACAGCGGGTGGTCGGTGCCATCACGTCCAAAGGTCTGGTGCAACGTTTCTACCAGCGTCTGCGAAATCGCGATGCCCTGCTCGGCCAGACCCTGTTCGATGATCATCGCCAGAAAGCTGCGTTCAAGCGCCAGACCCGCCTGCGAGATGCTGCGGATGGGCGCGGCGAACATCAGGTTCCCCCCAAGCGGCAGCGCCGGGTTGAACCGATCTGGGTCGAAGCGGTGCACCACCTTGTCCAGTCCTTGCTCTTTCAGCCGCTCGTGCACCTCGTCGCGCAGGGCAACCACGCGGGCCGCAAGCTCGGGGTGTTTGTCCGGGTCCATCCGGTCGGCGGCCATGCGACGGAACATCATGTCCTGTGTGCCAACCGCGCTGGCCAGCTCATACCACCAGTCGTTGATGTCCTCGCGGGTGCTCAGATCGGCGAGCCCGGGGTCCAGCCAATCCGCCTTGGTGCTGTCCAGACTATTGCCCGACCGCTTTGTCTCGATCGCGGCGCGGTCGGTTTTCATGGGGTCCCAGAGCACGGTTTTCGGGCTCGACCGCAGAGGCATCAGCAGATTGTCCCCGACGGTGCCCTGAAACAGATAGGGGTGCGCATCGGAATAGCCGATCCGCGCCGCAAGCACGGCCTGATGCAGCTCTGCCAGATTATGCCCCGCCATCGTGATCCGCCCGCGGCTCGGCACGGCCTCGCGCACCAAAAGCTCTGCCAGAGCGTTGCGTTCGGATTGGTTGGGCATCTCAAGCGCGACGCGCGCGCCTTTGGGTATTTCGAGGTTCAGATCATCCAGGATCGTATTCCCGTCCGGCGTGCGCAAAGACACATGTTCAAGCACAATAGGGCCGCGCAGATGCGGGACTTCTTCGGGCTCGCCTTCGAACAGGCGCGCGTCGATCTCGCCCCGCGGGGCGAAACGTTCAATGACCACATCCCACCGCAGCGACATGTCCTGCGTCTGGTTGTAATAGGTCAGCAGTTCCTTCCACGGGCTCGACAAATCCTTGTAGGCGGCCAAGGCCGCGACCAGCGCGCCCACCGTGATCTGCCCCTTGATCGCAAGATATCCCCCCACGGCATAGAAAAAGAACGGTGTAAGCTGGGTGATGAAGTTGTTGAGAAACTTCATGAAGAATTTCTTCTGATAGATCTGGAAGCGGACCTCGAACAGTTGGCCCAGCCGGTCGGTGAACAGCGCCAGACGGTAGCGCCAGCCGCCGTTGGTGCGCAGATCGGTGATACCGGCGGCGGTCTCGCCGATTTCAGACGACAGGTGCCGCACTTCCTTGATCCGCTGTTTGTTCAGCAGGTTGATCTGCCGCTGGAGCATCGGGATGAGATACGCCTGCAACGGGATCAATGCGACGCCTGCCAACCCGAACCACGGGGATTGCAGGAACAGGAACAGCAGGATGATCAGCATCTGCCCCGCCTGGAACACAGGTTGGGCGACCGCATCGCCCATCAACCCGCCCATCGGCTCTGCCTCCGAGGTGACCATCGACACCAGCTCGCCCTGACTGGTGTTTTCGAAATAGCTGCGTGGAAAACGCATCATCCGCGCGATCAACTGATAGCGGAAGCGACGCAGTAGCCGCTCTGCCAGCACCCCCTTCATCGTGTTCAGACGCATCTTCATCAGGCCGTGGATCAGCACGGAGAAAAGATAGGCAAAACACAGCACCATCAGGAACTGCACCTGACTGAACGACACCCCGAAAACGTCGATCACATCGGTCTCTGCCCCAATGGCATCGTTGATGATGCGCTTGGGCAGTTCGAGGGTGATGTAGAGGATCGGGAAGGTAATCAGCGTGAGGACAAGCAAAACCAGTTGGTCACGACGGGAGTATTTCCAAATAAAGGAAAAAATCGAATGCTCCATGCAGGGTCGCTTTCGCTAGGGGCGGCACAGAGCCAAGGATTATTTAACACCTAAGCCCACAGCCCGCGCTGTTCAACTGGTGGCTTGAGCCTTGCAGCGACAGGGCTGGGTGGCTATTCCGGTGTAAACGTCCACTCAGGGAGGCCTGCCACATGTCCACCAACACCCGCTTTGATAAATCCAGACTGCCAAGCCGGCACGTGACCGAGGGGCCAGAGCGCGCGCCGCACCGGTCCTATTACTACGCAATGGGCATGACCGAAGAAGAGATTCACCAGCCTCTGGTGGGTGTGGCAACCTGCTGGAACGAAGCGGCCCCCTGTAACATCGCGCTGAACCGTCAGGCCCAAGCGGTCAAGGTCGGCGTCAAGGCGCAGCAAGGCACGCCACGCGAATTCACCACCATCACCGTCACCGACGGGATCGCCATGGGCCACGAGGGCATGCGCTCTTCCCTAGCGTCGCGCGAAGCGATTGCCGACACGGTAGAACTGACAATGCGCGGTCACTGCTACGACGCGATTGTCGGCCTTGCGGGCTGTGACAAATCGCTGCCGGGCATGATGATGGCGATGCTGCGGCTGAACGTGCCGTCCGTGTTCCTCTACGGTGGGTCGATCCTGCCGGGCAAAGTCCCGGAAGGGGCCGATGTGCCTGCCGATTTCGCCAGCCGCGACCTGACTGTGCAAGACGTTTTCGAAGCCGTGGGCAACTACCAGAACGGCAGCATGTCGCAAGCCGCGCTTGAAGTTCTGGAACGCGTCGCTTGCCCGACAGCCGGTGCCTGCGGGGGCCAGTTCACCGCCAACACCATGGCCTGCGTGTCCGAGGCGATCGGTCTGGCGCTGCTGAACTCCTCTGGCATGCCTGCGCCCTATGAATCGCGCGACGCCTATGCGGCGGCCTCGGGTGAAGCCGTCATGAACCTGATCGAAAAGAACATCCGCGCGCGCGACATCTGCACCCGCGAAGCATTCGAGAACGCGGCGCGCATCGTGGCCTGCACCGGCGGGTCGACCAATGCCGGTCTGCACCTGCCCGCTATGGCCGCCGAGGCGGGTATCGACTTTAACCTCAGCGATGTATGCGACATCTTCCGCGACACGCCTTATTTCGTCGACATGAAACCCGGCGGGTCGCATGTGGCCAAAGACCTGTATGACGCGGGCGGCGTGCCAGTTGTGATGAAAGAACTGCGCAAGGCTGGCCTGCTGCATGATGACTGCCTGACCGCCTCGGGCCTGTCCATCGGTGAAGAGCTTGACAAGATCGAACGCGAGGCCGACGGCAAGGTGATCCACGCGATCGAAACACCGATCAGCAAGACCGGCGGCGTCGTTGGTCTGAAGGGCAACCTCGCGCCCGAAGGGGCCATCGTGAAAATCGCTGGCATGTCCGAAGAAGACATCGTCTTTACCGGTCCGGCGCTGATCTTTGAATGTGAACAAGACGCGTTCGAAGCCGTGCAAAACCGGGCCTACAGCGAAGGCGACGTGTTCGTGATCCGCAACGAAGGCCCCGCTGGTGGCCCCGGCATGCGCGAAATGCTGGCGACCACGGCGGCCCTGTCCGGTCAAGGCATGGGCAAAAAGGTAGCGCTGATCACCGACGGCCGTTTCTCCGGCGCGACACGGGGTTTCTGCGTTGGTCACGTCGGCCCCGAAGCCGCGCATGGCGGACCGATTGCCTTGCTCAAACAGGGCGACATGATCACGCTGAACGCGATCACCGGTTCGATCTCTGTCGATATCTCGGACGAGGAAATGGCAGAGCGCAAAGCGGCTTGGCCCGGTGCCCGCAAAACCAACTATCAAAGCGGTGCTCTGTGGAAATACGCGCAGCTTGTGGGCCCAACCTATCTTGGTGCGGTGACGCATCCCGGCGCGAAGGCGGAAACACATGACTACATGGACCTGTAAAGGTCCGCTTGCCGCCTTTGGCGTGATGCTTCTGACCGCCTGCGAGGGCGGTCAGGGGCTGGGCGCGTCCTCGGGTGCCGCCAAGCCGCCGTTGTCACGCGCGAAAATGGCCGGAGGGGTCGAACTGGTCGCCCCCGATGGTTTCTGCATCGACCAAACCAGCCTCGAGGCGCGCTTTGCCGTGATTGCACGCTGTGACGGATTAGGGGCCCCTGCCTCTGCGGGGGCAGCACCGCGCGGGTTGATCACGGTCAGCCTGACCCAGTCCAAACCCGGCTCCCTGCCAAGCGCCCAGCAGATCGCGGCTGAAACCTCGCTCCAGAATGTGCGCGATGTGGAGAAAGGCGACCAAAGCGTCACCTTCCGCGCGCAGGGGCGTATTCCTGTCGGTGGGCTTTCCCCCAACCAGTGGCGCGGCGTCGCACGGATGGGCACGCAAACCGCCGGTATCGCTGTCTACGGCCCCGAACGCGGCGAGATCGTCAGCCCCTCTGGCCGAAGGGTTCTGACACAGTTGATCACCCGCAGCATCGACGCCAGTGCACCTGCAAAAACTACCGTCGCGCAACGCAACTAGCGCGCCGGCCCCTTGGCCCATTTCATTTGTGCCCCCAAGCCACAGGCGGTAGGGTACGACCAACAACCCATTCGTAATCGGGGCAACAGGCACATGCGCAAACTCGGGAAAAAGCTGATCGACAGCGCCTTGATCGCGCGGTTTACCCGCCGCTGGTCCGCCAAAGCCGACCGTGCCCCCCAGACAGAACTGTCCGTGCTGCGCAAACAAGCAGGTCAAGCACGCGCCTTGCGTCGGCATCTGGACAAGCTGATCTACACCGCCGAAGACCGGCTTGCCCTGCCCCGCATCGGCTCTAACAAGTTCTCTCGGCCCCATAACACCGATTGGTCCTGGCGCCCGCAGCTTTGGCGCGCGCCCTTGACCAAATCGGGGCTGTCGTCGGTGCAATCCAAGGCGACCATGGGCGATGAGGTCACGATTTTCCACGACTGCACCCTGTCCGAACTCGGCATCCGGCAAATCCGCAACCTCGAAGAAAACCATCTGGCACCCTATGGGCTTCGGCTTGAGGTCTACCGTTTCGACGGGTCTTTCCTGTCGCTGGTGCTGGACCTGCAGGATGATTGCGTTGACGGGATGAAGCGCACGCATGTCCTGCGCGTGGACGCCGTAATCGAGATGGAGAAACCGATCGAGATTTTCGCCCGCCTGAACATCCGCCACGGGCCCAACACCGAACAGATGGTGCAGGAACTGCCGGTGAACAAATCCGAGGTCACGGCAGAATTCGACCTCGCCTATTCCAACCTGAACGAAAAACGCGTCGAGAAAGCCTGGATCGACCTGATTTTTGAAGGGCCCGAAATGAACCAGATCATGCTGCGTGACCTGACCTTTTCGCGCCGCCCCCGCGCCCAGTTGTAGGAGCCCCGCATGAGCAACCTGACCCTCACCAAAACCCAGATGCGCGACGGCACCTGGCAAGGGATCGTGACCGGCGCGGACGATACCAAACCCGATCTTGCGGTCACCCACGCCGATGCCGATGTCGCGGGGGTGCAGTTGGAACATGACGCGTCATCGGATCACTGGGTGCTCAGCATCCCTGTGCCCGCAGCCGCAATCGCCGATGGGCTGCATACATTGCTGGTGGTCGACCGCGCGTCTGGCTCGACATTGGCCAGCATCACCCTGATCGGGGACGAGGTCACCGGCCCCGATTTGCGCGCCGAGGTGGATTTGCTGCGCGCCGAGCTTGATATGCTGAAGCGTGCGTTCCGGCGGCACTGCGTCGAAACGACCTGACGGCGCTTGCTTGCTTGCCCCTGTGACGCGATGTATCCCTTGGCAAGACTGAGCCCTTCAGAGGACCCTCGTGATGGCAGTGAAAAGACGGACTATCGGCGTGATCGGCCTTGGCAATTTTGGCTCTACGGTCGCAACCGAGCTGCAGCGTTTTGGCAACTACGTGATCGGCGTGGACCTGAACGACCAGCGCGTCAGCAACCATGTCGAAAAGCTGAGCCAAGCCGTTATCGTGGACGCCCGGGATGATGCCGCCCTGCGCGAGGCCGGGTTGGGCGACTGTTCGATGGCGCTGGTCGCCATGGGCAGCGATCTTGAATCGAGCATCCTGTCGGCCATCAACCTGAAACTGCTGGGCGTCGAGACGATCTGGGCAAAGGCCAAGACAAAAACGCATCACCGCATCCTGTCGAAACTGGGTGTCGACCGCGTGATCCACCCCGAAGTCGAAGTCGGCCAGCATATCGCGCAGGTGATCCACAACCCCTTGGTGCGCGACTATGTCAGCCTCGGGAACGGATACCACGTGGTCAACTTCCGCATCCCAGAAGCGCTTGAGGGCAAATCGCTCGAGACGTTGTCATACGGCAAGAAGTTCGACCTGCGCTGTCTGGGCGTGATGCGGGGCACCGAATATATCGGGCGCGACGGGTTGGACTGCACGTTGCAACGGGACGATCTGTTGATCCTGCTCGGGCAGCGCACCGACCTGCGCAGCTTTGCGGCAAGCCTTTGAAGCTCTTTTCAAAGTCACAGAAAAGCGCGTGGCGGCTTCTGCCCCCGCCCGCCGTGCTTGTGTTGATCTATCTGACGATGGTGGTTCTGGGCGGATTGATCCTGTGGACTCCGCTGGCGAATACTGCGGGGATCAGCCTGTCGGACGCGCTGTTCACCTCTACCTCTGCTGTTACGGTGACGGGGCTGGCGGTGGTCGATACTGGCACCGCTTTTACCGGTTTCGGGCAGGCGGTCATCGCACTTCTGATCCAGATGGGCGGCTTGGGGTTGATGACCTTTGCCGTTCTGGTGCTGTCCGCGCTTGGTATCCCTTTGGGGATGCCGCAGCGGATTATCCTGCGCGAAGACCTGAACCAGCCGAGCATCTACAATCTGACCTCGCTGGTGATGGCGATCCTGAAGATCGCCATTCTGGCAGAGCTTATCGGCGCTGCCTTGATGGCCTTTGTCTTCGTGCCCGAATTCGGGCTGGCGCAGGGGCTTTGGCATTCGGTGTTCCTAAGCATTTCTGCATTCAACAATGCGGGGTTCGCGCTGTTCCCCGACAGCCTAAGTAACTGGGTCAGCGATCCGATTATCAACGTCGTGATCCCCGCCCTGTTCATCATCGGCGGCATCGGGTTCATCGTGCTGGCCGATATCTGGGAAAAACGCAGCTGGCGACGGCTCAGCCTGCACAGCAAGCTGATGCTCACCGGCACGGTGGTGCTGATCCTGCTGGCCTGGGCGCTGTTTGCAGCACTTGAATGGCGCAACCCCGCGACCTTGGGCCAGTTCGGCAGCCTTGGCAGCAAGCTTTGGGCCAGTTGGTTTCAGGCCGTCACCCCACGGACAGCGGGCTTTAATACGCTTGATTACGCCGAGGTCCACGAGAGTACTGCCTTGATGACCATGACGCTGATGCTGGTCGGCGGCGGCAGCACGTCGACGGCAGGCGGCATCAAGGTGACCACGCTCATCGTGCTGATCCTCGCCACCGTGGCCTTCTTCCGGCGCAGCACCAGCCTGCATGCTTTTGGTCGGTCGATGGGGCCGGATGAAGTGTTCAAGGTCATGGCGCTGACCACGATCAGCATCCTTCTGGTCCTGACGGGCATCTTCATCATGTCGATCAAACATGACGGGGAGTTCATCGACCTCGCGTTCGAGGCAACATCGGCCTTTGGCACCGTCGGCCTGTCGCGCGGTGCCACGGCAGAGCTTGATAGCACCGGCCGCGCGATGATCATGCTGATGATGTTTCTGGGCCGCGTCGGCCCGCTGACCATCGGGTTCTTTCTGGCGACGCAATCGGTGCCCCGCGTGCGCTACCCCGAAGGCAAGGTCTATCTGGGCTGAACACCCGCCCTTGGCCCAACAAAAAAGACCGGCCCGCCTATCTGCGGACCGGTCTTTGATGCGAACGCGTGATCGCCGCGCTTACTTCTTCGGGCCCAATGCGGACAGACCCTTGAGGATGTCGATGGCATAGGCCAGCTGGTAATCCTCTTCCCGCAAGGACGCAGCTTTTTCGGCCTTGGCGCGGTCTTCCATGATCTGGTCGACCTGATCGTCGGTCAGGCTGTCGTTGTTCAGACTGCCGCGCAGGTCTGCTTCGGACCGCAGGGGGCGTGCTGTTGCATCCTCTTCCTCGGTGTCCGCAGGCTGTGCCGGTGGCTGGGCGACGATGATGTCGGGGGACACGCCAAGTGCCTGAATAGAGCGGCCCGACGGCGTGTAGTACCGCGCTGTGGTCAGGCGCATCGCCCCTTCACCGCGCAGCGGCATGATCGTCTGCACCGACCCTTTACCAAAGCTTTTGGTCCCGACGACAATCGCGCGACGGTGGTCTTGCAAGGCACCGGCAACGATCTCGGAAGCCGAGGCAGAGCCGCCGTTGATCAGCACCACAATCGGCTTGCCTTCGGCCAGATCGCCGGGGGTGGCGTTGGTGCGGTCGCCATCCGCGGCATCACGGCCACGGGTGCTGACGATCTCGCCTTCTTCAAGGAAAGCATCCGACACGGCGATGGCCTGATTCAGCAGACCACCGGGGTTGTTGCGCAGATCCACGACAAAGCCGCTGACATTCTCGATGCCGCCGGCGGCCTCGACCTGCTCTTCCAGACCCTCTTTCAGCTTGGGGTAGGTCTGTTCGTTAAAGGTGGTGACCCGCAGCACAACCGCGTCGCCTTCGGTACGGGCGCGCACTGCGGTCAGCTGGATGGTATCGCGCACCAGCGACACGTCGAAGGGTTCGGTCTCGCCTTCTCGCACCACGGTAATCTCGATCTCTGATCCCACCGGCCCGCGCATCAGCTCGACCGCGTCATCCAACGTCAGCCCCAGCAGGCTTTCGCCGTCCACATGGGTGATGAAATCGCCCGCTTCGATACCCGCTTCAGAGGCAGGCGTACCATCAATAGGGGAAACAACTTTGACGAAACCCTCTTCCTGCGTCACCTCGATGCCGAGACCGCCGAATTCACCACGGGTCTGGTCGCGCATCTTCAGCGCGTCTTTCGGCGACAGGTAGCTGGAGTGTGGATCAAGCGAGGTAAGCATGCCGTTGATCGCGGCCTCTACCAGCTCTTCGGTGTCGACCTCTTCGACGTATTGCGCACGGATGCGTTCAAAGATGTCGCCGAACAGATCAAGCTGTTCATAAACGTTGCTGTTCTTTTCAGTTTCCTGTGCCAGCAAGGGGCCCGCAATCTGCGTCGTGGCAATTACCCCTGCCAGCGTACCGCCCACGGCAGCCATCACGAACTTCTTCATCGTTTATCCATCCTTATCAGTTCGGAACCAGTCTGACGGGTCCTGCGGAACATTGTTCTCTCTTACTTCTATATAGAGCGTTTCTGAACGCTCCACGCCAGCCCCATCACCATTTGGTGACAGCGCCTGTTGATTTACGCCGGCCGGGCCGCCCATAAGGCCAATCGGCGTCTCTGCCCCGATCACCTGCCCTGCCTCGCCATAAACCACATCCAGCCCTGCCAATACAAACAACGCCCCGGCCCGAGGTTCAAGAATGACCACGTTTCCCAGGTCCAGCAGCGGGCCGGTGTAGCGGATTGTCGCCGCCGTGGGCGATGTCACGATGGCACGCGGGCGGGTCGCGAGGATAATCCCGGGGCGCGTCACCCCCGCCGCATCGGTTTCATTGGCACGGCGCAGGATCACGCCCTGCACCGGCAAGGTCAGGTCGCCCTTCCGCCCTTCGAAATCGGCGGGCGCATCCGCAATCGGGTCCGAGGTCATCTCGGACAGGCCGCTGGCGAACCCCGATAGCGTCTCGGAAGTCGAGATCAGGATCGCGGTGCGCACCGGGTCTTCGTTGAAGCGTTTGGGCAGATCGGTCCGGTTAGCCATCGCCTGATTAAGCTCTGTCCGGGCGCGCTGGATTTCTGTCAGCCCGTCCTGCAAGCGCTGTGCCGCATCGGTCTGAAGCGCCCGCAGGGTCTGCACGTCTTCAAGATCCTGCCGCAAGACATCGGCGCGGGTGTTCAGGGCCGGTGTCAGCTCTGCCAGCAGCATACCCGCGCGTGCGGTGCCAACGGGCCCTTCAGGATGCAGGAACAAGGTGGGCGACGGGTTACCGCCGATGCTTTGCAACACGCCTAGCAACTGCGCGACCTCGCCATCGCGGGCCTGTAGCTTCTTGCTCAGCTGCGCCTCGTTGATGGCCGCCTGACGCAGCCCCTCGCGCATGGCCCCAAGGCCGGTTTCAAACGCCTGAATCGTCTGGGTCAGCGCCTGCACGCGGTCCCGCGCCCCATCTGCGGCGTCCAACTGGGCAGAGGCCGCTTCAAGGTCGGCCATCGCGCGGCGCGCCTGTTCTGCTGCCTCGGTTTGCGCAAACACGCCGACGGGCCAGAACATCAGGGCAAGGGCGCAAAGGCGGATCATTCGAGCAGCGACTTTCCCGTCATCTCGGCCGGTTGATCCAGCCCCATCAACTGCAACACTGTCGGCGCCAGATCGGCCAGACGACCGCTGCGCAGGCTGGCCCCATCGGGCCCGCCGACAACCGCCACGGGCACGGGGTTGAGCGTATGCGCCGTATGCGCCCCGCCGGTTTCGGGATCAATCATCGTTTCGCAATTACCGTGGTCCGCGGTGACGATCATCGCGCCGCCGACCTCCTCAAGCGCCTCAAGCACGCGCCCAAGGCCGGTATCCACCGCCTCGCAGGCCGCGATGGCGGCATCAAGATCACCGGTATGCCCTACCATATCGGGGTTCGCGTAATTCACCACAATCAGGTCGTAGCGGTCTTTGATCGCTTGCACGAAACGGTCGGTAACTTCCGCACAAGACATCTCTGGCTGCAAGTCATAGGTCGCCACATTCGGCGACTTGGGCATATAGCGGTCCTCGCCCGTTGTGGGTGTTTCCTCGCCCCCGTTCAGAAAGAACGTCACATGCGGGTATTTCTCTGTCTCGGCCAAGCGGAACTGCCGCAGGCCGTGCTGTGCGACCCATGCGCCAAGCGTGTTCACGATCTCGGGCTTGGGGTACATGGTGGTCATGAACGCCCCATGCGCGTCGGAATATTCCGCCATGCCCATCACCGCAGACCACGTAGGCCGCGCGCCTGTGTCGAAGGCGTCAAACTCCGGATCCGCAAGCGCCGACATGATTTCGCGCGCGCGGTCGGCGCGGAAATTCAGGCAGAAGATCCCATCGCCGTCCTGTACGCCGGTGTAGCCCTCCAACACCGTGGGCGTGATAAATTCATCGTTTTCGTCAAGACCATAGGCATCATTCACCGCATCGCGGGCGGTTGGGGCGGCACTGCCCTTGCCCTGCACGATCGCCTCATAGGCTTTGGCAACGCGGTCCCAGCGGTTGTCACGGTCCATCGCGTAATAACGCCCCGAGACGGTCGCGATACGCGCCCCGTCGGGCAAGGCGGCTTGCAGCGTCTCGAAATAGCCCAAGGCCGAGCGCGGCGCGACATCGCGCCCGTCGGTCAGCGCATGGATCACCACCGGAATACCCTGCGCCCGCAGCGCACGCACCGCGGCAATCATATGCGTCAGGTGCCCATGCACCCCGCCATCAGAGACAAGCCCCATCACATGCGCCGTGCCGCCAGTCTGTTTCAGCGTCTCGACAAAGTCCAGCAACGGTTGATGGGTGGCAAACGCGCCTTCCTCGATCGCAAGATCGATCTGTCCCAGATCCATCGCGACGACACGACCAGCCCCGATATTGGTATGCCCCACCTCGGAGTTGCCCATCTGCCCCTGTGGCAGCCCCACATCAGGCCCGAAAGTGGTCAGCGTCGCCGAAGGGCAGCTTTGCATGATCCGGTCGATATGCGGGGTCTTTGCCAGAAGGGGCGCGTTGCCCTGAGGGTCATCGCGCAGGCCCCACCCATCCAGAATGCACAATACGACAGGTTTTGGGGTGTTCATCCTGAGACCGCTCCGCAGGTTTACAGTGGTTTTCCGTCTTTTAGCGGCTCTGTCGCCGATGGTGAACCTAATTCAACGCAGTTTACAAACTTGTAAGCAGAGGGCGGCCAAATCACACGGCGCACCCTTGCCCTGCCTGCGCGGTTTGGTCATAAGATGGGCGCATCAAAGCCAAGGACGACAGCATGACATCCCAAGCACCGGAAACCCGCATTGTGAACACCTGGCGCGTCGCCTGTGACGGCAGCGAAGGCGCCTTGGGGCACCCGCGCGTCTGGCTGCAAATCCCGCAAGACAAGGGCTGGGTCGAATGTGGGTACTGCGACTGCAAGTTCATCCACGCCGAGTTTGAGGGCAAGGTCTGACCAAAGCGTTACGATGGCTGGGCGCGCTTGCGCTTTTGCCCGCGTGCTTTGTGCTTGCCGCAGTGATCGGTGCCCTCTGGGCCGCTCCTGCCTTTGATGAACCGCGCGCGGTGCCGACGCGCGAGGTGCTGCTGGTCCACGGACCCATCCACTATGATCTGCTGATCCCGATTGATGATATCTCGGGCCCGCGGTTTGCCGCGCTCGAGACGCGGGGTCTGCCGCTATCGCACCCCGATGCGCGGTGGCTTGTCATCGGATGGGGGGCGCGCAAGTTTTATACGGAAACCCCCACCTATCGCGAATTGAAACCCGGCAATGTCTGGCGCGGGATTATCGGCGATGACGCGGTGCTGCGGATTGATGTCATTGGCCCCATCGCCCCGACCGCCAAACGCCGGACCGTGACGATGACCGAAGGCGCGTACCGCAGGCTGGTCGCGAATGTCTGGTCGGCGCTTGACCCCGGCCCTGACGGGCTGCCTCAACGTGTGGATGTGGATGGGTATACCGCCACCGATGGATTCTTTGCCGCCAAGGGACGCTTTAGCATCCTGCGCACCTGCAACGTCTGGATCGGCGACCAACTCCGCGCGGCAGGGCTGCGGTTCGGACGCTGGACGCCGCTCCCCTTGTCAGTGAGCCTCTCCTGGCGCCTTTACCAAAGCGAGCCCCGCTAGGCAGGGACGCTCCGCGGGGAGTTTATTTGGCAAAATGAAGCCGGTCACGGGCAATTGGCCGCTGGAGAGTTTGCCGGCTTCGTGGCACAAGAAAGCTTGTCTGAAAGAGGAGCACCGACATGTCCGGCACATTTGGCAAAGGTCACCATCTGCATCTGATCGACGGGTCGGCGTTTATTTTCCGCGCCTATCACGCGCTGCCACCGCTGACGCGCAAGTCGGATGGGCTGCCGATTGGGGCGGTGGCGGGTTTTTGCAACATGTTGCACCGCTATGTCGAAGGCAACACAGGGCCGGATGCACCGACCCATGTGGCCGTGATCTTTGACAAGGGCAGCCATACTTTCCGCAACGACATGTACGACAAATACAAGGCCAACCGCGAGGCCATGCCCGAAGACCTGCGCCCGCAGATCCCGCTGACCCGTACCGCCACCGAAGCGTTCAACATCGCCTGCAAGGAAAAGGAAGGTTTCGAGGCGGACGACATCATTGCCACGCTCGCCGTACAGGCACGCGCCGCAGGTGGCCGCTGCACCATCATCAGTTCGGACAAGGATCTGATGCAGCTGGTCGGCGGCGGTGTTGAAATGCTGGATGCGATGAAAAACAAGAGCATCGACCGCGACGGTGTGTTCGAGAAATTCGGCGTCTATCCCGATCGTGTGGTGGATGTGCAGGCGCTGGCGGGCGACTCTGTCGATAACGTCCCCGGGGCACCCGGGATCGGGATCAAGACTGCGGCTTTGCTGATCAACGAATATGGTGATCTCGATGCGCTGCTGGAGCGCGCGGGCGAGATCAAGCAGCCCAAGCGGCGCCAGACCCTGATCGACCATGCCGACCAGATCCGCCTGTCCCGTGATCTGGTCAAGCTGGACGAAAACACGCCGCTGGACTTCACCCTTGACGATCTTGAGGTGCGCGACCCTGATGCAGATCAACTGCTGGGCTTTCTGGCCGAGATGGAGTTTCGCACCCTGTCCAAACGTGTGGCCGAGGTGCTGGGGAAAGAGGCCCCCACCATCGCTGAGGCACCGGTCGCCGCCGATGCCCCGGCCGTGGCGGATGTGCCCTTTGATGCAGAGCTCTATGAACACGTCAGTGACACAGCGGCGCTGCAGGCCTGGATCGACCGTATCTATGAATTCGGCTATGTCGCCGTCGATACAGAAACCACCGGGCTGGACGATATGGTCGCGCAGCTTGTCGGCGTTTCGCTCTGTGTCGAACCGGGCAAGGCCTGCTACATCCCGCTCATCCACAAGGCGCGCGGCAGCGACGATCTGTTCGGGAGTGATGATCTGGCCGAGGGGCAGATCCCTACCGAAGAGGCGCTGCGCCTGCTGACCCCGATGCTGGAGGATCCCTCGATCCTCAAGATCGGGCAGAACATGAAATACGACAGCAAGATTTTCGCTCAGCTGGGGATCAACGTCGCGCCCATCGACGACACGATGCTGCTGTCTTACGCGATGCACGCCGGGCTGCACGGCCACGGCATGGACACGCTGTCTGAACGCTATCTGTCGCATACACCGATCCCGATCAAGCCGCTGCTGGGGACAGGCAAATCGGCCATCACCTTTGATAAGGTGCCGCTCGACGATGCGGTGAAATATGCCGCCGAGGATGCGGATATCACTCTGCGGCTGTGGCAATTGTTCAAACCCCAGCTCCACCGCGTCGGGGTGACGAAGGTTTATGAAACGCTTGAACGCCCGCTTGTGCCTGTTTTGGCGGCAATGGAACGCTCTGGCGTGAAGGTGGACCGCGATACGCTGAGCCGGATGTCCAACGCCTTTGCCCAGAAGATGGCGGGGCTTGAGGACGAGATCTATGAGCTCGCCGGGCGTAAATTCAACGTCGGCTCGCCCAAGCAGTTGGGGGAAATCCTGTTCGACGAGATGGGGCTGGAAGGCGGCAAGAAAGGCAAGACGGGGGCCTATGCCACCGGTGCCGATGTGCTTGAGGACCTCGCGACAGAACATGATCTGCCGGCGCGGGTGCTGGACTGGCGGCAGCTGTCCAAGCTGAAATCGACCTATACCGACGCGCTGCAGGATCACATCAACCCCGACACGGGCCGTGTGCATACGTCCTATTCCATCGCGGGGGCGTCGACCGGGCGGCTGGCTTCGACCGATCCGAACCTGCAAAACATCCCGATCCGGTCCGAAGAAGGGCGGCGCATCCGCGAGGCCTTTGTCGCAGAGCCGGGCAAGGCGCTGGTCGCGCTTGACTATTCCCAGATCGAGCTGCGGATACTGGCGCATATCGCAAATATCCCCGAGCTTAAGCAGGCGTTTCAGGACGGCATCGACATTCACGCGCTGACCGCTTCGGAAATGTTCGGCGTGCCGCTGGACGAGATGACCTCGGACGTGCGTCGTCAGGCCAAGGCGATCAACTTTGGCGTGATCTATGGCATCTCGGGCTTTGGTCTGGCGCGCAACCTGCGTATCCCGCGCGCCGAAGCACAGGGGTTCATCGACCGCTATTTCGAACGTTTCCCCGGCATCCGTACCTATATGAATGACACCAAGGCTTTCGCCAAAGAGCATGGCTTTGTGCAGACGCTGTTCGGGCGCAAGATCCACACGCCCGAGATCAGCGCCAAGGGCCCCCGCGCAGGTTTTGCCCAACGGGCGGCCATCAACGCGCCGATTCAGGGCACCGCCGCCGATGTGATCCGCCGCGCGATGATCCGCATGCCCGACGCGATCAAGGATCTGCCCGCCACCATGTTGTTGCAGGTCCACGATGAATTGCTGTTCGAGGTGGAGAAAGGGGCCGAGGACGATCTGATCGCCGCCGCGCGCCAGGTGATGGAGAATGCAGCCGATCCGGTGGTCAAACTGGATGTGAAGCTTGACGTGGATGCGGGCGTCGGGGCGAGTTGGGCGGAGGCGCATTAATTGCCTCTGAAGTACCCCCTGCGGCTAGCTGAGTGTCGTCCAGCCGAGGCTGTCCTCGGTCCGTGGGCCGGGGACATATTCGCCACTGACCCATCCGCGATACCCCGCGCGGCGCAGGGCGGCGAAGAGCGCAGGGAAATCAACCGTACCCGTACCTGGCGCGCTGCGATCGGGCGCGTCGCCAAGCTGCACATGTACGATCAGGTCTTTGTATTGTTCGAACACCGCCACCGCGTCACCGTGGATCATCTGGGCGTGGTAGCTGTCATACTGCAGCCGGACGTTCGGCCGGTTCACAGCACGCAGCACATCGGCGGCAAGCGCGTAGTCGTTCATGAAATACCCCGGCATCGCGACGGGGTTCAGCGGTTCAACCGTCAGGGTGAGCCCCTTGGGCGCGATATCAGCCGCCCAGATCAGATTGTCGATGAAGGTTTGCCGCGCCAGCGCGCCTTGCCCGTTGCCCGCCATGACATGCAGATAGCGGACCTTGAGCGCGGTGGCATATCGAAACGACCGCTGGATATCGACGCGGAAACGCGCCGCCAGTTCGGGCACCGCGGCAAAGCCCTGTGCGCCGCCGGTGTAATTGGGCGGCGGGGCGTTGATCAGGATCAGCTGCAAGCCGTTGGCGACACAGGCGCGCAGCGTCTCTTTGGCGGCCAGATCATAGGGGAAAAGCACCTCTACCGCGGTAAATCCTGCCTTCGCGGCGGCGGCAAAACGGTCAAGATAGGGCAGCTCGGGCCACAGCAGAGTAAGGTTCGCGGCTGGCTTCATGAAGGATCATCCGGTTCGGGCCGCTATCGTCGCGCTGTGGCAGGCAGGATCAATCGGGCAGTTCGTCCGAGGGGATAATACCAAAGAATCTGCCGCCCGACCATACGCCGAACCAGCCGTCGTGATGCACGCCAAGCTCGACCAGTCGGTAAAAGCTTTTGCGGTCGATCAGCGCCTCCAGGTTGCGGCGGATCCGGACGTAGGGCGCGGGTTCACCATCTTCTGGGTCGCGCTCAACTCGGATAGGCAGATCGGGGCCGGCGACGGCGATGTCTTCCAGATTGGTCTGGAAGGTCAGCCTCTGGTCGGTGCCACTGCCTTCGGCCTCGAAATCGATGGCGACAAAGGGGGCGTCCTCGACCTTGATGCCGACCTTTTCAACCGGCGTCACAAGGAAATAATCATCTTCTTCGCGGATCAGAATCGATGCGAACAGCTTTACCAGCCCGATGCGTCCGATGGGGGTGCCTTGGTAGAACCAGGTGCCGTCGCGTTTGATCTCCATGTCCAGATCGCCGCAAAACGGGGGGTTCCACTTTTCAACCGGCGGCAATCCGCGTGTTTTGGCGGCGGAAACAGAGGCGGCAAGGCTTTCTGCTGTCGGGGTCACGGTTTTTTGTCCACTCATTGCTTTTGCCATTTCCTGTTCACACGATACACTTACATCTAACTGATATAATCCCGAGGACGCAAAAGTCATGACCCAAGCCCGCGATATGGTAGCAGAAATCGAGACGCTTGGCGAAAAGCTGGCCGAGGCGAAGGCCTCGATCAACCGGCGTTTCATCGGGCAGCAACGGGTCGTTGATCTGACGCTGACGGCCCTGCTCTGCGGTGGCCACGGGCTGCTGATCGGTTTGCCGGGTCTGGGCAAGACGCGGCTGGTCGAAACGCTGAGCACGGTAATGGGGCTGGATGGCAATCGGGTTCAGTTCACGCCCGATTTGATGCCTGCCGATATTCTGGGGTCAGAGGTGCTGGACACCGCCGCCGATGGCACCCGCGCGTTCCGCTTTGTCGAGGGGCCGATCTTTTGCCAGTTGCTGATGGCGGACGAGATCAACCGCGCCTCGCCGCGCACCCAGTCGGCTTTGCTGCAGGCGATGCAGGAAAAGACCGTGACCGTCGCCGGACAGGACCGCGCCTTGGGGCATCCGTTTCACGTGCTCGCCACCCAGAACCCTATTGAACAAGAAGGCACCTACCCGCTGCCCGAGGCCCAGCTTGACCGCTTTTTGGTGCAGATCGATGTGGCCTACCCCGACCGGGAGACAGAGCGGGATATTCTGCTGGCCACCACAGGGGATACCGATGCGCAGGCCGCGCCCGTTTTTACCACGGCAGAGCTACTGGCCGCGCAAACGCTGCTGCGGCAGATGCCGGTGGGTGAATCGGTGGTCGAGCTGATCCTTGATCTGGTCCGCGCCTTCCGCCCTGACGGGCCTGATGCCAGCCCGCAAGTGCGCGATACCGTGGCATGGGGCCCCGGCCCACGCGCCGCACAAGCGTTGATGCTGACGGTGCGGGCGCGCGCTTTGTTGCAGGGGCGTCTGGCACCGTCGGCGGAGGATGTCATCGATATGGCCCGTCCTGTGTTGCTGCACCGTATGGCGCTGAACTTCGCGGCGCGCGCTCGTGGCGACAGCCTATCCGCGCTGATTGACACAACCGCTGCCAGCCTGATCGGGAAAAAGGCCGCGGCGTGAACAGCCCTGACACCCTTCGCATCCGATCAGAGGAGCAAGCCGCCCGTTTGCCCGCGCTGCTGGCCCGTGCAGAGCATCTGGCCGGTGCAGTCCTGCTGGGGGCCCATGGGCGTCGACGCGCAGGGGTGGGGGATGATTTCTGGCAATACCGTCCGGCACAGGCCGGGGATAGCCGTCGCAGCATCGACCACCGGCGTTCGGCCATGGGGGACCATGAGTTCGTGCGCGAACGCGAATGGCAGATCGCGCAGTCGGTCATGCTTTGGGTCGATCAGGGGGCGTCCATGCGCTTTGCCTCGACGGCTGCGTTGGAACAGAAGGGCGACCGCGCGCGGCTGATCGGGTTGGCGCTGGCGATCCTGCTGCAACGGGGCGGTGAACGGGTCGGGCTGACCGGCAGCGCCCTGCCCCCGCGATCAGGCAGGCCGCAGATCCTGCGCCTTGCCGAAGCCCTGTGTCAGGACGACGCCGCCGACTACGCCCCGCCGGAACATCGCGCCATGATCCCCCATGCACGGGCTGTGTTTATCTCTGACTTCATGGGGGATCTTGCGGGGGTGACCACCGCGCTGACCAAGGCGGCGGACCGCGGGGTGCGCGGCGTGTTATATCATGTGCTGGACCCCTCGGAGGAGGCCTTCCCCTTCACCGGTCGCACCATCTTTGAAAGCGTCGGCGGCACGCTGCGCCACGAGACCTTGAAAGCGAACGACCTGAAAGACCGCTATCTGGAACGGCTCGCCGCGCGCAAGGCAGAGCTGCGGCAGCTTTGTGCCCTGACTGGCTGGCAATACGGGCTGCACCACACCGACAGCACCGCACAATCGGCGCTTTTGTGGCTCTATACGGCGCTGGATACGCGCAGCGGGGGGGCCGCATGACCGTTCTGGGGGGCATCGGCTTTACCGCGCCGTGGATGCTGCTGACGCTTCTGACGCTGCCGATCCTGTGGCTGATCCTGCGCGCGGTGCCGCCTGCGCCGATCCGCCGCCGCTTTCCCGGTGTGGCGCTGCTGCTTGGGCTGAACGATGATGAAAGCGTGTCCGACCGCACGCCGTGGTGGTTGCTGCTGCTGCGCATGCTGGCGGTGGCCGCATTGATCATCGGGCTGGCCGGACCGATCCTGAACCCGCAAGAGGAACAGACCCAAGGCACCGGCCCGCTGCTGATTGTGCTCGACGGGTCTTGGGCAGGAGCCACGCGTTGGCCGCAGCAAACCGAAGCGCTAGAGGCGCAGTTGACCCGTGCGGCACGCGCTGGACGCACGGTCGGTTTCCTGACCCTCACCCGACCAGAAGCACCCGCCTTTCAATCCGCTGACGCATGGCGCAGCCGTCTGGCCGGGTTCGATCCCGCCCCCTGGCAGCCCGCCTCCGCCGACATTGACCGCGCGATAGAGATCGCGGACGCGCTCGGCGGTTTCGATACCCTGTGGTTCAGCGACGGGCTAGCCTATGCGGGGCGCGACGCGATGCTTGATGCGCTTCAGGGCAAGGGCAGCGTCGAGGTCTATCAGACTGGCGCAGACGTACTGGCACTGGCCCCCGCGACCTATGAGGACGGGGCGATTACCCTGACCGCCAAGCGCGCCCTCGCTGGTGCTGAGCGGTCAGTGACCATCACGGCGCAGGGCCGTGATCCGGCGGGGAATATCCGCGTCCTTGCCAGCGTTCCGGCCACATTCGACGCAGGATCAACGCAGGCCAGCGCGGCCCTGTCCCTGCCCGCAGAGCTGCGCGCGCGGATCACGCGTTTCGACATCGCGGGCCAACGCTCCGCCGGGGCGACGACGCTGGTGGATGATGCGTTGCGGCGGCGCGAGGTCGGGCTGATCGCCGGGCGGGAAAACCGCGAAGGGCTGGAGCTGCTGTCCCCCCTGCACTACATCGAACAGGCCTTGGCCCCCGCCGCCGATCTGATTGAGGGGGGAATTGGCGATGTGCTGCCCGCAAACCCCGATGTGATCGTACTGGCCGATATCGCGACCCTATCGGAGGCAGAGCAGGCCCCCTTGATCGACTGGATCGAAGCTGGTGGCATGTTGGTGCGTTTCGCCGGTCCACGCATCGCTGCCAGCGACATCAGCCGAGATACCGAAGACCCGCTGATGCCTGTGCGCCTGCGTGCCGGTGGCCGCAGTGTCGGCGGCGCAATGAGCTGGGGCGCCCCGAAAACGCTGGACAGCTTCCGCGAGTCCTCTCCTTTCTACGGGTTAGAGATACCGCAGGATGTGACCGTCTCGGCCCAGGTCGTCGCGCAGCCCGACCCGACACTGGCAGAGCGTGTGATCGCATCGCTGAGCGATGGCACCCCGCTGGTCACCCGGAAGCAGGTAGGACAGGGGCAGATCGTATTGTTTCACGTGACAGCCACGGCCGAGTGGTCGACGTTGCCGCTGTCGGGGCTGTTTGTGCAGATGATGGAACGGTTAGCGATTTCTTCATCTTCCGCCGGTATCGAGGCTTCGGACCTACAAGGCACGACGTGGACGCCCCTGCGCGTGATGGACGGGTTTGGTACACTGTCTGACGCGGGTACGCTGCCCGGTGTGGACGGGGCTGATCTGATGGCCGCGCCTGCGGGCCCAGACCTGCAACCGGGGGTCTATGCCTCTGGCGATCGGCGTATTGCGCGCAATGTGGTGGTTGCAGATACCACCCTGCCCCCCGCGGCATGGCCAGCGGATGTGCCAGTACGTGGGCTTGATGTGGCCGATGAACAGCCGCTTGCCGGTTGGCTGTTGTCCCTGTCGATCCTGCTGCTGCTCGCTGATGTCATCGCGTCGCTGTCCTTGTCCGGGCGGCTGCTCAAGCACAGCAATGCCGCAGGGCTGATCCTTGCGGCGCTGATCTATGCACCGACGCAGGCCGATGCGCAGGCGGACGACAGCTTTGCCCTGAACGCCACGGCGGAGATGACGCTGGCCTATGTGATCACCGGCAACGCGTCCGTTGACGAGATGTCGGATGCCGGCTTGCGCGGGTTGTCGGATACGCTTTATTTCCGCACCTCGGTCGAACCTGCCAACCCCATCGGTGTGGATCTGGAGCGGGATGAGCTTGCTTTCTTCCCCATGCTATACTGGCCCATCACCCCCGATCAGCCCCGCCCATCGGATGCGGCCTATCGCAAGCTGAACGACTATCTGCGCTCCGGCGGGATGATCCTGTTCGACACACGTGACGCGAATATCGCGGGCTTCGGGGCCGCCAGCCCCAATGGGCGCAAGCTACAAGACCTCGCCGCGCCGCTGGACATTCCCCCGCTTGAACCCTTGCCTGCGGATCACGTGCTGACCCGCACGTTCTATCTGCTGCAGGACTTCCCCGGACGGCACAGCGGGCGCGATCTGTGGGTAGAGGCATCGCCCCCCGATGCAGAACAGGTAGAGGGGATGCCGTTCCGCAATCTGAATGACGGGGTGAGCCCGGTTGTCATCGGTGGCAATGACTGGGCTGCGGCCTGGGCGGTGTCGTCGAACGGCGCGCCGATGGTGCCTATCGGGCGCGGTTTCGCCGGGGAACGTCAGCGCGAGCTGGCCTACCGGTTCGGCGTCAATCTGGTCATGCATGTGCTGACCGGCAACTATAAATCCGATCAGGTGCATGTGCCTGCGCTGCTGGACAGGTTGGGCCAATGACATCGACCATCATCTTCGACCCGCTGATCCCGCTACCGATCTTATGGGGCGTTGCCGCACTGGCGCTGGTGGCCGTTGCCTTGGCGGTGCTGCGCGGGTTGCAAGGCTGGGCGCTGCGGGGGGCAGCGATGCTCGTCGTTCTGGCGGCGCTTTCTGGCCCCTCCGTGCAGCAGGAAGACCGCGCGCCGCTCACCGATATCGTCGTGATGCTGGAAGACGAAAGCGCCAGCCAGTCCCTCGCAGTCCGGCCCGCACAAACCGCCGCCGCCGCAGAGACGTTGGCAGCACAGATCACCGCGCGCGAGAATACGGAACTGCGCCGCGTGACCGTGCCCGATGGGGAGGGTGATAGCGGCACGCAGCTGATGACCGCCCTGTCAGAGGTGCTTGCCGAAGAGCCGCGCGCCCGGATCGCAGGCATCCTTGCGCTCAGCGACGGGCGCATTCACGACGCCGACCTGCCCGTCGATCTGCCGGCACCGATGCATCTGTTGATGACCGGAAAGCAAAGCGATTGGGATCGCCGCCTGTCCGTCCGCAACGCCCCTGCCTTTGCCATCATCGGCGAACCCGTGACCCTGACCCTGCGCATCGACGACCTTGGGGCCGCCCCGCGAAAAGACGCGCTGGCCCCGCTTGAAATCTCGGTCGATGGGGAGCCGCCGCAGACCTTCCGCGTGCCCGTGGGGCAAGATCTGGATCTGCCCGTGACCCTACCCCACGGCGGGCGCAATGTGATCCGGTTCTCGTTGCCCGAGGCCGAAGGAGAGCTGACCGACCGCAACAATGCCGCGCTGATCCAGATCAACGGGGTGCGCGACCGCCTGCGGGTGCTTCTCGTCAGCGGGGAGCCGCATCAGGGCGGGCGTACGTGGCGCAATTTGCTAAAATCCGACAGCTCTGTCGATCTGGTGCATTTCACGATCCTGCGCCCGCCGGAAAAACAGGATGGCGTGCCGGTGGACGAACTTTCGCTGATCGCCTTTCCCACCCGCGAGTTGTTCATGGAAAAGATCGAGGATTTCGATCTGATCATCTTTGACCGCTACAAACGCCGCGGCATCCTGCCGTCGCTATATCTTGAAAACGTCGCGAATTATGTGCGCGGCGGGGGTGCTGTGCTGGTCGCTGCCGGGGCGGATTTCGCCAGCGCCGACAGCATCTACCGTTCCCCCCTCGGAGAGGTCTTGCCCGCCACGCCGACCGCACGGGTGATCGAACAGCCCTACCGCCCGCTGGTGTCCGAGCTGGGGCACCGTCATCCGGTAACCAGCGGCTTGCCCGAACAGGAAACATGGGGACGCTGGCTGCGGCAGATCGACGTGGCCGATCCCTTGGGCCATGTGGTGATGACCGGCGAAGATGACCGACCGCTGCTGATCCTGAACCGTGTGGAAGAAGGGCGCGTTGCGCTCATGGCGTCTGATCATGCGTGGCTGTGGAACCGTGGCTATGAAGGTGGCGGCCCGCAGCTAGAGCTGTTGCGACGCTTGGCCCACTGGATGATGAAAGAACCCGAGCTTGAGGAAGAGGCCCTGACCGCCACAGCCGAAGGCCAGACCATGCGCATCACCCGTCGCACGCTGGGGGACGACATCCCGCCTGTCACCCTGACCAACCCCGATGGCAGCACGGCAGAGATCACGCTTTCGCCAGCCACGCCGGGTGTCTTCGAAGGGGTTTACGAAGGCCCCGAGATTGGCCTTTACCGGCTGGAAAATGGCGACCAAAGCGCGGTGATCGGTTTGGGCCCCGCCGCCCCGCGGGAGTTTGTGGAAACGATTGCAAGCGACGAAACCCTCGCCCCCGTACTTGCGCCCCTGCGCGGTGGTGTCGCGCGGATCGAAGACGGCCTGCCCCGCATCCGCGACATACGTGTCGGGCGCCCTGCAGCCGGACGTGGATGGATCGGGCTGACCCCTCGCAACGCCTACGAAACACGTGACGTGCGACAGATGCCGATCCTGCCCGCGTGGCTCGTCCTTTTACTGGGCAGCGCCCTGATCCTTGCAGCATGGCTGCGCGAAGGGCGACGTTAACCTTAAAAACAACGCCACCGCCTGATAAATCACGCAACGCTTAAGCTGTTGTTCACCCCAAGCCCCCCATGATCCCCCCGATAGGAGGGATTCGGAGCTTTGGATGAAACCAGCTGACCAGCTTGCCCATGAACAACGCCGCCGCGCAGAGGTGGAAGCGCTGCTTGAACAAACCCAGGCAGAGCTTTGTGCCGCTTACCGCAAGCTGGATGACCACGCGCAAAATGTCTCTGTCGAGATTTCTGAAACACGGGCGGAGGTTGAAAACATCCGCGGCGAAAACAAACGGGTGATGTCCGATCTATGTGCCGCGCGGGAACAGATCGAACTGACCCAACGCCGGCTATGGCATTCGGTCGAAACCATCCACGACGGCTTTGCCTTTTTCAACAAAGACAATGAAATGATCATGGCCAATCGGTCTTATCTGGCCGTGTTCGACGGTATTGATGCCATCCGTCCGGGTGTCAGCTATTCTACCATCCTTCGCGTGCTCACCGATGAGGGGATCGTAAACATCGGGCGCCGCACGCCAGAGGAATGGCGCGCCAAGATGCTCCTGCGATCGCAGCAAAAGGCCCCGGCACCCATCATCATAAAGCTCTGGAATGGCGCATATATCAAGATTGTCGATCAAAGGGGAAAAGGCGGCGATATCGTATCGCTCGCCCGCGACATTACCGAAACCGTGGAATACCAACGCAAGCTCGTCGATGCCCGCGCCACGGCCGAGGCAGCCAACAGCGCGAAATCGCTTTTCCTTGCCAAGATGAGCCACGAAATCCGCACACCGATGAACGGGATCGTAGGCATGACGGAGGTGCTTGGCGATACCGCGCTGACCCAAGACCAACGCCTATATGTCGACACCATAAAGACCTCTGGCGAAGCGTTGCTGGTCATCATCAACGACGTTCTGGATTTCTCGCGCATCGAGGCAAACCGGCTGAGCATCCACCCCGCCCCCTTTGATCTGGAACGTGTCTTCCAAGAGGTACTGCTGCTTTTACAGCCCCTTGCGGTGCAAAAGGGGCTGGACCTCGCGCTGGATTACGACCTGTTCCTGCCGCGCAAGCTGGTCGGCGATGCAGGGCGCATTAGGCAAGTGCTTACCAATCTGGTGGGAAATGCTGTTAAGTTTACGCAAAACGGGCATATCCTGATCCGCGCCACGGGGCTGCCCGACGCGGGCGCTGGCAACGTGCTGATCAAAATCTCTATCGAGGATACGGGCATCGGCATCCCGCCGGACATGATTGAACATATCATGGGGGAATTCACCCAAGCCAGCAGTGACCCCAGCCCCAATGCAGAGGGGACGGGACTGGGGCTCGCTATCTGCCAACGTCTGGTACAACTGATGGGGGGCGAGATTTGGGTCACGTCAGAGCATGGGGTTGGGTCGTGCTTCGGCTTCGAACTGCCCCTGAAGGCCCAAGAGGACAGTGCCGCGCCACCGCTTAAGCGCCCCCCCTTCCTGCGCCATGTCCTGATTGTCGAAAGGGAAACGATCTGCCGATCGATCTTGCAGCGCAATCTGGAACATATCGGTGTGCGCGTGACGTCCTGTGGCACCGGCTCAGAGGGGCTGGCCGCGCTGGACGGCAGTATTGATCTGCTGCTTGTCGACGACACGCTGCCCGATATGGACGGGATCGAATTTGCCCGCGCGGTGCACGTCTCCGACCCCGCGACCGAGGTAATCCTGTACAGTCAGACGCCCGACAAAATTCGAGATAGTATGGAAGATACGAGCGTGCGCCGGATCATGAAGAACCCGATTAGTGTCACCGAGCTGCTGGCCGAGGTGTCAACGATGCAGCCGGTGCCTGTTGGTACCCGCCCGATGCGGGTCTTGGCGGCCGAGGACAATAAGACCAATCGTCTGGTGCTTCGAAAGATGCTGCAACGGCTGAACATCGACCTGCAACTTGCCACCAACGGGCAAGAGGCAGTTGCGCTGTTTGAAACCTTCCGGCCCGATCTGGTGTTCATGGACATTTCTATGCCCAAGATGAATGGAAAAGACGCCGCCGCCGCCATTCGTGCGCTGGAAGACGGGGCGAGCAGCTGCCCGATTGTCGCGCTGACAGCGCATGCCATTCAGGACGAAAAGGAAAGAATACTCGCCGCCGGGCTGGATCATTTCCTCACCAAACCCTTGCGCAAGGCGGAGCTTGTGGCGCTCCTTAACCGTTACTGCCCCAACGCGGCTTTCCCGCTGGAGGGTCAGTTGGTGGGATAGGGCCTTACAAATACAGGTTTTTCCGGCGTCGACAGCTCTTTCTGCCATGCGTATCCGCCGATATCGAAATCCTTGATCGCCTCGGCGTCGGTAAGGCGGTTCTGCACTACGAAACGCGCCATCGCGCCGCGGGCTTTCTTGGCGTAAAAGCTGACAATCTTGGGCCCTTTGCCGTCCGATTTATCTTCCATGAACTGTGGTGTCACAACCGTCGGCACCAGCGCCTTAAGGTCGACCGCGCCGAAATATTCCTGACTGGCACAATTCACCAACGCCTTGCTATTGGTCTGTTCCGCCTGTTCGTTCAACGCTTCGGACAGACGCGCGCCCCAATAGTCGTACAGCGATTTGCCCTGCGGCGTTTTCAATCGGCTGCCCATCTCAAGCCGGTAGGCCTGAATGGCATCCAAGGGTCGCAGCACACCATAAAGCCCCGACAGAATGCGCAGGTGATCTTGGGCATAATCCAGTTCATCAGGATCCAGGCTGGTCGCTTCCAACCCCTGATAGGTGTCACCAGCAAAGGCAAAGGCAGCGGGGCGCACAACATCGGGGGACGGATTTTCCTCGAACGCGGCGAAACGGTCGCGGTTCAGCTTGGCCAGTTTCTCGCTCAGCTGCATCAATGATTGCAGATCACCAACGCTCAGCCCGCGGGCCACCTTGACCAAGGCGACCGCATCTTCCTGCAGGTCGGGCGTCGTCATAGCGACGTCGCGCGGGGTCCAGTCCATTTTCTTGGCGGGAGAGATAACGGTCAGCATGGATTTTCCTTTTTTGGTCGCAGCAAGAGCTAGCCCGCTTGTTGCAAAACGTCCAGAAATGCGGGGCCAAACCTTTCGGCGCGTTTCTCGCCCAAAATGCGTTCGATGGCATCAAGGTTTGGCGCGTGCAGCTGCGCCACTTTTGCCAGCAGCGAGGTCGAGCAGCTCAACGGTTTTTCGCCACCATCCGCCCCGCGAGACAAGGTGGTTTGCACTTCGCGCAGTTGATCGAACACCGATCCTGCCGCGCGCCCCGCCAGCTTGCGCCGCGTCGGGTGCATCTCGGCGGCGGCCCCGTTGATCACCTCTAGAAACGCATCGCCAAAATTCTCGAGCTTTTTGGCCCCCACCCCGCCGATACGGGCCATAGCGTCCAGTGTATCCGGACGTTTCTCGGCCATCTCGATCAGGGTGCGGTCGTTAAAAATGATATAGGCGGGCACTTTGGCGGCTTCTGCCAGCCCGCGTCGTTTCGCCTTGAGCGCAGAGAGCAGCGGCGCATCCTCGTCGCTGACCATCGCCTTGACCGCAGGACGGCGCTGCGATGCGGCGGCGCGGATACTGTCCCGACGCAGAGAGATCGACGCCTCACCGCGCAGGATTGGCAATGCGGCATCGGTCATGCGCAGCGCACCGTGACGTGCGGCATCGGGGCGCACCAGATCGTGCCCCATCATTTGCCGGAACACCGCCTGCCATTCGCGTTTGTCATATTCCCTGCCCACGCCATAGGTCGGTAAATCGCTGTGCCCGCGTTCACGGATTTTATCGGTTTCATTGCCCAGCAGGATGTCGATCAGATGGCCTGCGCCAAACCATTCCTCGGTGCGCAGCATCGCCGACAGCGCTTTGCGCACGGCGGTGGTCCCGTCAAACACATCGACAGGCGTATCGCAAAGGTCGCAATTGCCACAGGTGACATCGGTTTCGTCAAAGTATTTCAACAGGTTCGCACGGCGACACGCCAATGCTTCGGCCAGCCCCAGCAGCGCGTTCAGCCGTGCATGATCAGCGGCGCGCCGTTCCGGCGGGGCGAGCCCTTCGTCGATCTGGCTGCGGCGCAAACGGATATCATCAGGGCCGAACAACGTCAGCGTCTCGGCCGGCGCACCATCGCGACCCGCGCGCCCGATTTCCTGGTAGTATGCTTCGATGGATTTGGGCAGATCGGCGTGGGCTACCCAGCGGATATCCGGCTTGTCGATGCCCATACCAAAGGCCACTGTCGCCACTACAATCAGCCCGTCTTCCTGCTGGAAACGGCGTTCGGCGGTGCGGCGGTCGTCCGCCTCCATCCCACCATGATAATGCAATGCCAGATGTCCGTCGTCGCGCAACGCTTTGGCCAGCCCTTCGGTCTTGGCCCGCGTTCCGCAATAGACGATGCCCGACTGCCCCCTACGCCCTGACGCAAAGTTCAGTATCTGCGCGCGCGGCCCGTTTTTGGCTGCAAAAGCCAGATGGATATTGGGCCGGTCGAACCCGCGCAGGAAGGCGCGCGGGGGGACACCGTCGAATAGTTTCTGAACGATCTCGGCTTGGGTTTCCGTGTCCGCCGTTGCGGTGAACGCGGCCAGCGGAACGTCAAGCGTGCGACGCAATTCGCCGATGCGCAGGTAATCGGGGCGGAAATCATGGCCCCACTGGCTGACGCAATGCGCCTCGTCCACGGCGATCAGCGATACGCCAACCCGTTTGAGCATGCCCGTAACCGACCCCGCAGCGAGCCGTTCGGGGGCCATATAGAGCAGCTTGAGCGTTCCGGCCTCAAGCCCTTCCCACACGGCATCGGTTTCCTCGGGCGTATTGCCAGAGGTCAGCGCCCCCGCCCCGACGCCAAGCTCTTGCAGCGCGCGGACCTGATCGCGCATCAGCGCAATCAACGGCGATATCACCACCGTCACCCCGTCGCGCAAAAGTGCAGGCATTTGGAAACAAAGAGATTTACCACCACCCGTGGGCATGATGGCCAATGTGTTTTCGCCGGCGGTAACGGCCTCTACGATCTCTTGTTGGCCGGGGCGGAACCCGTCAAATCCAAAGACATCACGAAGTAGCGTGGCAGCGCCTGACATGAAAAACCCAACTGTATCTAACCTGCAGTTTGCAGAATCTCATAGTCGCGGGCGGGGAACAATCCCTGCCCGTGCGTCCGGCGGGGTCTTTGCCCCCAGCAGCCGCCCGATCAGTAGAACAGCGCGGCGTTGTTGATCAGCAGGATACGCAGAACGGCAACGGCGATCAGAACGACCAGCGGTGCCAGATCAAGCCCGCCCATTTGCGGCAGAAAGCTGCGGACCCGGCCATAAACAGGCTCCAACAAGCGATTCAGCCCATCCCAAACTTGCGCCACCAAAGGTTGACGAAGATTTAAAACCTGAAAATTAATCAGCCAGCTCATGATGACATGCGCGATGATGATGAACCAAACGATGTTCAGCAGAAGCATCAGGATCTGAAACAGGGATGTCATAAGGGGGCCTTTCGTTGCACAGCGTGAAAGTAGGTGCGCTGGCATCAAAGAACAAGAGCGGCAGCGCCTTGGCACCGCCGCTCTTGGTAAAATCGCATCACATCACGCTTGCATCGCGTTGATGACGACAGAAAAATCCAGACTATCGACCTGAAGCATGGACCAATCGGCGAAATGCCGTGTCTCGATCGGCTTTTCGTCGAGGATTTTGAAGCCGCTGTGACGACTGTCTTTCTGGATGTTTTCGATCAACTGGCGGATGGAGGCTTCTTCGCCCTCAAGCACCTGACAAAAGTTGCGTCCGTTGTAGGCCAAGGCGCCAGTGACGCCGTGTTTTTCATTCTCGCGCACAGCGACGGTAAATATGTCGGCAACATCCGCCTTAGAGACCGAAGGAACTGCGGTGCTGAAGTACAAAAGCCGGATCATCGACATACGGAGCCTCGTAAAATTATCCAAAACATTCTTAACGTTGGCACCCTGTGTAGGCAAAGAGGATTTGAAAAGCGACCCTTTTGAGATGTCATATGACATACTGATGGGCAATTCACGCTGGCGTTGCGCACAACACCGCTCTTGCGCCGCGTAGGGCTGCTGCACTACCGTCCCTCAAAACAGGAGAAAGCAGTCATGGCAGCCACGTCAGCGCGCAAGAAAATCTGGGGCTGGTATTTCTTTGACTGGGCCAGCCAACCCTATAACACGCTTCTTCTGACGTTTATTTTCGGCCCGTATTTCGCGCAAACAGCAACGGCAAATCTTGTGGATAGCGGCATGGCGCTGGATGCCGCCAAGGCGCAGGCGCAGGCCTATTGGGGCTACGGGCTGACGGTTGCGGGGATCATGATCGCGATACTGGCCCCGACCCTTGGGGCGGTGGCTGATTCATCGGGCAAGCGGATGCCCTGGATCTGGCTGTTTTCGGGGCTTTATGTGGTGGGATCAGCCGCGCTGTGGTGGACCGCGCCGCAAGATTTCTCGGTCCTGTGGGCGCTGTTCTTCTTTGGCATTGGCCTGATCGGGATGGAATTCGCGACAATTTTCACCAACTCCTATCTGCCAGAGCTGCATCCCGACCCGGGAGAGCGCGGGCGGCTGTCGGGGTCAGGCTGGGCTTTTGGCTATGTCGGCGGTGTTGTGGCGCTGATCGTGATGATCGCGTTGTTTCAGGCGGGCAGCAACGGGCGCACGATGGCGGGGCTGAGCCCGCTCTTCGGGCTGGACCCCACGACCAAAGCCGATACGCGCATCGTCGGGCCGCTGACCGCGATCTGGTACGCGGTCTTTATGATCCCCTTCTTTCTATATGTGCGCGATACGCCGGTGACCGGCGCGGCGCGTTACCGCGTGGGGCAAGGGCTTTCTGATTTGTGGGTCACGCTCAAGAACCTGCCGCGTCACCCGTCGCTGCTGGCCTATTTGGGATCATCCATGTTTTACCGCGATGCGCTTAACGGAATGTACACATTCGGCGGGATATACGCGCTTGGCGTATTGAACTGGAGCATTATTGATATCGGCGTCTTCGGGATACTTGCTGCGATTTCAGGCGCGGTGTTCTGCTGGGTGGGCGGGCGTGTGGATCGTGCGATCGGGCCGATGCCTGTGATCGTAACATGCTGTCTGATCCTGATTGCAACGGCCGTGCTGATCATCTCGCTGACGCCCAACTCGATTATGGGCATCACGCTGGCCGAAGGATCCTCCGCGCCCGACATCGCCTTTTACATCGCTGGTGCTTTGATCGGGGCGGCGGGCGGGGCGCTGCAGGCATCGTCGCGCAATATGCTGACCCGTCAGGGCAACCCCGACCGCATGACAGAGGCGTTTGGCCTTTACGCGCTGTCGGGCAAAGCGACCTCGTTTCTGGCCCCTGCCCTGATCGCCATCGCAAGCGACGTATCCGGCAGCCAACGGATCGGGATCGCCCCTGTCGTAGGGCTGTTCATCATCGGCCTGGTTCTGTTAGTCTGGGTGAAACCGAACGGAGATTTCGCGAAATGATCCTGACACGAATCCTCACATGTACCGCGCTGGCCCTCACGCTGGCGGCTTGCGGCGGGTCACCGTCCAAGCCGAATGCGGAAGCGTCCAAAATCCTGCCGACCATCGGGTCGTCGGGGGGCGCGCGCAGCAACATTCAGGCCAAGAAGCTTTTTGGCGCGAAAGCCGACGGGTCACGGCAGTCTTCCGCCGCTTACGGCAGCTATTCAAAGGGCTGTGTCGCGGGGGCACAACAACTGGCGGAAACGGGGCCGACCTGGCAAGCCATGCGCCTGTCGCGCAACCGCAACTGGGGCCACCCGGAGATGATCGATTACATCAAAACGCTCAGCGCGAAGGCCGCGCAGCAACCCGGATGGGAAGGGCTGTATGTCGGCGATATCAGCCAGCCCCGTGGCGGCCCGATGCTGACAGGGCACGCCAGTCACCAGATGGGTCTGGACGCCGATTTCTGGATGCTTCCGCCCAAGTCGCTGTCGCTCAGCCGGGCAGAGCGTGAAAGTATTTCCTCTATCTCCATGCGTCGGGCCAGCGGTGCCTATGTGAACAGCAGCTGGACCCCGCAGCACCATCAGGTGCTCAAGGCCGCGGCATCTGATCCCCGCGTGGCGCGCATCTTTGTTTTCCCCGGGGCCAAGGTGCAGATGTGTGCCGATGAAAAGGGCGACCGCAGCTGGCTGCGCAAAATCCGTCCTTGGTACGGGCACCACTATCATTTCCACGTTCGGCTAAGCTGCCCCAAAGGGGCGACCGGCTGCGTCAACCAGGATCCGCCCCCTGCGGGCGACGGCTGCGCCGATGCGCGTCAGTGGCAGGCGAATATCCTGAACCCGCCCCCACCAAACCCCAATGCGCCCAAGCGCAAGCCAAAGCGCGAACTGCTGCTTGCTGACCTGCCAGCGCAATGCCAATCCGTGCTGGATTCGAACTAAGCTTGCTACAGATCCTTTTTGCCCTCGGCTTTGCCTCCGCTGCTTTTGCGGCGGGTGCAAATGGCCCTATTGCGCAGCATCAGCAGTTGACGTGGGAGCATGACGCCCCCTGGTTCGGTGGCCTGTCCGGTGTCGAGATGCGCGCGGATGGCAAACAGCTTACGGCGATCAGTGACCGCGGGCGGATCATCGTGGCCGACCTGTCGCGCGACGCGCTTGGCACGCTGACGGGGATGGAGATCATCCATTCCGTCGCGCTGCGCGATAAGAACGGCGCGGTGATGGACAAACCCGAGGCCGACGCCGAAGGTCTGGCGATTGCGCCGGATGGCAGCATCTATATCAGCTACGAAGGCGATCATCGCATCGCGCGTACCAACCTTGCCGACGGCACCCCATTGCAGTTCATCGCCCCGCCCGAGGGCGCAGTGCTGCGCGACAACGCCGGGTTTGAAGCTTTGGCCGTTGATGCAACAGGCGCGCTTTATGCCTTGCCCGAGGATAACCGCGGCGATCAGATCCCGCTGTACAAATACCAAGACGGCACGTGGCGCATCGCGGCCTACCTCGAAAATGACAGCCCCTTTGTCCCCGTGGGTGCGGATTTCGACGACGAAGGGCGGTTGTATCTGCTCGAGCGTACGGTCACCCCGCTGGGGTTTCGCACACGCCTGCGGCGGATCGAACTCTCTGGGGATCAGACCAGCGCGGTGACGCTGCTGCAAACCCTGCCCGCGCGATACGACAACCTAGAGGCGCTGACCGTTTGGCGCGACGCCATCGGGCGCACGCGGGTGATGATGATATCAGACGATAACTTCCTCTCCGTGCAGGAAACCCAGGTGATCGAGCTGACGATAACGCAATAGCTTGCGCGGGTGCCCCGCCTTCCCTACAACGCATGACGTCTGCGATCCCCGCAGGCCAAGTCGCCGCACCCTTGCAAAAAACGGTTTCAAATATGACACGCACCTACCTTCCCGGCATTCTTGCCATGGCCGCCATCGTTGTGGCCTCCAACATTCTTGTTCAGTTCCTCTTTGGCCAATGGCTGACTTGGGGCGCGTTCACCTATCCGCTGGCGTTTCTGGTCACCGATGTGATGAACCGCGTCTACGGCAAGGATGCCGCGCGCCGTGTCGTGCTGGTAGGCTTTGTCGTGGGGCTGGTCTGTTCGCTGATCGGGACACAGATCATGGGCGAATTCGGGCCGCTGGTGACCCTGCGCATCGCGATCGGGTCCGGTGTGGCATTCCTCGTGGCGCAATTGGTCGATGTTGCGATCTTCTCTGCGCTGCGCGATGGCACGTGGTGGCGTGCGCCTTTGGCTAGCACGCTGGTCAGCAGCACGCTTGATACGTTGCTATTTTTCTCGATCTCATTTTCCGGTGTCCTGTCGTTCCTGCATCCTGCAACCGATGTGTCCTGGGCGGCCGAAATGTTGCCATTGCTCGGCAGCGGCCCGCTCGCGCCGCTTTGGGTATCGCTGGCCGTTGCAGACTGGTCTGTGAAACTCGGGATTGCGCTGATTGCCCTGATCCCCTTCCGCATCATCACTGCACAACTTTTGACCCGCAGTTGATAGGCACCCTTTTGTGAACCGGGACGGCTGCAGAAAACGTTTTGCGTTTTCAGATTACTGTGCCAGTCTTCAAGTGAGTTCAACAAATGTAAAGGAGGTGATCCAGTGTCAAGAACGGTATTGGAGCGAGGTGTCGGAACAGCTTGGGAGGTATCCCGTTAGGGCAGCCCCTGACGGTTGAAACAACCCGGGTGGATCGCCGATCTAACCGATCCCACCTCCTTAAACCCTTCGATTGGGCCGCTCCGCACCAGGGCGGCCCTTTTCGTATCTGGGCGTTCCCCTTTCCCTTGGGTCTGCGCGATGCGATAGTCGCCATGAAGGAGAGTTTGATGCTGCGGATCACGGACGAGATTGCCATTCAGGACTGGGAGCTGACGGAAAGCTTCATGCGTGCCTCCGGGCCCGGCGGTCAGAATGTGAACAAGGTCTCAAGCGCCGTGGAACTGCGGTTCGAGGCCGCGACCTCCCCTTCTATTCCGACGCCGGTCAAAAACCGTCTGCGCAGACTGGCGGGCCGTCGTTGGACGACCGAGGGCGCTTTGGTGCTGCAATGTGACGAAACCCGAAGTCAGGTCCGCAACCGCGAGATTATCCGCGAGCGCCTGAAGGAACTGATCACCGCCGCGTTGAAGCCGCCCAAAAAGCGTATCCCGACACGCCCCACGCTCGGTTCGAAGAAACGCCGGCTGAAGGCGAAAAAGACGCGGGGCGAGGTGAAGGCGCTGCGCGGGCGGGTTGATCCGCCGGAATAGCCTGCCGCGGGGCCTGCCCTGCGCCGCCGTTCCATCACTTCTATTGCAGCCCCCCTATCTCGCCGTTTTTTGCCGGTATGCGCCCTCTATCGGCAAATCGCCGCCATAGCGCCGAATCCGCGCCGGAACGGATCGCCGCGGCCCGGTGTTCCCCTCGCAGACATACAAGCGATGTCTGGTAGTAAATCTAAGGAGAACTCAGATGAAACTTACGACCACAACACTGATCGCGACCCTGATGGCCACCGGCGTTTCCACCGCAGCGATGGCGCAAACCTCTGTTGATGGTGCCGTTGGCGGCGCAGCAGACGTAGGGTCGGGCATCAGCGCTGACGTTGGCGCATCCGGTTCACTATCCACCGATTCCACACTGAAACAAGCCAAGGGTGCCGTGACCGACACCGGCGACACCGCGCAGGAAAACTATGGTCAGTTGATCCAGGAACTGCGCGCCGGTGCCGAAACCGACACGCAGACCCAAGCAGAAATTGACGCGTTCGATGCCGACGCCAAGCTGGACGTCGTAACCGTGTCGGAGCTGAAAGCATCCAAACAGGGGACCACAACCGCGCTGGACGACGCGCTGGACGCACAAGCCGAGGCCGTTGATGACATGCGCGCCTCTGTTGACGCCAATGCCGACCTGAGCGCAGAGCTGGAAGCCGAAGGCTTCACCTCGGAAGAGGTCGTGGCCGTGCGCGGTAACGGTATGGGCGGTCTGACCCTGATCGTCGACGACCGCGGCTAAGCGATTTGCAGTTATGCCCCGCACCCCACGCAGGCGGCATAAAGCAGAGGGGCCGGTGGGAAACCACTGGCCCCTTTTGCCGTCGGATCAGACGATAACTTTCTGAGCCGCCTGATCGCCGACGCCAAAGACACGTTTGTAACGGTCGATCTCTGACTGCGGGCCCATTGCTTTGTTAGGGTTATCCGACAGCTTCACCGTCGGGCTGCCGTTCGCCTTTACCGCTTTGCACACCAACGAAAACGGGGCGAGCGCGTCGTCAGGCACCAGCCCGCGGAAATCATTTGTCAGCAAGGTGCCCCACCCAAAGGAGGCTTTGACCTTGCCGGCGAACTGTTGATGCAGTTCCTTGATCTTGGCGACATCCAGACCGTCGCTGAAAATAACCCGCTTTTCACTGGGGTCTTCACCGCGGGACTTCCACCAATCGATCGCGGTCTGTGCCGCCACCGCCGGATCACCACTGTCGACGCGGATGCCGGTCCAGCCCGCCAGCCAGTCGGGGGCGTTATCCAGAAAGCCTTTTGTGCCGTAAGTATCAGGCAGAATGATACGCAGATTGCCTTCGTGTTCATCGTGCCAGTCTTGCAGAACGTCATAGGGCGCTTGCGCAAGTGCGGCGTCGTCCTTGGCCAATGCGGCATAGACCATCGGCAGTTCATGCGCGTTGGTGCCGATCGCCTCTACCTCTCGGCTCATGGCGATTTTGCAGTTTGACGTGCCGGTAAAGGCGTCGCCCAAGCCTTCCTGCATGGCCTGCACGCACCAATCCTGCCACAGGAACGAATGGCGACGACGGGTGCCGAAATCGGCGATGGACAGATCGGGGATTTCCCGCAGGGCTTCGATCTTTTCCCAGACACGGGTCATGCCGCGCGCATAGAGCACCTGCAGTTCGAACCGGCCCATACGGTCCAGCACGGCGCGGCTGCGCAGCTCCATCAGGACGGCGAGGGCGGGGATCTCCCACAGCATGACTTCGGGCCACGACCCTTCGAATGTCAGCTCGTATTGGTCGCCCTTACGCTCAAGATGATAGGGCGGCAGGCGCAGGCCCTCGAACCACTCCATGAAGTCGGGGCGGAACATCTGACGCTTGCCGTAAAAAGTATTCCCACGCAGCCAAGTGCTTTCCCCGCGGCTGAGTGACAGCGACCGGATGTGATCAAGCTGTTCGCGCAGCTCTCCTTCGTCAATGAGATCGGCCAGCGGGATATGCTTGGAACGGTTGATCAGGCTGAATGTGACCTGTGTTTCCGGCTTGTTGCGAAAAACCGACTGGCACATCAACAGCTTATAGAAATCCGTATCGATCAGGGACCGCACGATAGGGTCGATCTTCCACTTGTGGTTCCAGACGCGGCTTGCAATGTCGACCATGTTCAAAGCTCCCTTAGGCGGTGTGTTTGTGGCCCATCCATCTTGTACGGGCAAGGGAATTGCCGCTGACACAGTGCAAAACCTGTGGTAATCCACCGACTTAACCCCCTAAGGAGCGCTGCTAGATGCTGGAATGGCCCAATCTCTTGCGAGAGTTGATTACCTTGTTTGTCGTGATCGACCCTATTGGCAGCCTTCCCGTCTTTCTTTTCGCGACAGCCAACGTCCCGCAACACCTGCACAAAAGCTTTGCGCTGCGGGCCGTACTGGTGGCCGGTCTGGTCTTGCTTGGGTTCCTCGTGGGCGGGCAATATCTGCTTGAGAACCTTGGGCTGCGGCTGGGGTCGTTTCAGGTCGCGGGCGGGATTATCCTGTTCCTCTTCGCGCTCAGCATGATTTTCGGCGACCCGAAACCGACACAGGAAATCGAGGCGGCAGAGCGGGATCATCTCGCCGGTGCGGTCTTTCCGCTCGCCATGCCGTCTATCGCCTCTCCGGGGGCGATGCTGGCGATTGTGATCCTGACGGACAACCACACCAACCAGATATCAGACCAGCTGGTCACGGCGGGCCTGCTGGTTGTCGTGCTGCTGTTCACGCTTGTGCTTTTGTTGCTCGCGGGGCGGATCGGTCACCTTATGGGGACCACGGGCGCCAGCGTGATCAGCCGCGTCATGGGGATCATTCTGGCGACCGTCGCGGTGGATGCCACGCTTGGCGGGCTGGATGCGCTGGATATCCTCAACATCGCCCCCGTCGAAGACGCCCCGCTTAGCGCAGAGTAACCCCCGCCGTCGTCATCGCCTCGCGCGCGGCAGAAAGCGATCCGTCCAGGTCAATTGCACGACACAGGTCCAAACGGACCTCGACATCAAAGCCCAGCTTCGCCGCGTCCACGGCGGAAAAGTTAACGCAGAAATCAAGCGCCAAACCGACCATCGTCAGCTTGGTTATGCCGCGTGTCCGCAAATACCCTTCAAGCCCGGTAGGCGTTTTCTGGTCATTTTCGAAGAACGCAGAATAGCTGTCTATGGCGGGGTTGTACCCTTTGCGAATGATCATATCGGCACGGGTTTGATCCAGCCGCGGGTGGAACGCGGCCCCGTTGCTGCCTTGGACACAATGATCCGGCCACAGCACCTGCGCGCCATAGGGCATCTGCGTCACCTCGAACGGCACCATATCCGCATGGGACGACGCAAAGGAGGAATGCCCCGCCGGATGCCAGTCCTGCGTCAGAACCACCGCATCCGCCTGCCCCATCAGCGCGTTGATCCCGTCGACGATGGCGTCGCCGTCTGTCACCGCAAGGGCTCCGCCGGGGCAGAAATCATTTTGCACATCAATCACGATCAGGGCGTGGGTCATATCGGGTTCCTCATGGGCCAGCTTGTGCCAAGGGACATAGCACGGCGGGTGCGGCACGGCACCCCCTTGCCTGAACCGCCGCATGGGCGTATCTCAGCGCGCATGTATACCATTGCCGCCCTCTATCATTTCAGCCGTTTTGACGCGCCTGACGCCCTGCGCCCGCCGTTGATTGCGCTTTGTGCGCAACATGACGTCAAAGGCACGCTGCTTGTCGCCGCCGAAGGCATCAACGGCACCATCGCCGGCCCCCGTGCGGGGATCGACGCGGTCATCGCGCATATCCGTGCCCTGCCCGGCTGCACCGATCTTGAGTGGAAGGAAAGCACCGCCACGACGCCGCCCTTCGGCAAGATGAAGGTCCGCCTGAAGCGCGAGATCGTGACCATGGGTCAGCCCGATGTCGATCCGCTGGCCAAGGTCGGGCATTACGTCGATCCCGCCGACTGGAACGATCTGATCGGCCGCGACGATGTTGCCGTGATCGACACGCGCAATGACTATGAGGTCGCGATCGGCACATTCGACGGGGCCATCGACCCGGAAACCCAGAGCTTTGGCGAATTCCCCGCCTGGTGGGAGGCGAATAAGGACCGGTTCCACAACAAGAAAATCGCGATGTTCTGCACCGGCGGTATCCGGTGTGAGAAATCGACGAACTACCTGATCGGCCAAGGGGTGGAGGACGTGTTCCACCTCAAGGGGGGCATCCTCAAGTACCTTGAAGACGTCCCCGAAGAGCAAAGCAGCTGGAAAGGCGATTGCTTTGTCTTTGATAACCGGGTCAGCGTTGGTCACGGGTTGAAAGAAGGGCCGCATATGCTGTGCCACGGTTGCCGTCGCCCGATCCTACCCGAAGATACCGCAAAGCCCGGATACGAGGCCGGCGTCAGCTGCCCGCAGTGCGTCAATGAAACCTCTGACGCGGATAAGGCGCGGTTCCGTGAGCGCCAGCGGCAGATGACGCTTGCCAAAGCACGTGGCGAAACCCACCGCAGTTGATCTCGCTGTCGGCCCGCCCTGTTCCAAGCGCGGGCCGGTGGTGCAGGTTAAGCCCCGAACCCTTCGCGCCCGATAGAGACATAGGCCGAGAAACCGGCGCGTTTGGCATCTTTCGGGCTGTAGATATTGCGCAGATCTGCCATCGCAGGGGTCGTCATCCGCTTGGCCATCCGCTTGAGGTCCAGCGCGCGGAATTCATTCCACTCCGTCAGAATGACCAGCGCGTCCGCATTTTGCGCGGCCTTATAGGCATCCTCCAGCCACGACACGCCCGGCAGCAAGGCTTCGCCCTCGCGCTTGCCCTGCGGATCAACCACACGCACCTTGGCCCCGTTGCCCACCAGCGATGGCACAATCGTCAAGCTGGGAGAGTCGCGCATATCGTCGGTGTTGGGCTTGAACGTTACCCCCAGCACCGCGATGGTCTTGCCGTTTACCGACCCGCCACAGATGTCGACCACCTTGTCGATCATCCGGCGTTTGACCTCGTCGTTCACCTTGATCACGGTTTCGGTCAGCTGCATCGGCACCGAATGATCCTGCCCCATCCGCGCCAAGGCCTGCGTGTCTTTCGGGAAGCAGCTACCGCCATAGCCCGGGCCCGCGTGCAGGAACTTGGACCCGATCCGGTTATCCAGCCCCATGCCTTTCGACACCATTTTCACATCTGCGCCTGTGCGTTCACACAGGGCCGCGATTTCGTTGATAAAGGTAATCTTGGTCGCCAAAAACGCGTTGGCGGCGTATTTGATCATCTCTGCGCTTTCCAGATCCGTCGACATGATCGAAAACTCGCGCAGCGAGAGCGGGCGGTAGATGTCCTTCATCACCTGTTCGGCGCGTTCATTCTGCGTTCCTACAACCACGCGGTCGGGGCGCATAAAGTCGTCAATCGCGGCCCCTTCACGCAGGAATTCCGGGTTCGAGGCAACGTCGAATTCGGCCTTGGGATTGGCTTTGGCGACGACCTGTTTGACCTGACGGTTGGTGCCCACGGGCACAGTCGATTTGGTGACGATCACCGCATAACCCGTCAGGACAGAGGCGATCTCTTCTGCGGCGGCCATGACATAGGTCAGATCCGCATGGCCATCCCCGCGGCGGGTCGGTGTCCCAACCGCGATAAACACGGCATCCGCACCATCCACTGCACTGGCAAGGTCACCGGTGAAAGACAGACGCCCCGCGGCAACGTTCTTGGCCATCAAATCATCAAGACCGGGCTCGTAGATCGGGACGATGCCCTTTTCCAACTTCTCGATTTTAGAGGGGTCTTTGTCGACACAGACAACTTCATGTCCGAAATCCGAGAAACAAACACCCGAGACCAAACCGACATAGCCGGTGCCAATCATCGCAATCTTCATGAAACTTTATCCTAAATCAATTTGACAGTCAGCAAGCCAAGCCAGCCGGTGCACC
Source organism: Sulfitobacter sp. G5_S2_6_S6 (assembly GCF_054968505.1). Lineage (NCBI taxonomy): Bacteria > Pseudomonadati > Pseudomonadota > Alphaproteobacteria > Rhodobacterales > Roseobacteraceae > Sulfitobacter > Sulfitobacter sp. G5_S2_6_S6. The sequence goes on from NZ_JBQKUI010000002.1 coordinate 212,195, forward strand.
CACATCTAGTGATCTGACAGCGCAAAACCAAGATAGGCAAATGGCATCAGAAGCCGACGCAAGCGCCCCAGTTCGAATTTTCGCAGCGGTTTTTGCATGACCTGAGGGTAGGGCCGGTCGATGGGTTTGCCCATCACCAGATCCGCGACCAGCCCGCCCGAATAGCTGCCCATTGCAACACCATTCCCATGATAACAAAGACTTGCATAGACAGCACCGGGGTCAGGGAGCTTGCCGACAAAGGGCATTTGCGCGCGCGACAGACATACCATACCCGACCATTGGTAGGGTGTCTCAACGTCTTTCCACGCCGGGAAAAACTTTTCGAAATCGCGGCGCACACGCGCAATGGCGCGCGCCTCTGCCGCTTTGCCCGTCACCAAACCGCCGCGCATGCCGAACAACATCCGGCGGTCCGGCATCAGCCTGAAATAATGTAGCAAATTGCGCGTATCTGCGGACATATAATCGCTCTTCCAACCTGCGGCATCAAGCTCTGCCTCGGTCAGGGGGCGGGTCACAAGGACCGTCGACTGCGTGGGCATATAGCGCGCAGACAGCCCCGGCACCAAATCTTCCGACGAATACCCGTTCGTGGCGACAATCACTTTCTGTGCACGCACCCTGCCGTTGGGCGTTCGAACGTCGTGACCCTGCGCCGCCTGCCGCACCTCAAGCGCAGGCGTATCATGGTAAATCACCGCACCCGCCTTTTCCGCCGCTGCAGCAAGGCCGGTCACGTATTTCCGCGGGTTCAGCGCAAAGCCCGCCGGAATATGCAGCGCACCGTGGAACGGCCCCGAAAGCCCATGCGCCGTGAAATCCGCGGGATCAATAAGCCGCGCCTCCAGCCCGTAGTTTTCTCGCACCTCGCGGGCGCGCGTGCGAAAATCGTCCATATCCTTGGGCCGATGCGCCAGCTCGATCTCCCCGTCAGAGTGGCGGTCAACGTCGATCCCATGCCGCGTGATCAACGCGTCAACAAAGTTGATCGCCGCCAGCTCAGCCGCGCGAAAGCGCAACCGATCCTCGCGCCCTGAAAGCTTGTCCAGCGCGGCATCGCTGAGCCGCCCGCCCCCAAGGCAGCAAAAGCCCCCGTTGCGGCCCGACGCGCCCCAGCCGACGTATCGGTTTTCCAGCACGACCGCAGAATATCCAGCCTCCGCAAGGCGCAACGCGGCAGAGAGCCCGGTAAAGCCGCCCCCTACAATCGCCACGTCACAGGATACGTCACCTTCCAACGCAGACCTGTCGGTAGCGGCGCAGGTTTGATCCCACCAACAATCTTCCCTAGGCGCATCTGTATAGGCAAAATCGTTAAATATTCGTTTCATGCCGCCGCTCTTTCATGCCACGGCGCGTTCCGCCGCCTGCACATCGCGTTGCGCCTTGATCGCCTTGCGCTTCGATATCAGTGACGCCGTGATAACCCCGAAAGTCACGATACCGATCATGATGGTGGACAATGCGTTAATCTCGGGCGAGACGCCGAGACGCACCGCGCTCCAGATCTTGATCGGCAGGGTTGTGGAGGACGGGCCCGTGGTAAACGAAGCGATAACAAGGTCGTCCAGCGAGAGCGTGAACGCCAACAGCCACCCCGAAATGACCGCCGGCGCGATGATCGGCAAGGTCACCAAACGGAAGGCGTCGAAAGGCGAGCACCCAAGGTCCAGCGCCGCTTCCTCCAGCGACCGGTCAAAAGTCACCAGCCTTGATGACACGACCACTGACACGTAGCACATCGAAAAGGTCGTGTGTGCCAGCACGATGGTTAGCGTCCCCCGGTCCAGCCCGATCCCGATAAACAGAAGCAACAGCGACAGGCCGGTAATCACCTCCGGCATGACCAGCGGCGCGTAGATCATACCCGAGAAGAGCGTACGCCCAGCAAACCGCCCGCCGCGCACAAGAATGTATGCCGCCATCGTCCCCAACACCGTTGCCAGCGTAGAGGATGCCACCGCGACCTTCAGCGTTACCATCGCAGCGTTCAGAAATGCCTCATTCTGAAGCAGCTCGCCGTACCATTTGGTCGAGAATCCGGCCCAGACAGTCACCAGTTTCGAACTGTTAAAACTGTAGATGACCAACAGGATCATCGGCAGATAAAGAAAAGCAAACCCGAGGGTGAGCGACGTAATATTGAACCAGCTTGCGCGTCTCATGACTCCACCTCGGCCTGACGTTGCTGGTTGCGTTGGAACAGAACGATTGGAACGATCAGGATCAGCAGCAGGATCACCGCTACCGCGCTCGCGACGGGCCAGTCGCGGTTGTTAAAGAACTCCTCGAACAAGACCTTGCCGATCATCAACGTCCCTGAACCGCCCAACAAAGACGGGATAACGAATTCGCCCAGCGCGGGGATAAAGACCAGGAAACACCCCGCAATGATCCCGTTGCGAGACAAAGGTATCGTGACCAGCCAGAATGCCTTTAACCGTGAACATCCCAGATCTTCAGCGGCCTCGATCAAGGATTCGTCCAACCGATCTAGCGCGGCATAAATCGGTAGAATCATGAATGGCAGATAAGTGTAAACAATTCCTATATAGACCGCGGTCGTCGTGTTCATGATCGTCAAAGGCGTATCGATGATGCCCAACCACAGCAGGAATTGATTCAAAAGCCCCTCATTACTCAGAATACCGACCCACGCGTAAACGCGGATCAGGAAGCTGGTCCAAAAGGGCAAGATCACCAGCATCATAAGGGTCGGACGCCATTCCTCGGGCGCGCGGGCCATGCCGTAGGCCATGGGGTAGCCCACCAAAACCGCTAAAACTGTAGATATTAACGCAATCTTCAAACTGCTTAGGTAAGCCTTCCAGTAGAGATCGTCCGAAGCAAGAAAGGTAAAGTTTTCCAGATCGAATGCCGCGAACATCGCCCAGATCCCGTCCTTTGCCGTCGGGGAGTAAGGAGGAATCGACAAAGCCAGATCAGAGAGAGAAATTTTAAAAACAATGATGAAAGGAATGAGAAACAGCGCGAGCAACCAGGCATAGGGCACCGCGATAAGGAAAAAGCGACGCATATTCATCGCTCCAACAGGACGCCGGCGGTGGCGCTCCATGAAATCCAGACCTTATCCTCCCACGTGATCGTGCGGCGCGACAGCCGACGCGTGTTTGCCGTCTGTGCCTTGATCACTTGACCACCGGCCAGCTGGACATGGTAGGTGCTGAGATTGCCAAGATATGCGATGTCCAGAACGGTGCCCTGAACAGCGTTCTTCATTTCTGTCGGCTTCTCGGTAGAAATGGCGATCTTCTCCGGTCGGATCGCAAGATGAGCTTCCTGTCCATCGCTAAAGGGGCGTTCTGATGCCGCAAGCAAGGGGGCCTCATTCGCGACCCAATCAAGGTGGTACATATCCTCGCCTGCGGGCTTCACCGTGCCGGAGATAATGTTCACGTCACCGATGAAGTCAGCGACGTAGACGGAATTAGGTGCTTCGTAGATACCCCCTGGCGTGGCGACCTGGATGATCTGCCCTTCATCCATCACAGCCACGCGGCTCGCGACGGTCATCGCTTCCTCTTGGTCGTGGGTAACGATAACAAAGGTGGTCCCCGTGCTTTCCTGGATATCCATCAGTTCAAACTGGGTGTCCTGACGCAGCTTTTTGTCCAGCGCGCCAAGCGGTTCGTCCAGTAGCAAAAGCTTCGGCGCTTTGGCGAGGGACCGCGCAAGCGCGACCCGTTGACGTTGTCCCCCCGAGATTTGGTGGGGTTTGCGTTTGGCAAATTTGGTAAGGCGCGTCAGTTTGAGCATCTCTTCAACGCGTGCGGCGATATCTGCCTTGGACATATCCCCTCGTTTCAACCCAAAGGCGATATTCTCCCAGACAGACAGATGTGGGAACAGGGCATAGGACTGGAACATCATGTTCACCGCCCGCTTGTTCGGCGGGATGCCCGCGATATTCTTACCCGCCAATTCGATCTTGCCCGCGCTTGGGTTTTCAAACCCGGCAAGCATGCGCATCATCGTTGTTTTACCGCAGCCCGAAGGCCCCAGCAGTGCAAAGAACTCGCTTTCATAAATACTCAAAGACAGATCATCGATCGCAACGAAATCGCCAAAACGCTTTGTCACATTCTCGAAGCGGATAAGCGGCTTTTCGTTCGGGTCATCCCACGGGGCGAAAACGGGTTGGCTCACTTTGATCTATCCTTTGCACAGCGTTTACCCCTCCGGATGGAAGGGTCCGGTTGATCGGGTCAAAACCGGTAAGGCTTTGACCCGATGCGATTTTAGATACCAGATTTGATCTTCGTCCACATACGCGTGATGACACGCTGTACCTTGGGTGAATATGAAGAAATGGTATACAGGTTTTCCAGCGTGGCTTCGTCTGGGTAAATCGCTGTGTCCCCGATCACGTCCTCGGCAAGGAACTCTTGGCTCGCCTTGTTGCCATTCGCATAGTAAACGTAGTTCGACGCGGCGGCCATATTCTTTGCGTCCATCATGAAATTCAAGAACTTATGCGCCCCATCCGGGTTTGGCGCATCCGCTGGAATAGCCATATTGTCGAACCACATCAGCGCCCCTTCTTTTGGCGCGTAATAGGCGATTTCGACACCGTTATCCGCCTCGGCCGCGCGGTCACGCGATTGCAGGATGTCACCCGACCAACCGAAGGCAACGCAGATATCACCGTTGGCCAGTGCGTTAATATACTCCGAGCTGTGGAACTTTTGAACGTGGGGGGCAACCGCCGTCAGAACAGGCTCTGCCTTCGCGATCACGTCGGGGTCCTGGGATTGAGGCTCTTCGCCCAGAAACTTCAGCGCCGCGGGGATCATTTCTGTCGGAGCGTCAAGGAAATGCACGCCACATTCGGCCAGCTTTTCCATATTCTCGGGCTTGAATACGAGGTCAAGCGAATCAACAGGGGCATCCTCGCCCAGCACTTCCTTAACCTTGGTCATGTTCACGCCAAGCCCGGTGGTGCCCCACATATAGTTAACGGCATATTCATTACCGGGGTCGTATTTCGATACGCGGTCCTCGATCACGTCCCACATGTTGGTGATGTTCGGTAGCTTGTCTTTGTCGAGCTTCTGGAAAACCCCCGCCGTGATCTGGCGTTCAAGGAAGGTACCGGTCGGGACAACCACGTCATAGCCAGACCCGCCTGCAAGCATCTTGGTTTCAAGCACTTCGTTACTGTCAAACACGTCATAGATCAGATCAATGCCGGTTTCTTTTTCAAATTTCTGCAACAGGTCTTCGTCGATGTAGTCGGACCAGTTATAGACCCGCACCTCTTCACCCAAGGCGCTGGTGGCGATCAATGCCGTTGCTGCGATTGAGCTGAGCAAGCTATATTTCATTGTCATCTCCCGTTGTGTAGGCTCAGTTGATCCGAACCTTTCGTCAATTTGATCAAGTTTTGCGTCATGCGACAAGATCATTTATAATTTTACGCAGGTGCATGCCGTGGTTCAAAATGTGGTTGAGTACAATTTAGGCAAATTTGATGAACGTAAATTCCGCTGACCTTGCGTCGCAAAAGCCTTTGGAAAGCCCGGCCAAGGTGCCGGCCCATCAGCATGTCTATGAACGCGTGCGCAAGCTGATCCTGTTCGGCGATCTTGCCCCCGGTCAAGCGGTCACCATTCAAGGCCTCGCGGAAACCCTTGATGCGGGCATGACCCCGGTGCGCGAAGCGCTGCGCCGTTTGATCGCCGAAGGCGCGCTGGTGCATCAGGGCAATCGCCGCGTATCGGTCCCTGTGCTGGACCTCGAAGGGGTTAACGAGCTGGAATTCATGCGAAAAACTCTTGAAGCAGAGCTTGCTCAACGGGCCACAAGCCGCATGTCAGAGACTGTTTTAAGCGAACTTGCACAGGTGGACGACGCGCTGAACCACGCGATTGATCGTGGGGATATCGGCGAATACCTGACCCAGAACTACCGCTTTCACACCATCGTCAACACCTGTGCCGAGGCCCCTATTCTGGCCGCGACCGTCGACCGTTTATGGCTGATGTTCGGCCCGTCGCTGCGCGTGGTCTGCGGTCGGTTTGGCACGTCGAACCTGCCAGATAAACATGCCGACTTGCTGGCGGCTTTTCGCGAAGGCGATGCGGCAAAGGCTGCGCAGGCCATGACCGAGGATGTTTCTCAGGGCATGGTCCAGATTCGCGCCTCTCTTTGATTAAAATCTGATCGGCTGATAGCCGTTTATCGTCACCACAGCAGAGCGATTCGATTGACTCTGTATAATTTGATCATATTCTGAGCCCAATCTTCCCTCCCCATTCCCAGAGGTGTTCTTTATGGCCCATATCACCAACCACATGCCCACCGCCGAGCTGCAAGCACTTGACGCCGCGCATCACATGCACCCGTTCACCACCAATGACGAACTTGCCGAGAAGGGCGCGCGGATTATCACCCGTGCCAAGGGCGTCTACCTGACCGACAGTGAGGGGAACGAGATCCTTGACGGGATGGCGGGACTTTGGTGCGTCAACATCGGTTATGGCCGTCAGGAAATGGCCGACGTCGCCGCGCGCCAGATGCTCGAGCTGAACTACTACAACACCTTCTTCATGACCTCGCACGTGCCCGCCATCGCCCTTGCAAAAGAGATCGCGTCACTGGCCCCCGGCGATCTGAACCATGTGTTCTTTGCCGGGTCGGGCTCCGAAGCGAATGACACCAACATCCGGATGGTGCGCACCTATTGGGCCATGAAAGGGAAGCCAGAGAAATCCCACATCATCAGCCGCAAGAATGCCTATCACGGGTCGTCGATGGGGTCCGGCTCTCTTGGTGGCATGAGCTATATGCACGAACAGGGCGGCATGCCGATCCCCGGTATTCACCACATCAACCAGCCCGACTGGTGGGTGGAAGGCGGCGACCTCACGCCCGAGGCCTTCGGCCTTGCCCGCGCGCAAGAGCTTGAGGCCAAGATCCTTGAGCTTGGGGCAGATAATGTCGCGGCGTTCATCGGTGAACCCATTCAGGGCGCAGGCGGGGTTATCGTGCCGCCAAGCACCTACTGGCCCGAAATCCAGCGTATTTGTGACAAGTACGACGTATTGATCATCGCGGACGAGGTGATCTGTGGCTTTGGCCGGACAGGCAGCTGGTTCGGGTCCGAGACCATGGGGATAAAGCCGCATATCATGACCATCGCCAAGGGCCTGAGCTCTGGCTACCAGCCGATTGGCGGGTCCATTGTGTGTGAAGAGATCGCGCAGACCATCGGGTCTGGGGAGTTCAATCACGGCTATACCTATTCGGGGCACCCCGTTTGCTCGGCCGTGGCACTGGAAAACCTGCGGATTATGCAGGACGAAAACATTCTGGATCACGTGAACAATGTTGCCGCCCCCGCCCTGAAGGAAGGGCTGGCCAAACTGGCAGAGCATCCATTGGTTGGCACCGTCAACGTCGCGGGTCTTATGGCGTCGCTGCCGCTGTCCCCGCGCAAAGAAACGCGGTCAAAGTTCGCAGGCGATGCAGGAACCGTCGGTTATATGTGTCGTGAACGCTGCTTTGCGAATAATCTGGTGATGCGCCACGTCGGCGACCGGATGATCATCTCGCCACCGCTGGTGATCACCCCCGAAGAGATCAAAGTATTCATGACGCGCGCCACCAAAGCGCTGGATGAAACCTATACCGCGGTCAAAGAAGGCGGCCTGCTCAAGGCAGCCGAAGACCACGCGCAAGACGCTGAATCGCCGCTCGGCTAAGGCGTGACATACATTCGGGACGCGGCGCAAAGGTCGCCCGTCCCGCCACTGGAAGCCCTGCAAGGACTTGTCTGTTTGCGACATCGGCAGTGGCTGACCAGCGCTCAAAATCGCCGGGTTCGGGGCGAGCCGCTGAGGCTTAACCTATGGCAGATATTAACGAATTCCCCTTATTTCAAGCAGGCTGCACAGTAATTCCGCAGGCAAAAGAACTGTTTCTTGTCAAATAACCGTCGATCTTCCCGCAATTGACGCTTTCTGCCCAAAAGTGTCGTTAATTGGTTGCAAAGCGGAAACCAGCCAGTTTTAACTTCCTGTCAACAAGGGCGCTTGAACGTCACAATAAACGGGGAGCCAGCTTTGGCAGATACTTCAGCAACGAATGCGTTCGTAGAATTTGAACGCGTGCAGAAAAGCTATGACGGCGAAAATCTCGTCGTAAAAGACCTCAACCTGTCGATGCCGAAAGGCGAGTTTCTGACAATGCTCGGGCCATCGGGGTCCGGCAAGACCACCTGCCTGATGATGCTGGCGGGTTTCGAAACGGCCACGCATGGCGACATCCGGCTTGATGGTAAATCGATCAACAACATCCCGCCGCACAAACGCGGCATTGGCATGGTGTTCCAGAACTACGCGCTTTTCCCGCATATGACCGTTGCCGAAAACCTCGCCTTCCCGCTTGAGGTGCGCAAGATCGGCAAGTCCGAGCGTGAAGAGAAAGTGAAGATCGCGCTGGACCGTGTTCAGATGGGCGACTTCGGCGGCCGCCGTCCGGCACAGCTTTCCGGTGGTCAGCAGCAACGCGTTGCCTTGGCCCGTGCTTTGGTCTTCGAACCCGAACTGGTGTTGATGGACGAACCGCTGGGGGCGTTGGACAAACAGCTGCGCGAAACATTGCAGTTCGAGATCACGCATCTGGCGCATGAACTGGGCATCACCGTGGTCTACGTGACCCACGACCAGACCGAAGCGCTGACAATGTCCGACCGCGTGGCCGTGTTTGAAAACGGCCGCATCCAGCAGTTGGCCCCGCCCGATCTGCTGTATGAAGAGCCCGAAAACAGCTTTGTTGCGCAGTTCATCGGCGAGAATAACACTCTTGAAGGCGTCGTGACCGAGATCAAGGGCGGCACTTGCCTTGTGCAGTTGGACGGCGGCGGCCTGATCGAGGCAAAGCCGATCAACGTGACCCGCGCCGGCGAACGCACCCGCGTATCGATCCGCCCCGAACGTGTCGAATTCAACAAGGACCGGATGCAGGAAGGGGCACATACCCTGAAAGCCGAAGTTCTTGAATTCGTCTATATGGGCGACATCTTCCGCACCCGCCTGCGGGTTGCCGGGACCGACAACTTTATCATCAAGACACGAAACGCACCCGATCAGGTACGTTTGAAGCCAGGCCAGCAGATCGAGATTGGCTGGTTGGCAGAGGATTGCCGCGCCCTCGACGCATAAGCGTCAGGACGCGGCCGGCCGTCCAACGTTCGACGGCGTCGCACGAGGCTGTGGTTAAGCCCGATATCACACCCTCAAGACCCTAACGGGCATATAATGGGAGACTATCTAATGAAGTTTACGACAACGCTACTCGCATCCTCCGCGATCATTGGCGCTGGCACATTGGCATTCGCCGATGCGCATGCGGACATGGCCAAAGAGATGACGCTTGTTTCCTGGGGTGGCGCTTACCAAGCCAGCCAAGACAAAGCGTATCTGCAGCCCTATCTGGAAATGCACCCTGAACTCTCTGCTGTTTGGGATGAAAGCTCCAACGAAGCCGTGGCAAAGCTGCGCGCGATGAACGAAGCCGGCAACGTGACCTGGGATCTGGTCGACGTGGTTGCCGCTGACGCCATCCGCCTGTGCGACGAAGGTCTGGCGATGGAAATCGACGCGGACGAAATGCTGGCAGAAGCCCCCGACGGGACATCCGCTGAAGACGACTTTGGCGACCTGCTGGTGAGCGACTGCTTTATCCCGCAGATCGTGTATTCGACCACATTCGGGTATCGCACAGACATGGTTGGCGACACGCCCCCAACCAAAATCTGCGACGTCTTCGACACCGAAGCCTACCCAGGCAAGCGCGCGCTTGAAAAGCGCCCCATCAACAACATGGAATGGGCGCTGCTCTGTGACGGCGTTGCAAAGGACGAAGTCTATGACGTTCTGGCAACTCCGGAAGGTCAGGAACAGGCTCTGGCAAAGCTCGACACAATCAAGGACGACGTGATCTGGTGGTCCGCCGGTGCCGACACGCCACAGCTGCTGGCCGATGGTGAAGTCGTCATGGGGTCCACCTACAACGGCCGTCTGTTCAGCGTTATCGAAGAGCAAGACCAGCCCGTTGCAATGCTGTGGGACGCACAGGTGTTCGACCTTGACGGTTGGATCATCCCAGCAGGTCTGCCTGACGACCGTCTGGCGCGCGTCAAAGACTTCGTGAAATTCGCGACAGACACCCAGCGTCTGGCGGATCAATCGCAGTACATCAGCTACGGCCCTGCCCGTTTGTCCTCCGCTCCTATGGTTGGCAAGCACGCAGAACTGGGCATCGACATGGCACCACACATGCCAACCGACCCGGCCAACGCAAAGAACACGTTCCTCTACAACTACGAGTTCTGGGCTGACTACCGCGACGACATCGACGCGAAGTTCCAGGCATGGTTGGCGCAATAATCGCCTGAACCATTCGGAGGAGGCCGCTTTGGCCTCCTCCACCCCTTATTTGTTTTTCCATTTTCCCGACCTTCCAGCGACCTAACCCCATGGGGCCGATATGAGCGATACCGCCGACGCGACGAACGACACACCTGAACAGACCGGCCCGATGCTGGCCGCGGACGGCACACCGCTGAAACGCAGCCTGAACCGTGCGCTCCGTCGTCAGAAGCTCAGCGCGCTTTTGCTGATCGCCCCTCTGCTGATCTTTATCCTGATCACCTTTATCGCCCCGATCGCCGATATGCTGTTCCGCTCTGTCGAGAACCAGATCGTCAGCGACACGCTGCCCCGCACCACGCAAACCCTGTCCGACTGGGACAGCGAAAGCGGTGAAACCCCCGGTGCCCCCGTCTACAAGGCGCTCTACGAAGACCTGTTCATCGCGCAGGAACGCAAACTGCACACCCGTCTGGGCTCAAGGCTCAACTACGAGCTGACCGGTGCATCGTCCCTGTTCCGCAAATCCGGCCGCGGCGTGGATGACATTGGTGAAGTGTTTCAGGACCAGTTCGAGGATCTGAACGACTTCTGGAAGAAGGGCGAAAACTGGAACGCTCTGCTTGGCTCCGACGCATGGCTGGCAGAGATTTCCGACTGGAAAAAATCCTCCGGCGACGACCAACCCGCGTTTGAAATGCGCGAAGGCATGGCAGAGCTTCTGCCCGAGATCGCCGAATACTACGAAATTTTCGCCGACTTCGTTCAGAACGACGACGAAGACAACCTCTACAAGGAAGACCCATGGGCGCTGATCTACTCGGCCCTTTATGACGACCTGACAGGCCCCACGGCATCGCAAATCGCCAGCTATTCAGGCCCGGCATCAGCCGAACTTACCGAGGCAGCCGCAGCCGCCCCTACATTCGACGCAGTCGATTACAAAACAGCCTTCACCGAGATTGACGACGATTGGGGCAAAACCCCGATCTGGAGCACCATCCGCGCCTACAGTCCCGCGCTGACCAACGGCTATTTCCTGAATGCCGTCGACATGCAGAAAACGGCTGACGGTCCCGAATTCCGCCCCGACAACGAACGCATCTACGGCACGCTGTTCCTACGCACGCTGTTCATGTCGGTCTGCATCACCCTCAGCTGTATCCTGCTGGGCTATCCGGTGGCGTGGATCCTCGCCAATCTGCCCGCGCGTACCGCGAACCTGCTGATGATCCTCGTGCTGTTGCCCTTCTGGACCTCGCTTCTGGTGCGGACATCGGCGTGGAAGGTCATGCTGCAACAACAGGGTGTGATCAACGATACTCTGGTGTGGCTGGGCCTGGTAGCCGATGACAGCCGTCTTGCGCTGATCAACAACCAAACCGGCACGATCATCGCGATGACGCACATCCTGCTGCCCTTCATGATCCTGCCGCTCTATTCGGTGATGCAAACAGTACCGCCCAGCTATCTACGTGCGGCAAAGTCGCTGGGGGCCACGAACTGGACAGCCTTCTGGCGCGTGTATTTCCCGCAATCAGTGCCCGGCATCGGCGCGGGGTCGATCCTCGTGTTCATCCTGTCGATCGGCTACTATATCACGCCGGAAATCGTCGGCGGCACCACGGGGACATTCATCTCCAACCGGATTGCCTACCACATCTCCAGCTCCCTCAACTGGGGCCTCGCGGCCGCGCTCGGGGCGATCCTGCTGGCCGTGGTGCTTGGGCTTTACTGGGCCTACGACAAGATCGTCGGCATCGACAACGTGAAACTGGGAGGCTGATATCATGGTCGCACTCACACCTATCTCCCGCAAACCCGTCGGTTTCTATGTACCGGTTGTCGCAGCAGCAGGTGCCTTTGCCGGGCTCTTTGTCGGCACCGCCCAAGGCAGCGGACTGCTGGGCATCCTGATCGGAGCCCTCTCAATGGGGGCGCTGGCCTTTGTGCTGACGCAGCTGATCAAGAACGAAACCATCGCCCGCTGGACCTCTGTCATTCTGCTGGCGGTGATCGGCTTTATTCTGGGCGGCGTGCCCTTGCTGGTCCTAGGGGCCATCTTCGGCTGGTTCTTCGGCTGGTTCAGCTTCTGGCTCTACGAGGGACGCTACCGCGCCAAGGTCGCGCCCTACCTAACCCCGGGTCAGGTGCTCTGGCACTTTGCCTTCCGCATTATTTGCGGCGCGATCCTTGTGTTCCTGATCACACCGATCCTCGTGGTCATGCCACTTAGCTTCAACGCCGAGAACTTCTTTACCTTCACCCCTGAAATGCTGCGTTTTGATCCCGAAGGGTATTCGCTGCGCCACTACAAAGACTTCTTCAGCAGCTCCGCATGGCAAGGTGCCGTCTGGAACTCGATCAAGATCGCCCCGGCCGCGACCCTTCTGTCGGTCAGCTTCGGCACCCTCGCGGCGATTGGCCTGAGCCAGCAGCACGTGCCGTTCCGGCGCGCGATCATGGCCATCCTGATCTCGCCCATGATCGTCCCGCTGATCATCTCGGCGGCGGGCATGTACTTCTTTTACAGCCGCGTCGGCCTGCAGGGCACATATGTCGGCGTTGTTCTGGCCCACGCGGCCTTGGGCATCCCCTTCGTCATCATCACCGTCACCGCGACACTGGTGGGCTTTGACCGCTCTCTCACCCGCGCGGCGGCGAATATGGGGGCCAATCCGGTCACGACCTTCTTCCGCGTGCAAATGCCGTTGATCCTGCCGGGCGTGATCTCGGGCGGTTTGTTCGCCTTCATCACCTCGTTTGATGAAGTCGTCGTGGTGCTCTTTGTCGGGTCTGCCGGTCAGAAAACGCTCCCGTGGCAGATGTTCACCGGCCTGCGCGAACAGATCAGCCCCACGATCCTTGCCGTGGCGACGATCCTCGTGGTCATCTCGATCTGCCTGCTGACCGTGGTCGAACTGCTGCGCCGCCGCTCCGAACGGCTGCGCGGGATGTCACCCGGCTAAGCCGCTTCCAAATGGTTTAAAATCCTCGCCGAAGGCACGCGCCGGACCCAAAGGTCCGGCGCGTTTCATTTACGCCAGATTATTCCGCCGCGGCTGCGCGCAGCGCCTCCAACAATCGGGGGGAGGCATAGCCGTCAGGCACAAGCCCCTGCGACAATTGGAACTCGCGCACCGCATTGATGGTCAGCGGGCCGATCTTGGCGTCGATCTGGACCGTATCAAACCCCTGCGCCGTCAACTGCGTCTGAAGCTCGATCCGTTCGTCATAGGTCAGCGCGCGGTCTTGCACCGGCCAGCTGGCCTCGATCGGCCCGCCCCCGGCGATACGGTCCGCCAGATGCCCCACACCGATCACATAGGCATCGGCCGAATTATAGCGTTCGATCACCGCGAAATTGGCATAAATCAGAAACGCCGCACCCTCTGTCCCACCGGGCAAAAGCAGGGACGCAGGGCCGTGATCCCCCAGCGACCCTGTCACAGGGCGCACCCCAAGCGCACGCCATTCCGCGGACGTTTTCAGGATATCCCGCCCCGCCAGAAGATAGTCGAACCCCTCGGGCAGCCGTACCTCGACGCCCCAAGGCTGCCCCTGGACCCATCCGAAATGCTTGAGATACGCCGCGGTAGAGGCAAGCGCGTCACGTGGATCATCGCTCCAGATATCGCGTTTGCCATCGCCGGTGAAATCCTCGGCATATTGCTGGAAAGACGAGGGCATGAACTGCGTGTGACCCATCGCACCAGCCCAACTGCCCTGCATCCTCGCGGGCGTGGTATCGCCCGCCTGCAAGATCCGCAGCGCGTCCAGCAGCTCCCCTTCAAAGAACGCCCTCCGCCGTCCGTCATAGGCCAATGTCGCCAGCGAGCTGAGCACCGGATCGCTGCCCCTAAAGGTGCCATAGGCGCTTTCCAGCCCCCAGATCGCGGTGACGATCTCTTTCTCGACGCCATAGCGCGTTTCGATCTGGGATAGCGCGTCGGCCTGCTCGGCCAGCGCCTTCTTCCCGTTGGTGACCCGTAGATCAGAGGTCGCGGTCTCCAGATAGGCCCAGATTGTTTTGGTGAATTCGGATTGGTTGCGGTCGCGGCGGATGACCTGCGGGTCATAGCGCACGGTCTGCATCGCGCGGTCAAAGACCGCACCGTCGATCCCTGCGGCCAAGGCACGCGCACGGAAGGCGGTCACCCAGTCCTGCAATCCTGCCGCGTTGCCCGGCTTTTGCACCATGGCGGGTGGGCGCGCAGTACCCTCGGCCCCCGCAGCGATAGCACCTGTGGCAGCCGTCACCGAGAGTGTCACCCCGCCAACCAATGCGCCAATTTTCAGCAGTTCCATTCCCGCGCCCTTCCCCAGCATCACGCTGCAAGCCTAGCGTCAAACGCCGCGCCCAGAAAGGCGGAGTTGCCCGCTGTGCGTGTTACTGCCTGCCTGTTCCTGCCTCGTGTTCCCGTTCTGGGGTCAGCGTCGTGTGCGTTTGACCTTGCGTTTCACCTTATCCGCCTTGCGCTTGGCTTTGACACCCTTGCGCTTGGGGTTGGTGCGGCCCGCAGGCCCACCGCGTCCGCGCCGCACCCCTTGGCCGCCCTTGGGCAGGGCGTCACCCTCAAGCGTCAACAGCTCCAGCGCGATGCCCCCGGTGACCGGGACCGCCTCTGACAGGCGCACGGTGACACGCTGCCCGACAGAGATGATCATGCCCGTATCCGACCCCATCAGCGTGCCGGCTTCTTGGTCGAAATGGAAATACTCGCGCCCCAGCGACCGCATGGGCAGCAGCCCGTCGGCACCGGTTTCGTCCAGCTTCACAAAGGCTCCAAATCGCGCCACGCCGCTGATGCGGCCCGAGAATTCATTGCCCACACGTTCCGACAGATAGGACGCGAGATAGCGATCGGTGGTGTCGCGCTCTGCCATCATCGACCGGCGTTCCGTGTCCGAGATATGCGCGCCGGTCTGTTCGATATCCTCGATATCATGCTGGCTTAGCCCGTCATTGCCCCAGCCATGGGCAGTGATCAACGCGCGGTGCACGATCAAATCCGCATAGCGCCGGATCGGAGAGGTGAAATGCGCGTAGGACCGCAGCGCCAGACCAAAGTGCCCGATATGCGCAGGCCCGTAATAGGCTTGCGTCATCGACCGCAGGGTCGACAGGTTGATCAGCTCGGCATCATCAGTGCCCGCCGCATCGTTCAGCAGCTTGTTCAGATGGCGCGTATGCAGCACCTGTCCCTTGGCCAGCGTATAGCCCGCCGCCTGCGCGGTTTCGCGCAAGGCGTCCAGCTTGGCGGGAGACGGTTCTTCGTGGATGCGATACAGCAGCGGCGTTTTCTTGGACAGCAGAGTTTCGGCGGCGGCGACATTGGCCAGCACCATGAACTCTTCGATCAAGCGGTGCGCATCCAGCCGGTCCTTGAAGTTCACCGATTTCACGGTGCCGTCCTTGTCCAGCTCGATCCGCCGCTCGGGCAGGTCAAGGTCCAGCGGCTGACGCTCGGCGCGGGCGGCTTTCAAGGCAGCATAGGCGGCGTAGATCGGTTTTAGCACAGCATCCAGCAACGGGCCGGTGCGGTCATTGGGGGCACCGTCAATCGCGTCCTGCACCTCTTCGTAGTGCAGCGAAGCGGGAGAGCGCATCAGCCCGCGATGGAAGCTATGGCCGATCTTGTTGCCCGCCGCATCCAGCACCATGCGGACAGCGATACAGGCCCGCGGCACGCCTTCGTGCAACGAACACAAATCCCCCGACAGACGATCGGGCAGCATCGGCACCACACGGTCGGGGAAATAGGTGGAATTGCCCCGTTTGCGCGCCTCGCGGTCCAGCGCAGAGCCGGGGGTGACATAGGCGGCCACATCGGCAATCGCGACCCAGACGACATGGCCGCCCTCGTTCTTGGGGTCTTCGTCAGCATGGGCATAGCATGCGTCATCATGGTCCCGCGCGTCCGACGGGTCGATGGTGATCAGGGGCAGGTCGCGCAGATCCTCGCGCCCTTTCAGGCCCACTGGTTTCGCGGCATCGGCCTGCGCCATCACGTCGTCAGGAAAGTCGTCGGGGATACCATGCTGGTGGATCGCGATCAGGGACACAGCCTTGGGCACCGACGGGTCCCCCAGCCGTTCAACGATACGCGCCCGTGGCGATCCCATGCGCGCCTTTGGTCCGGCCTGCTCCGCCTCGACCAGCTCGCCATCCTTGGCCCCGTGGGTCGCGTCTCCGGGCACCCACCATTCCTTGTCGGACCCTTTGTCGATGGGCACAATGCGCCCGCCCTCTGTGGTCTTGCGGAAGATGCCCAAGACCCGCTGCGGGTTCGCCCCGATGCGGCGGATCAGCCGCGCCTCGTAGTGGTGGTCTTGCGCCTGTACCAGCGTCAACCGCGCCAGAATACGGTCGCCCGCACCCAAGGCCGGGTCAGAGGCACGGGGGATCACCAGCACCACGGGCTCCACGCCTTCGCCCTGCCACTCCATCGGTTTGGCAAACAGATCACCATCCTTGTCCGGCCCCGTGACCTGCAACACAGACACCGGCGGCAAGCGGTCAGGGTCCTGATAGCTGCGCTTGCGCTTTTCCAGATGGCCTTCGGCCTCCAGCTCTTTCAGCACGCGTTTCAGATCGATCCGGGCCGCCCCCTTGATGCCGAACGCCTTGGCGATGTCACGCTTGGCGGTCAGAGTGGGGTTTTCGGCGATCCAGTCAAGGATCTCGGGCTTTGAAGGTATTTTGCTCATGCTTCACGAGGTAGCACGCGCACCCCGCTTCGTCATGGGCAAATCGTCGATTGTATCCACGTCCCGCAATGTGGCGACCTGTGCGATGCGGTGATCGGGCAGCGTGGCGACGGTATCGGCCAGCGCATGCTCCGTGGACCAGCGGACGTTTTCAAACAGGCGCGGCGGCACGGGGCGGGCGCGTTTCAGCCCGACCAGCCAATAGCCCCCGTCCGGTGCAGGCCCGAACACCGCGTCATGCGACCCGAGCGCGTGAAACGCATCGGCCACCCGCGCCGCGGTCACACCCGGAATATCCGCCCCGATGACACAGACCGGCCCCGCGGGCGCGGCACGCAGCATACGGCCCATACGGTCGCCTAGATCACCGCGCCCCTGCGGCCAGCGCGGTAGATGCGCGGGCCAGACACGGCTGGACAGCCCCGCCCGATCCGGCGCGACCGCCAGCACCACCTGCCAGCGCGGGTCTTGCACACGGCGGATCAACGCGCGGGTCTGATGCCGGAACCACCACGCGGCAGCGGTCATGCCCAGATCACGGCCAAGCCGCGTCTTGACCCGCCCCGGCAGCGGCTCTTTCACCATGATGACCAGCGTGCGGTTCAAAGCGACAGCACCATCTCGCGATGATCAATGCCGGCGTCGTCAAAGACCGGCCCCTGCGCCACGAACCCCAGCTTTTCGTAGAACCCCAAAGCATGCAACTGCGCGCCGAGCTTCACGAAGCGCACGGCAGGATCCTTGCGCGCCTCGTCTACCGCCGCGCGGATCAACGCCGCGCCAAGCCCCGTACCGCGGTGGGATTTGATCACACATACGCGCCCGATCTTGGCCGTATCACCCTTGATATGCATCCGCGCCGATCCGATCGGCAGCTCTTCCTCGGTGGCAAGGAAATGCGTCGCATCATCGTCGCGTTCGTCCATTTCATCGGCTTCCGACACGTTCTGCTCTTCGATAAAGACGATCCGGCGCAGCAGGTGACAGCTGGCGAGGTCTTCGGTCACGGCGATATGGGCGGTCATGCGAAATAGTCCTTCAGGATGCGGGTATAGATGGATTTGAGCTGGTGGATCTGCGCCACGTCGACGTTTTCGTCGACCTCGTGCATGGACTGACCAACCAGCCCGAATTCAACCACAGGGCAATGGTGCTTCATGAACCGCGCATCCGACGTCCCGCCAGAGGTGGATAGCTCGGGCGTCACCCCCGTCTCTGCCTGCACCGCTTTGGACACCAGATCAGACAGCTCACCCGGTGGCGTGATAAAGCTCTCGCCCGAAATCTTGACCTTTAGCTCGACCTGCACGCCAAAGCTGTCGCGGATCGCGGCGGCCTGTTCCTCCAGCCAAGTGGTCAGGCTATCGCCCGAATGCTTGTCGTTAAAACGGATGTTCACCGTCGCGCGGGTTTCAGCGGGGATCACGTTGGTCGCGGGGTTGCCGGTATCCACGGTGACAATCGCCAGCGTGGAGGGATCGAAATGGTCCGTCCCCTCGTCCAGCTGATGCGAGGCAAGCTGATCCATCAGCCGCATCATCGCAGGCATCGGGTTATTGGCGCGGTGAGGATAGGCCGCATGGCCCTGTTTGCCGATCACGCGAAAATGCGCGTTCAGCGACCCGCGTCGCCCGATCTTGATCATCTCGCCCATTTTGTTCGGACATGTCGGCTCCCCCACCAGACAAACATCCATCCGTTCGCCCGCCTCTTGCATGTAATCCAGCAAAGCTCGGGTGCCGTCGATGCCTTCGGCTTCCTCGTCGCCGGTGATTGCCAGCACGATGGACCCATCCGGGGGCGTATCGCGGACAAAGTCGATGGCCGCGGCGGTAAAGGCTGCCACACCGGATTTCATATCGGTGGTGCCGCGCCCGTACATGATGCCGTCTTTGATCTCTGCGCCAAAGGGCGGCATCGTCCAGTCGGCCTCGTTCCCGATGGGCACGACATCGGTGTGACCGTTAAAGCCAAAGCTGCGGGTGTTACCCTTGTTGCCCCAACGCGCAAAGAGGTTCTTGATCCCGCCACGGTCCGCCCAGGCACAGTCAAACCCCGCCTCGGTCAGCAGATCGAACAACACGTCTTGCGCGCCCCCGTCTGCGGGGGTGACCGACGGGCAACGCACCAGTTTGGCGGTCAGGTCTACGGGATCGATGCTGGACATATCAGGGCTCCTTCGGCGTGTGTCGCGGTGTCGCCCTACATTTGTGGGGAAAATGCACCAAAGCCAAGGGGCAGCGCGGAAATACACAAAGCGGTGAGCCACATAGCCCACGCCAGCGCTGCAAAGCCGCGCAGGAACCTTAGTCGAAGAAGGGCGTCATCTGCGCAATAATGACAGAGTTTTCGTCCAGCGCCCGCGCCATCAAGGCCCGTTCGTCTTCGTCAATCTCGTGGCCTTCGGCCTCGCGGTCCGCAATCGTGCCATATCCGGTCACGTCCAGCGGGTTGGTATCGGCCTGTTTCAGGATGGCGACCGTCTCGCGCACGGCTTCCGCTTCGTCGATACCCGAGGCAAAGCACATCAGCGCAGCGCCCGTCGCCTTGTCCGGCAGGCCGTCGCCCTCTTTGCGGCCAATCTCGACTAGCAGCGTATAGACCTGCTGGCGTGACGGTTTCTTGGGTTTCTTCTGGTCAGACATAAAAAGGGCCACCGCATTAAGATGCGGCAGCCCTATCGTGTTCTGTGTCGTCTGAAAAGGGTCAGCTACGTCCGCGTACCAAACGTGTGACCCAAATCAACAGGCAGGCCCCGATGACGCCGACGACCAGCTGACCAATCCAGCCACCCAAGGTCGCACCGACGATTGTCATCAGCAGGAAGTTGGCAACGATCGCGCCAATGATCCCCAGAATAATGTTCATGATCAGCCCCATATCGGACTTCATGATCTTTTCCGCGATCCAACCGGCCAGACCACCGACGATTATTGCTGCGAACCAACCCAGACCTGTCATTTCCAATTCTCCATAAATCTTGTTTCATAGAGTGAACTCACAGGTCTGTGAAAAGGTTCCCTTAGTCGCGCAGCAGCTCGTTGATCGAGGTTTTGGAGCGGGTCTTTTCGTCGACGCGCTTCACGATCACGGCGCAATAAAGGTGCACACCGTTCTTCGACGGCATGGACCCCGCCACAACGACCGACCCCGCCGGCACTTCGCCATAGAAGACTTCGCCGGTTTCACGGTCGAGGATCTTGGTCGACTGGCCGATGTAGACCCCCATCCCCAGAACGGAGCCTTCGCGGACGATACAGCCTTCGACCACCTCGGAACGCGCACCGATAAAGCAGTTGTCTTCGATGATTGTCGGGCCGGCCTGCATGGGCTCGAGCACGCCACCGATGCCAACGCCACCCGACAGGTGGACGTTCTTGCCGATCTGCGCGCAGGACCCGACGGTCGCCCATGTGTCAACCATTGTGCCGCTGTCGACATAGGCACCAATGTTCACAAAGGACGGCATCAGCACGACGCCCGGCGCGATATAGGCCGATTTGCGCACGACACAGTTGGGCACGGCACGAAAGCCTGCCTCTTTCCAGTCGGCGTCGTTCCAGCCTTTGAACTTGCTATCGACCTTGTCCCACCAGCCGCTGCCCTGCGGGCCGCCGTCTTGCTGTTCCATATCCTTGATACGGAAGCCCAGCAGGACCGCTTTCTTGGCCCATTGGTTCACATGCCAGTCGCCGTTCTCCATCTTTTCGGCAACGCGCAGCTTGCCGCTGTCCAGCGCGGCCAGCGTGTCTTCGATCGCGTCACGTGTTTCGCCGGTGGTGGCCGAAGTGATCGTGTCACGGGCGTCCCAGGCGGCTTCGATGGCGGTTTCAAGTTGGGCGTTCGACATGGGTGTAGCTCCGGCGAATGAGGGTCAAATGTTGCGCTTGGCTATACAGTCGTCGGGGCTGTGGTGCAATGACGTCGGATGGCGTGGTCATTTGCGGCAAAGGCAGGCATGTTGCAGCAAAGGGCGCCCGTCGCCCGCACAGACCGGAGAGTATGATGACCGAATCCAAACGCCACCCCTTGCGCAAGGCCGGCGACGACCGCGCCACCGCGCAGGATGTACCCGACACGCCGCAAACGCGCGCCCCGGCATACCGGCTGGCCTTTACCGATGACGACTTCATGTGCCGTCAGGAGTTGCGCCCCGTCCGGCTGCAACTGGAATTGCTCAAGCCCGAGATGGAACTGGACGCCCATGGTGTGAAATCCACCATCGTCCTGTTCGGCGGCGCGCGTATTCCCGCCCCTGCCCATAAAGACAAGGCCCGCACCAAGACACTGGCCGATCTGTCCCATTTCTATGACGAGGCCCGCGAATTCGCGCGGCTGATGACGCTGAAATCGATGGAGAGTGACGGGCAAGACAACGTGATCGTCACTGGCGGTGGCCCCGGCGTGATGGAGGCTGGCAACCGCGGTGCCGTCGACGCCGGCGGGCAATCTATCGGGCTGAACATCGTTCTACCCTTCGAACAGGCCCCGAATGAATATGTCACACCGGAGCTGTGCTTTAACTTTCACTACTTCGCGATCCGCAAGATGCATTTCCTGATGCGCGCGCGGGCGATCTGTGTCTTCCCCGGCGGCTTTGGCACGCTGGACGAAATGTTCGAGACGCTGACCCTGATCCAGACAGGCCGGATGAGCCGCGTGCCGTTCCTGCTGTTCGGCCGTGCCTTCTGGGAAAAGATCATCAACTGGGATGCGCTGGCAGACGCGGGCACGATCTCTGATCAGGATCTGGACCTGTTCCAATTCGTTGAAACCGCCGACGAGGCGATGAAGCTGATCGAGAACTGGGATACAGCCCCCGCCCGAAAGGAAGTCCCCGGGCGTTCAAAATAAAAGGTTCCGGTCAGATCAGGCGCAAAGATCGGCCGGAAGCACACAGACCTCAACGTGATGCGGCAGCGTTTCCAGAACGGACCCGTGGTCCGTGTCACGTACCCCATAGCCATAGCCGGCCAGACGATGTTTCCATTCGCGGTAGGACAAGGCGCTTTCGCGTTCGCGGGTCACAAGCGCCAGTACATCGGCAGTGATAAAGGCGTCGTTCTTGATAATAACAGTCATCGCAGTATCGCTCCTGATTGTGTTGTCGATGGAAACAATATTCTGGGCGATCATGACTTAATTTCTGCTTAAATGTGGCGGGGCCAAGGTCATTTCAGGGTGACCCCGCCACAATCAAACGCCTTGAAATGCAAACAGCCGCCCCAATCGGGACGGCTGCATCGTGGATTTCACGTTGAATTAAGGGCAGTTACATCCCCGCGTCAGCCTCGATCTGCTTGCGGGACTTGCGTTCGCGCTCTGTCGCGGATTTCAACTGACCGCAGGCCGCCATGATATCTTCACCCCGCGGTTTACGCACGGGCGAGGCGTAGCCTGCCTGATACACGATCTCGGAGAACGCGCGAATGCGGTTGTTCGACGACCGCTTATACGGCGCGCCGGGCCATTCGTTGAACGGGATCAGGTTGATCTTGGCGGGGATACCGCGGATCAATTCAATCAGACGATGCGCATCGGCGTCTGAATCGTTCACACCATCCAGCATGACATATTCGAACGTGATCCGTTCAGAGTTGCTGACCTTGGGGTAGGCCCGCAGCGCCTCGATCAGCTCGGCGATGTTCCAGCGTTTGTTGATCGGCACCAACTTGTTGCGTACCTCGTCCGTGGTGGCGTGGAAAGATACAGCCAGCTGGCAGCCAATCTCTTCGGCGGTGCGCGCGATCTCTGGCACAACACCGGAGGTCGACAAGGTGATCCGGCGGCGCGACAGCTGGATCCCCTCGGGGTCCATCGCGATCTTCATCGCGTCGCGCACATTCTCGAAGTTATACAGCGGCTCGCCCATGCCCATCAGTACGATGTTGGACAACAGCCGCGGCGCATCGGTCAGCGTACCGGGCACGGGCCATTCGCCCAGATCATCCCGCGCCACCATCACCTGCCCGATAATCTCGGCCGCGGTCAGGTTGCGCACCAGCTTTTGCGTGCCAGTGTGACAGAAGGAACAGGTCAACGTGCAGCCGACCTGAGAGCTGACGCACAAGGTGCCGCGCCCCTCTTCGGGGATATACACCACCTCGACCTCATGACCGCCCGCGATGCGCACCAGATATTTGCGCGTGCCGTCTTCGGACACCTGTTTGGTCACGACCTCGGGCACCTCGATCACGAACTTCTCGGCCAGCTCGGCACGGAAGGCTTTCGATAGGTTGGTCATATCGGCAAAATCGCGGGTGCCCCATTGATAGATCCACTGCCAGATCTGCCCCACACGCATCTTCGCCTGTTTCTCCGGCGTGCCTTCCGCGATCAACGCGGCGCGCATGGCATCACGGGTCAACCCGACAAGGTTCACCGGCCCCTCCGCCTGCTTACGCGGAATGGTCATGACATCTTGAGTAATCGGCGCGGTCGCAGACATGGGGATTCTCCGGTGTGCAGGGGTTTGAGCGCTCTATATAGGGATTTTTCCCTAAATCAAAAGGAAACGCCGCATTGCTGGGCCGGGCTGAGTGCATAGCTTCGCCCGTCATGGCCGATTTATCGACCAAACCCTTGGTGTGAAAAAGCCCCGCCAATGGCAGGGCTTTGCGATCAGTTCAGGCGGAAAAACCTAGCCGCCGCAGCGTTTGGCCGCATCTTCAACCGCAGCTGTGAACCCCAGAAGCGAGAACGTGTCCTCGGTCTGCGTCCCACGCCCGGAACGGCCCGTCAGCTTGGCATCCGCGCCACGTTTCATCGCGGCGATGATCTTGTTGTCGTCCTCGGTGGTCGCAGGCCAAGCCCATTCGCCTTCGGTGAACAGCTCGAACGTGGTGCCGCCGATGTTCATGTTGACCGTCGACCCCGAAGCAAAGGGATAGCCGCCGGTAAAGGCCACCTGCCCCTTGGCCCCCGCGCTTGGACGGTAAAAGACCATCAGCAGGGTCTGGCCACGGTTCACCGCCACAACGCGACCATCACGGGAGTTTACGGATTCTTTCGGCGTGGACACGCCCCAGCATTCGGTCGGGTTGTCTTCGACGAATACGCTCCAGTCCGTCTCTGCTGCCACGCGGTTCGTGCTTTGCGCTTGCGCGAAAACGCTGCCTGCGCTCAGACCCGCCAGCGCCGCCGCAAAACCAATCGTCCTAAAGTTCATCATCTACCTGGGCCTCCAGCCGCCATTAACCTCAACATCACAACAATTCCCCAATGGCAGCCCTTCGGGAGGCGCTCTTGATCAAAGGAACTGTATTTCTCTCGTCAACAAGCATAATAACGGCAAACAGGCGACACACGAAACCCTGATTGGCAGGAATTCGCCAACGAAAAGGATAATTCATGACCCAAGCAGCCCCCTTTGCTGAAATCTGGCGTGGTCCGTTTCTGGAAAGCGTGCATTCGGGTCATGCGGTGGTCTGTGATAGCAGCGGTCAGATCCTGCAGGCTTGGGGCGATCCCGACACGGTGATCCTGCCGCGCTCCTCTGCCAAGATGATCCAGGCGCTGCCCCTGATCCAGTCCGGTGCCGCCGATGCCTATGGCCTTGGGCCCCAACATCTGGCGCTGGCCTGCGCGTCCCATCAGGCGGCGGATTTGCATGTGGGCATCATCTCTGACTGGCTCAAGACGTTGGGGCTGGACGACAGCGCCTTTCGCTGCGGCACGGCAGTTCCCGGTGACGAGGCCGCGCGCAATGCGCTGGTGTGTTCCGGCACGCAGCCTTGCCAGATCCACCATGAATGTTCCGGCAAACACGCAGGGTTCCTGACCGTAAACACCCATATGGGCGGCAGTGCGGATTACGAAAAGCCGGACCACCCGGTGCAACGCGCCTGTCTCGAGGCGTTCGAGCGTGTGACCGGCACCACCTCGCCCGGCTTCGGGATCGACGGCTGCTCTGTCCCGAATTTTGCAACTACGCTACATGGTATGGCCCGAGCGATGGCGCATTTCGCCGCTGCTCCCGATGGGTCGGCCGAGGCGCGGCTGCATCAGGCCATGCGCCTGCACCCCGACCTTGTCGCCGGCGAGACCCGCGCCTGCACCAATCTGATGCGCGCGATGAACGGCAAGGTCGCGCTCAAAACCGGGGCCGAGGGGTTCTTCATCGCGATCCTGCCGGATCAGAACATCGGCGTGGCTCTCAAGGCGGCCTGTGGCACCAAACGCGCGGCCGAATGCGCGATCACCTCGATCCTGGTCAAACTCGGCGCGCTCGATCCGAACCACCCCGAAGCGTTGAAATACCGCAATGCCCCGATAGAAAACCGGCGCGGCATCATCACGGGCACGCTCAAACCTGCCGCTGGCTTTGCGTAACGTCGTTTCCAAATGGTTAAAAATCCCGGGGTATGGGGCAGCGCCCCATGCAGTTTGCGCGCCTAGATGACGAATTCGTCCTTGGCGTACCCCTGCACATAAAGCAGCGCCGTCAGGTCGCCAAAGTTGATCCGCACGTCACATTCCGCCGCCACGGCGGGCTTGGCGTGCAGCGCCACCCCCATGCCCGCGCGCGCCAGCATGCCCAGATCGTTTGCCCCGTCTCCCACGGCAATCACGTCATCCTCTGACAGCCCCAGGCGCGCGGTGATCTGTTCCAGCGCATCGACCTTGGCCTGTTTGCCCAATATCGGCACGCCAACGTCGCCCGTCAGCACGCCATCCGATGCGATCAGCGTATTCGCGCGGTTCTCGTCAAAGCCAAGCGCCTCTGCCACGGCGGCGGTGAACGCCGTGAAACCGCCCGACACAAGCGCCGCATAGGCCCCATTTGCCTTCATCGTGGCGATCAGGGTCTTGCCGCCGGGCATATGGGTGATCCGTTCGGCCAGCACGCGGGTGATCACCGCCTCGTCCAGCCCCTTTAACAGACCAACCCGTTCGCGCAGGGCAGCGTTGAAATCAAGCTCTCCGTTCATGGCGCGGGCGGTGATATCTTTGACGCGGTCCCCGACCCCGGCTTCATCTGCCAGCTCGTCGATACACTCCTGCTGGATCATGGTGCTGTCCATGTCCGCCAGCAGCATCTTCTTGCGGCGGCCTTCCGACGGGGTGATCACCAGATCGACCCCCATCCCCTGACATTCGGCCCAGACATCCCAGCGATTGCCCGGCATCCGCTTCATGTCAAAGCCCGCCGCCTCGTCCGGAGCAAGCCAGACAGCATCCCCGCCGCCCCATGCGTTGCGCACAGCATCGACCAGCGACGCCTCAAGCTGCGGGCGTTGAGGGGAGGTTAGCAGGGTCACACTATGCATGGGTCAGGTCCGTTCGGGTCAAATCAGTCTGGGGCGCATCTTGCGCATTGTTTTAACGGGGTTTCCACCCCTGTTCCAGCGCTCCTGCGGGGGAAGGTTGCGCGCCTTGCCAAAGCGGCCCGAACAGACCTCCTTGCGCGTTATCTTGTCCGCCCTTATGTTACAAAATATGAAAACTGAAAAATGTCAGGTAACATTTAAGTTGCGTCGAATCGCGACTATCCCTACGCTCGTCAACCAAGGGAGACTTTCATGGACGCTTTTATTTGTGACGCGCAGCGCACACCCATCGGCCGCTTTGGCGGCGCATTGTCATCGGTCCGCGCCGATGATCTGGCAGCGGCACCGATTGCCGCACTGATGGCCCGCAATCCTGATCTGGATTGGTCCAAAATCGATGACGTGATCTTTGGCTGTGCCAACCAGGCCGGCGAAGACAATCGTAACGTGGCCCGTATGGCGGCCCTGCTGGCCGGCCTGCCGGTCGATGTGCCCGGTGCAACGATCAACCGTCTGTGTGCCTCTGGCATGGATGCGGTCGGCGTCGCGGCCCGCGCGATCAAGGCCGGCGACATGGATCTGGCGATTGCCGGCGGTGTCGAAAGCATGACTCGCGCGCCCTTCGTGATGCCCAAGGCGGAAACCGCCTTCTCGCGCAACAACGCTGTCTATGATACCACCATTGGCTGGCGCTTTGTGAACCCCAAGATGAAGGCGCAATACGGCGTCGAATCCATGCCCGAAACCGGCGATAACGTGGCTACGGATTATGATATCAGCCGCGAAGATCAGGACGCCTTTGCCAAGCGCAGTCAGGACCGCTGGGAAGCGGCGGACAAGGCCGGTGTTTTCGCCGACGAGATCACCCCCGTGTCGATCCCGCAGCGCAAGGGCGACCCGATTGTCTTTGACCGCGACGAACACCCGCGCCCCGGCACCACGATTGAAGCGCTGACCAAGCTACGCCCGATCAACGGCCCCGACCTGACCGTGACCGCGGGCAATGCTTCTGGCGTCAACGACGGCGCGGCGGCGATGCTGATGGCCTCTGAGGCGGCGGCGTCGCAGCACGGGTTGACCCCGATTGCACGCGTCGTCGGTATCTCTGCCGCCGGTGTTGAGCCGCGCGTCATGGGCATCGGCCCTGTTCCTGCCAGTCAGAAAGTTCTGGCCCGCGCAGGTCTGACCATCGACCAGATGGATGTGATCGAACTGAACGAAGCATTCGCGTCGCAAGGGATCGCCACATTGCGCGCGCTTGGCGTGGCGGATGATGCGCCTCATGTGAATGCCAACGGCGGCGCGATTGCCATCGGTCACCCGTTGGGGATGTCCGGTGCCCGTCTGGTCATGACCGCAGCCCTGCAGTTGAAACGCACAGGCGGCCGCTATGCGCTGTGCACCATGTGTGTCGGCGTCGGCCAAGGCGTCGCCATCATCCTCGAACGCGCTTAACGCAATTATCCCCCTGAAAGGATCTGAACGATGTATGCACAGATGATCAAATCCACCGGCCAAGGTGTCAAATCTCTCGAAGAGATGGATCCGCAGGAACGCGCCTTTCAGGAACGGATAAATGCGGGCGGCAAGATCGAACCGAAAGACTGGATGCCGGAGGGGTATCGCAAGAACCTGATCCGGCAGATCGGCCAGCACGCGCATTCGGAAATCGTGGGCCAGTTGCCAGAAGGCAACTGGATCACCCGCGCCCCGACGTTGGAGCGTAAGGCGATCCTGCTCGCCAAGGTGCAGGACGAGGCAGGCCACGGTCTGTATCTCTATTGTGCTGCCGAAACACTGGGGGTCAGCCGTGACCAGCTGACCCGCGACCTTCTGTCGGGCAAAATGAAATACAGCTCTATCTTCAATTATCCGACCCTGACATGGGCCGATATGGGGGCTGTCGGCTGGCTCGTGGATGGGGCCGCGATCATGAACCAAGTGCCGTTGCAACGCACATCCTACGGCCCCTATGCCCGCGCGATGGTGCGTATCTGCAAAGAGGAATCGTTCCACCAGCGCCAGGGCTACGACATCATGATGAAGATGGCCAAGGGCACAGACGCGCAGCGCAAGATGGCGCAGGACGCGCTCAACCGCTTCTGGGGCCCCGCGCTGATGATGTTTGGCCCGTCGGACGAAAACTCTGTCCATTCGGCGCAATCGATGGCGTGGAAGATCAAGATGAACTCCAACGACGAACTGCGTCAGAAGTTCGTCGATGAATGTGTCCCGCAGGCCGAGTATCTGGGCCTCACCGTTCCCGACCCCGATCTGAAATGGAACGAGGAACGCGGGCATTACGACTTTACCCAGCCCGATTGGGACGAATTCTTTGACGTGCTCAAGGGCAATGGCCCCTGCAATACCGAACGGCTCGCCGCGCGCAACAAGGCGTGGGACGACGGCGCGTGGGTGCGGGACGGTTTGATGGCACATGCGGCGAAGAAACGCGCCGCGAAACTGGCAGCGGAGTAAGCAAGATGAGCAGCCCAGAAGCAAAACCCTACCCCGGCACCCAAGCGGTCGACCACGGCAAGGCGCGCGCCGATGAATGGCCCCTGTTCGAGATTTTCATTCGCGGTCAGCACGGGCTGAGCCATCGCCACGTCGGGTCGCTTCACGCCGCTGACGCCGAAATGGCGATCAAGAATGCCCGCGATGTTTATACGCGCCGCAACGAAGGCGTGAGCATCTGGGTCGTCGAGGCCGCCCATATCGCCGCCTCCTCGCCCGAGGAAAAAGGCCCGCTGTACGAGCCCGCCAACGACAAAGTCTACCGCCACCCCACCTTCTTTGACATTCCAGACGAAGTGGGGGCGATGTGAGCACGGCAAATATAGACCCTAACAAAGGTGATTTGTTCGAATTTTTATGCCGGATGGGGGATAACACCCTTGTTCTGGGACACCGCGTCTCGGAATGGTGCGGCCACGCCCCCGTGCTGGAGGAAGACATCGCGCTGGCGAATACCGCGCTGGACCTGATCGGCCAAACCACGCTTTGGCTGGATCTGGCGGGTAAGGTCGAAGACGCGGGTCGCGATGCGGATCGGCTTGCCTTTCACCGTGACGTCTGGGATTTCCGCAATCTGTTGTTGGTCGAACAGCCCAACGGCGATTTCGGCCAGACGATCATGCGCCAGTTCCTGTTTGACGCATGGCACCTGTCGCAGCTGACCGCCCTGATGGAAAGCAGCGATGCACAGATCGCCGCCATCGCGGAAAAGTCGAGCAAAGAGGTGACCTACCATCTGGAGCGCGCGACAGACACGGTGATCGGCCTTGGCGACGGCACCGAGGAAAGCCACCGCCGCATGCAGAACGCGTTGGACCTGTTGTGGCCCTATGTCGGGGAAATGTTCGTCGCGGACGCCGTGGACGAGGCTATGGTCGCGACGGGCATCGCGCCCGATCCTGCCTCCCTGCGCGCCGCCTATGATACTTTGGTGAACGATGTCTTCACCGCCGCCACGTTGACACGGCCCGAAAGCGATTTCGGGCATCGCGGCGGCAAATCCGGTAAACGCCATTCGGAACATCTGGGGCATATGCTGACGCAGATGCAATGGCTGCAACGCGCCTACCCGGATGCGACATGGTAGTCGAAAAGCCTTCGTTAGAGACTGTTTGGGGCTGGCTCCACGCCGTGCCGGACCCCGAGATTCCGGTAATCTCGCTGACCGACCTGGGGATCATCCGCGATGTGCAATGGCAGGATGACACGCTAGAGATCACGGTGACGCCGACCTACTCCGGCTGCCCCGCGACGACGATCATCAACCTTGATATCGAAGCGGCATTGCGCGGGCACGGGATCGAAAAACTGGCTCTAAAGCGGCAACTTTCGCCTGCCTGGACCTCTGACTGGATGACCGAGGCGGGCCGCGCCAAGCTGGAAAGCTACGGCATCGCCCCGCCCCAACCCGCAGGTGGCCCCGAACGCTGCCCCCGGTGCCAATCGACGCATCTGGAAAAGATCAGCCAGTTCGGATCGACCCCCTGCAAGGCGCAATGGCGCTGCACCGACTGTCTGGAACCCTTCGATTATTTTAAGTGTATCTGACCCATGAGCCAATTCCTCCCCTTATTAGTGACTGATATTCACCGCACCATCCGCGACGCGGTGGTCTTGACCCTGCAGCCCGAAGACCCAAAGGCATTTGCCTTCAAGCAGGGTCAGTATCTGACCTTCAAACAGGATTTCGACGGGACCGAGCTGCGCCGCAACTATTCCATTTGCGCCGGTCTGGATGA
The DNA here is from genome assembly GCF_054968505.1 of Sulfitobacter sp. G5_S2_6_S6. Taxonomy (NCBI): domain Bacteria; kingdom Pseudomonadati; phylum Pseudomonadota; class Alphaproteobacteria; order Rhodobacterales; family Roseobacteraceae; genus Sulfitobacter; species Sulfitobacter sp. G5_S2_6_S6. The sequence continues at coordinate 242,828 of NZ_JBQKUI010000002.1, forward strand.
CGGCGTGCTGCAAGTGGGGATCAAGCGGGTCGATGGCGGTGCCTTCTCTACCTTTGCGAACGAGGTATTGAAGGTCGGGGATACGCTGCATGCCATGCCCCCCCAAGGCACGTTTTCCGCCGGGTTAGAGCCTGATCGCGCGCGGAATTACCTTGGCTTTGCCGGCGGGTCGGGGATCACGCCCGTGCTGTCGATCCTCAAGACGGTGCTGAAACGCGAGCCCAAATCGACCTTTACGCTGGTCTATGCCAACCGCGCTGTGAACACGATCATGTTCCGCGAAGAGCTGGAGGATCTCAAGAACCGCTATATGGGCCGGTTGAGCGTCATTCACATGCTGGAAAGCGGCCAGGACATCGACCTGTTCACCGGCCGTGTAGACCAGAATAAATGCGCCGAATTGTTCAAGACCTGGATCGAAGTGTCGGACATGGACATGGCCTTTATCTGCGGGCCGGAGCCGATGATGCTGGCCATCGCGGATGCCCTGAAAACCCACGGGTTAGAGCCTGAACAGATCAAGTTCGAACTGTTCAGCGAAAGCCAACAGGGCCGTCTGGCGAAACAGGAAATGGCCAAGCGCAGCGAAGGTCAGGCGCAAACGCAGGTAACCGTGAAAATCGACGGCGCGCAGCACAGCTTTACCATGGCCAAGGGGCAGTCGGTGCTGGATGCCGCGCTAGAGAATAACCTTGATGCGCCCTTTGCCTGCAAGGCGGGGGTCTGTTCGACCTGCATGTGCAAGGTCACCGAAGGCGAGGTCGAGATGCTGTCGAACCACGCGCTTGAGGACTACGAAGTTGAACGCGGATACCGGCTGAGCTGCCAAAGCTATCCGCTGAGCGACACGCTTTTCATTGACTACGACCATCACTAAGGGGCCCAATATGCGCGATATCCAAAGCTTTGCCGCCGGACAATGGATCAACCCCGGCGCCGGTGCACGCAACATCGCAAGTGCTATCACCGGCGATGTGATCGCCCAAGCCGGCAATGACGCGCTGCAGGTTCAGACGATGCTGGCCTATGCCCGTGACATCGGCGGCCCTGCCCTGCGCAAGCTCACATTTCACGACCGTGCCCGGATGCTCAAGGCCGTCGCGCTGTATCTCAATGACCATAAACAGAGCCTATACGAGCTGTCGTTCGACACAGGTGGCACGCAGGCTGACCACATGATCGATGTGGATGGCGGGATCGGCACGATGCAGGTCTACGCCGCCAAAGGTCGCCGCGAGATGCCGGATGATCAGGTCTATCTTGATGGTCCCGCCGAACAGCTGGGCCGCGCGGGTCAGTTCATGGGCCGCCACATCTGCACGCCGTTGCAGGGCGTTGCAGTGCATATCAACGCTTTCAACTTCCCCGTTTGGGGCATGTTGGAAAAGCTCGCCCCGACGCTGCTGGCCGGGGTGCCTGCCATCGTCAAACCCGCCACCGCCACCTGTCAGGTGACCGAGGCCTGTTTCCGCCTGATGATCCAATCCGGCATTCTGCCAGACGGCGCGATACAGTTGGTGACGGGGGGCTTGGGCGTTATGCTGGACCACCTCGATTGTCAGGATGTCGTCAGCTTTACCGGCTCTGCCGAAACCGCGCTGAAACTGCGCAGCAATCCTGTGTTGGTCGAACGCTCCGTCCGGTTCGCGTCTGAACAGGATAGCCTCAATGCCTCTGTGTTAGGGTCTGATGCGGGCCCCGGCACGCCCGAGTTTGATCTGTTTGTGAAAGAGGTCCAGCGCGAGATGACGGCCAAGGCGGGGCAGAAATGCACCGCCATCCGCCGGATCATGGTACCGCAACCCCATGTGGATGCGCTGATCGCCGCGCTGTCGGACCGGCTGGCCAAAGTCACCATCGGCGATCCCCGTCTTGAAGGCACCAAAATGGGCGCGCTTGTTTCGCAATCGCAGCGCCGCGACGTGCTCGAGAAAGCCGCCCTGATCGGGTCAGAGGCGACGCGTGTCTTTGGCGACCCCGATGCCTTTGCGGTCGAGGGGGCGGATGCCCAGAAAGGGGCCTTTGTCCCGCCGATGCTGTTCCACTGCGCCGATCCCGATGCCGCCACGCATGTGCACGACACCGAGGCTTTTGGCCCTGTGTCCACCATCATGCCTTACCGCGACACCGATCACGCCATCGCGCTGCTGAACAAAGGCAAAGGGTCACTGGTCGCATCCATCATCACCCGCGACGGCGAGACCGCACGCAACATGGTGATGGGCGCAGGCGCGTTTCACGGGCGGCTCTATTTCAACAACCGCGACTCGATGGCCGAGGCGACGGGCCACGGTGCCCCCCTGCCCCATATGGTCCACGGGGGTCCGGGGCGCGCAGGCGGCGGCGAGGAACTGGGCGGCGTGCGCGGCGTCATGCACTATATGCAGCGCACCGCCATTCAGGGCAGCCCCGATATTCTGACCGCCATCGGCAAGCAATGGGTGCCCGGCGCGACCGAGATTTCGGACCGCGACCACCCGTTCACCCGCCGCTTTGGCGCGCTGGATTTGGGCGAGACTTTCAATTCTGCCAGCCGCACCGTGTTGCTGGAGGATATCGAGACGTTCGCCAATTTCACCGGTGATACGTTTTACGCGCATATGGATGACGCCGCCGCCAAGGCGAACCCGTTCTTTCCGGGCCGTGTTGCCCATGGCTATCTGTTGCTGAGCTTTGCCGCAGGGCTGTTCGTGCAGCCTGACCCCGGCCCTGTGCTGGCGAATACCGGGCTGGACAACCTGCGCTTTATGGCACCGGTGCAGGCGGGCGACAGCATCAAGGTCCGGCTTAGCGTCAAGGCAAAGACGCCTCGCAATGACGAATACGGTGAGGTACGCTGGCACGTGACCCTGACCAATCAGGATGATGCCGCCGTGGCCGAGTATGAATTGCTGACGATGAATGCCTATTGACGACTTTGACCTTGCGATCGCCCCACTGAAAGACCTTGGCGGCCAGCGCGTCTGGTCTTTGATGATCAGTCTCTTTGGTGATCTGGCCCGACAGGAAGGGCAGATCATCGGCGGGCCGGTGCTGTCGGCGATCATGTCGGCGATGGACGTCCGTCCCGAGGCCGCGCGCGTGGCTCTGCATCGTTTGCGCAAGGACAAATGGATCGCGTCCGAGAAACACGGGCGGATCAGCCATCACAGCCTGACACCCCAAGGCCGCGCCCAAAGTCAGGCGGCCAGTGGCCGGATCTACGCCACGCCTGACGATCTGCCCGAGCACTGGCTAATGGTCGTGACAGATGACGCCGAGACCGGCCCGCTGGAAAAGGCGGGGTTCACCACGTTGATGCCGCGCCTATATGTCGGGGACGCCGCCCTGCCTGTGCCGAAAGATGCCGCCACGCTGCCCGGTCAGGCTGCCCCCGACTGGATGAAACGCCAGCTAGAGCCTGCCTCCCTTGCCGAAAGCTATGCGCAGCTGTCAGACGCCTTGCACCATGTCGCGCGCGATCTTGCTGGTGCCGACACGCTAACGCCGTTGCAAATTGCGACCCTGCGCTGCCTGATCGTGCATAATTGGCGCCGCCTTGCGCTGAAGCACCCCGCGCTGCCGCGTCCGCTGATCCGCGATGATTGGGCCGGTCTGGTCGCGCATCAAAGGGTTGCTGCCCTGCTCGCGGCCTATCCACGCCCCGACCTGCCGGAAATCGCCACCGCCTGAGGCCGCGCAGAAAGCGATGCTTTCCCAACGCGCGCCGTCGGGATATAGGGAGGGCATGACAAATACAGTTTACCAAAATGACCTGCCCGACGGGCTGAACCTTGGACCGATGGTCGCGATCGATTGCGAAACCATGGGGCTGCATCCGCACCGTGACCGGCTGTGTGTGGTGCAGTTGTCCGGCGGTGACGGGAACGCGCATCTGGTCCAGATCGCCAAGGGCCAGACCGAGGCCCCTAATCTTTGTGCCCTGCTTGAAGACCCGCATGTGCTCAAGCTGTTCCACTATGGCCGGTTTGACATCGCCGCTTTGCTGAACACCTTTGGGGCCAAGGCCGCGCCGGTCTATTGCACCAAGATCGCCAGCCGACTTGTGCGCACCTATACCGACCGCCACGGGCTTGCCAAACTCTGCCAAGAACTGCTGAGCGTCGATATCTCCAAACAGCAGCAATCCAGTGATTGGGGTGCCGAGACGCTGACCAAAGCGCAGATCGACTATGCCGCCTCGGACGTGCTGCACCTGCACAAGCTGCGCGACGTGCTGAACCAGATGTTGATCCGCGAAGGACGCATCGAGCTCGCGCAAGCGTGCTTTGAATTTTTGCCAACCCGTGCCCAACTCGATTTGGACGGCTGGCCCGAAACGGATATTTTTGCACACGCATGACCACACCTTTCCTAGATACCGCCCGCCGCGTCATCCGCACCGAAGCCCAAGCGCTTGAACAACTGGCCGACAGTCTGGACGACCGTTTTCGTCAGGCCATCGACCTGCTGGTCGCGACCCGTGGGCGGGTGATTGTCACCGGCATCGGCAAATCCGGCCATATCGCCAAAAAGATCGCCGCAACGCTGGCAAGCACGGGCACGCCCGCGCAGTTCGTCCACCCTGCCGAGGCAAGCCACGGCGATCTGGGGATGATCACTGGCGATGATGTGGTGCTTGCGATCTCGAACTCGGGCGAAGCGCCGGAGCTGGCCAATCTGATCGCCTATTCGCGCCGCTTTTCCATCCCGCTGATCGGCATCACCAGCCGCGCGCAAAGCAGCCTTGGCGCGCAATGCGACGTGGTTCTGGAACTGCCGCAATTGGCAGAGGCCTGCGGGACCGGCGTGGTGCCTTCGACATCGACCACGATGACACTGGCGATGGGGGATGCTGTGGCGATTGCCCTGATGGAAAACCGCGCCTTCACCGCCGAACATTTCCGCGAATTCCACCCCGGTGGCAAACTTGGCGCACGGCTTAGCCGCGTCGCTGATCTGATGCACACGGGCGATGCGCTTCCGCTGGTGCAGGTCGATGCCCCGATGTCCGACGCGCTGATGGCGATGAGCAGTAAATCCTTTGGCGTGGTGATTGTCACCGACAGCAACGGCGCGCTTGCCGGTATCATCACCAGCGGCGATTTGGGGCGTCACCTTGACGGGCTGATGTCCAAAACCGCGCGCGAAGTCATGACGCCGACCCCTGTCACCGTCGCACCCGACGCGCTGGCGGAAAAGGCCGTGGGCATCATGAACGCCCGCAAGATCACCTGTCTGCTGGTGCTGGACCCCGCCCAAGGGGACGTCCCCGCGGGTCTGCTGCATATCCACGACTGCCTACGCGTCGGTCTGGGCTAGGGCGCGATGCAGGGGGACCGTTACACAAGGCTGATCTCTTGGCTCAAGGTGCTGTTCCCCTTGGCAGCGCTTGGCCTGCTGTCGACCCTGTTCCTGCTGTCGCGCGCGATTGATCCCGGGCAGGCCATCCCCTTTGCCGAGAAAGAGGTGCAAGATCGCCTGCGCGACCAGCAGATCACCGGCCCCTTCTTTACCGGCGCAACGTCAGAGGGGGACGAGCTGTCGTTCTATGCCGATGTGCTCACCCGCCCCGACGGGCAGACCGGCATGAACCACGCCGAAAACCTGCGTGCGACGATCAACACCCCCGAGGGATCGACCTTTCGCCTGCAATCGGATCTCGCCGATTTTGACATCGCCGAGGACGTGGCCGATCTGCTGGGCAAGGTGATCCTGACGACCTCGACCGGATACCGGTTGCAAAGCGAAAAGATCACGTCAGAACTGTCGGGGCTGAATATCCAGTCGCCGGGCGCGGTCCACGGCACTACTCCAGGTGGTACGCTGGAGGCTGGTGCCATGTCGATAACGCAAACAGATGAACAAACCGCCCCCCAATTGGTTTTCACAAACCGGGTGAAGCTGATATACAAACCGAAATCCAAATCAGAGTGACGCACGTGAAACACCTACTGCTGCCCGTTTTCCTGCTCCTTTCCGCGATGCCAATCGCCGCACAAGGGACCAATGTGGCCTTTGGGTCGATCCGTCAGGATACCGGCCTGCCCGTCGAGGTGACCGCCGACAATCTTTCAGTCGATCAAGGGGACGGATCGGCTGTTTTCACTGGGAATGTGCTGATCGGTCAGGGCGAGATGCGCCTGTCCGCCGCACGCGTTCTGGTTGTGTACCGTGCAGAGGCCGAAGGCATCGCGCGGCTTGAAGCGACGGGCGGTGTGACCCTTGTCTCGGGCAAGGACGCCGCCGAATCAGAGCGCGCGGATTACGACATCGACACAGGCACGATCGTGATGTCGGGGAACGTGCTGCTGACCCAAGGGCGCAATGCGCTCAGCTCTGACACGATGAGCGTCAAGCTGTCGGACGGCACGGCGCAGATGTCCGGCCGCGTGAAAACGATCCTGCAAACGGGTAGCAACAACTGATGTCTTCCCCGAATTTGACGGTCACGGATGGCGCAAGCGGTCTGCGCATCGAACACCTGCGTAAATCCTACCGCAAGAAAACTGTGATCCGCGACTTCTCGATGGAGCTGAACCGGGGCGAGGTTGTTGCCCTGCTGGGGCCGAACGGGTCCGGCAAGACGACCACGTTTTACGCCGTGGCCGGGCTGGTCATGCCCGAAGGCGGCACTGTCACGATTGATGGCAAGAACGTCACCACCCTGCCGATGTATCGCCGCGCACAGCTTGGCATCGGCTACCTCCCGCAAGAGATGAGCATCTTTCGCGGGCTGAGCGTGCAAGACAATATCTCGGCGATTCTGGATATCTCTATCTCTGACGCGCGCGGGCGGCGTGAACGGCTTGAAGCCTTGCTGTCGGAATTTTCCATCGAACACCTGCGCCGTGCGCCTGCCTTGGCCCTGTCAGGCGGGGAGCGTCGCCGCGTGGAAATCGCCCGTTGTCTGGCGGCCGATCCCAAATACCTGCTGCTCGACGAGCCCTTTGCGGGCGTGGACCCGATTTCGGTGGATGACATCCGCCATCTGGTTGCCGATCTGAAAAAGCGCGGCATCGGCGTGCTGATCACCGACCATAACGTTCGGGAAACATTGGATATTGTGGACCGTGCCTACATCTTGCACGAAGGCACTGTGTTGATGTCCGGCACCCCCGAAGAGGTCGTGCAGAACGAGAATGTGCGCCGGGTCTACCTGGGCGATAACTTCCGCATTTCCTAATCAACTACAGACATATTGCGCTAGTTTCCGCACATCCATGCGCCGGATTCATTTGACAACGCGGCCCAATCACGCGCTCAATAGGACTATGGCGAGACGGCGTATCATGTTTGTGCTGCATCCCCCCCTTCCCAAAGGGATGGTGTCTCTCAAACTCGTCGCATCGTCATTCACCCGCATCTGACCCCACCTTTACCGCATTTTATGCGGCCTATGGTGTTGTCCGGATCATAAGAACAAGGAGAATTTATGCGGTACCAAATCAGTGGCAAACAAATCGACATCGGCGAAGCCCTGCAAACGCATGTGAAAACGGAATTGGGCGAAGCTGTCCAGAAGTATGCTGAGCGTCCGACGGACGCGAATGTCATCTTTTCCAAATCCGGTCACGAGTTCGTCTGCGAAACGACGGTGCACCTATCGACTGGCCTTACGGCGTCAGCGAAAGCGCATGCTACTGATATCTATGGATCTTTCGATTCATGTGCAGCAAAGATGGAAAAGCAGCTGAGGCGCTACAAGCGACGGTTGAAAGATCACCATCGCGAGCGTGCGCAACCGGTTGAACTTTTCGGTGCATCCTCGTATATCCTCGCCTCAGAAAGCGATTCAGACGCGCAGGAACCCGAAACACTCCAACCCATGATCATCGCGGAAATGCAGACCAAGATCGCGACCTTGTCTGTGGGTGAAGCTGTGATGCAGATGGAAATTTCGGGAACGCCTGTCGTGGTCTTCCGCAAAGACGGTCAAGAAGGCGTAAACGTTGTCTACCGTCGCGATGACGGCAACATCGGCTGGATCGATCCGTCGTAACACAAACCGGACCCATCAGCGGCCGAGAACAGAGCGAGCAGAATGAATTTTGCGAAACTCCTAAAGCCGGGGGCTGTCAAAGTCCTCACATCGGCCTCAAGCAAGAAACGCCTGCTCCACGATATCGGGGAGCTGGCGCATAATGCTTACGGCTTGAAAGCCGCCGCGGTGGTCGAAGCCTTGATGACGCGCGAATCCCTTGGTCCGACAGGCGTGGGCCACGGGGTCGCGCTGCCCCACGCGCGGCTTGAAGGTCTGGACAATGTGCTGGGGGCCTTTGTGCTTCTCGACAAGCCGATCGATTTCAACGCGGTCGACCGCCAGCCGGTCGATATCGCTTTTGCCCTGTTTGCCCCTGAAAGCGCGGGTGTCGAACACCTCAAGGCGCTGGCGCTGGTGTCGCGCACACTGCGCAATGCCTCTGTCTGCTCTAAGCTGCGGGCCAACCCGGACCCTGCCACGCTTTACGCGATCCTGACCGAAGCACAGGCAACGCAGGCCGCCTAAGCGGCGCTACCCCCAGCTTTTGAACCCGAACATCATATAGTCCCTCTGGTACGCGTCGGATGCGCGTTTTTCGATGTCGGCATCATAGATGTCAGCCAGCGCATAGGGGTGGGTTGCGGGTCGCTCGGGCAAGGCTGCGGGCGGTTGCACCCCGACGCTTTGCGCCAAGGCTGACAGCTCTGCGGCGAGCGCGTCCTCGCGGATGATCCGGTCGGGCAAGGCGAATTCGCCGAAACCCTGTACCGCCTGCGCCTGCGTGCACCACGCCTGATCCACACGGATTGCTGTCTGCCCGTTCAGATTCCCCTTGAGGAAAGTCAGAAACGCCTTGAACGCCGCGCGATGCGCATCGGCGTCATAGCTGTGGTCCGGTTCGCCTTTCGGCAGCGGCAGCTTGTAGCGGTTGATCAACGTCGTGCGCAGCTGCGGGTAGCTGCCTTTGTCCGTGGTCACGATGTGCCGGCAGAACGCGTCATGCGCACGGTCCACCGGATGCCGCAGCACGGTGAAACTGCGGTGACCGGGATGTCGGCGCTTCCATTGGCGTAACTGTTTCTGGTTCAACTTGGTTTGCAGCTTGTCCCGCGCGACACCATCCAGCGCCGCCATCCAGTCCAGCACCTGCGGCTCTGGCCCGCTGCGCAAGGGCAAATAAAGCAACGGAGCTTCGGCCGCCGCGACATAGGACGGCACCACCGGCCCGCGGCGGGGTTCGAAATTCGGGGTGCGGGTCAGGTCGAAGCGATCCATCCGGCCAAGGGCATCTAGCATATCGTCATAATTGCTGACCTTGGCCGAGATCGGGTCGGGGTTCTGCTTTTTCAGACTTTTATCCAACGCCTCTAGCGGATGATCCACGCCCAGATACCGCGCCAAACCGTTCATCACCTCGACGCTTTGCAGATCCTCATAGGCCACGTAAAACGCCGTCTGCCCCAGCGTCTGCAACCGGTTCAGCAGTGTCAGCTGGAACGCCTGAAGCGCCTCTAGGTGGTCCGAGAATTCTTCTTCGTCAAAGTCGGCTTGCGCCTTTTTCCGCGCTTTCACATCCGTCAATTTCCACTGACCGGTGCTGCGCGCGATCTTCCAGCTGACGTAGCTTTCGACAGGGTTGCGCGTCAGGATGATCTTGGCGCAGGTGTCGTCTTCCAGCAGCGGGTCCAGCACGCGCGGGTCGTGGTTGTGGAAATAGCGAAACCCGCCGATGCCCTTGGTCTTGTCGCGTATCGCAACCAGCAGCTTTGTCGGGTCGTCGTCCCGTGTCTGCTGGTCTATGCCCAAAATCTCGGTGCTTTTGGGGTAGCCGATAAAATGCGGGTTGAAGGCCTCGCCGTGGCAGGTGATCCCGTCAAAGGCGTTCAGGTTACTCTCCAGAAAGTTGGAGCCCGTGCGCATTTCGGCAAAGACGACAAAGCTTTTGAATTTAGAACTCATATTTATTGCACCAGATAGGGTTTGCGCGGCGGTTTCTGGGGGGCCGACATGCCACGTTCAACGGGAAAGTCGCCCATCAGATAGGGGTGCATCCCCTGGTTCTTGAGGTTCTGCAGGAATTGGCCAAAGCCGGTGAGATCCGCCATCTTTGGCACCTCGGACAGACGACCGGTTTTGACCTGCCCGATCTCGTCCAGAATGCTTTGCAGCGGCTCCATCGGGGCTTCGATGAATTCGGCCATCGTCCAGATACGCACCCGCGCCTTGGCGTAATGCGACCGCAGCACCTTCATGTGTTCGCTTTCGATCTTTTGCAACGCGGCGGCGGTGCGGCGAATGTCGGCGAAATCCTGATTGGACCGGAACAGCGGCACAGCCCAAGCCCCGGTGATCACCGACACCTGCGCATTCGGATCCTTGGCGATGTTCCAGACGATATCCTGATTGTCCTGTGGGCCGAACTGGAAGCATTGACGTTCGCCACGGGTGTTCCAGATCAGATTGGTCAGAAACGCCTTGGGGTCATAGTCGCGTATCTTGGCGCTATTACTCAGCGCCCCGTTGATCGAGTTCTGCCCATCGGCAAAATGCACGCGATCCGGTGCGAACAGATGGCCATGCACCCGCGCGCCGGTGGATTTGGTGAGCCAGGGTTCAAAGTTCTCGAACAGCTCGACAAAGCCCTGAAACACGGAATAGGGCGCGGCAGTGACGCCGTTTTCCCAATCTTCGTTGGGGAAGCGGCTTTGCATATAGAGCCCCGCCCGCCCCCGCGTGCGCCGTTCAACCGCTTTGGCAAAGACACGGTCAATCTTGCCGGGGTTTGGCTCTGTCCGCTTCATGGCACCCGCCTCATCGGTGAGGAACGCCTCGTAGAGCCTGTCCGCTTTGGGCCATATCTTGCGCGCGACAAAGCAATCGGACCGCCGCAAAAGCTGGAGGTGATCGTCGTAAAAGATATGCGGCTTGCCCTGAAAATCGAACTTGGACAGCGTCAGCGACCGGCTTTCGATCTGGGTCGAATACAGCCGCGCGAGCGTCTGGAAGTAGCTTTCATCCGGTATCCAGACGTGGCGGAAATAGGCGTCGTAGGCGGCGCGTTTCGGGTCTTGCAGGATCGCCGACAGGGTTTGCCGCGTCAGGCACCACCATTGCGACCCCATATGCGGCACGACCCCCTTGGGGATACGCCGCTTGAGCCCGATAAAGCGCTGTACCGCCACCGCCCTGTCGAACAGATAGCGCCGCCGTTTCCACGAGAAGGGAAAACGCATGGTAAAACGTTCTTCGTCCAGCCCGCCAACGGTCCAGGGCACATCGGCTGTAGTGGCGCTTTCGATAAAATCGGTGCGCGGGCGGGCGGCAAGATAGTCGATCAGCTCTTTCACCGGACGCAGCGGCAGGCATGACCCCGATGCCAGATATACATGGCGCACATCCGGAAAGCGGTTCAGCATCATCTCGGACGCGGTTTGCGAGGCGGCCACCAGCCCCCATGTCCCCCATTCGCAACGGTATCTTTTGCTGAACACCAGCGCGGGCACATCCGCGAGCGCCTGCACAAAAGCATCATGGGTCTGGCGTGGCACCGATTTATCGACGTGGATCACCACCGGACAACCCGCCGCCGCCCAATGCCGCGCGACCTGTTCGGCGCGGCCAAGGGCGGTGTGGACCAGCATGACAATCCCGACGCTCATGCCCAGTTCCCCTTGGACATGAGCCCCAGAATCTCGAGCTGGCGCCAGTTGATATATTTCTCGGACCACTTGCCCCACAGCTGCGGGTTCTGGTCGGGGTTGTTGGCATAGGTCTTGTATTCGATGGATTTGGCATAGTGCTGGCCGCGCACAAGTTCCTCTGCCGCCTTGGCGCTAAAGGTATCCAGGAATTTGGCATGAAGCAGCACGCCTGATGCTTTCTCTCCGCCCCATTCGTCATAGACACGGTTCAACCCGCGCGGCAGCAGCATATGGGTGGAACTGACATAGGCATAGCGCCGGTCCCATTTGACCAAGGGCACCTTGTTCAGCGCGGGGGCCTTGGCGGGCTTGTGTTTGAAAAATACCCGCGCACGCGGCCCGCCCTGTATCCACAGGTTTCCATATTTGGCATTGCGCGAGATCGCGTAGTTGCCGCTGTCGAACCACGATGCGATCTCCATCGGGTTCTGCCCCTCTTGATAGGGTTCATCCCCCAGCCGTCCCTTGGGGTAGACATCCAGCAGCATCGCGCCAAAGCTGCGGATCTCGCAGTTGTCCAGCCAGTCGGTCAGCGCCTGAACCGGCCGCGTATCGCAAAACGGATAGACAAAGAATTCATCCGGATCGACCACCAGCACCCAATGCCCGTGCGCGTATTTGCGCTTGAGGTAGTTCATCCAGTCGACACCGAACCCCGACCGCCGATAGCTGGCATCCGTATGCCAGACAGAGACATCCTTCATCCCGCGCAGGTAATCGGCACTGCCGTCGTCGGACCCGTTATCGACAAAGAGAAAGTGGTTGATCCCCAGCTCTCGATAATACTCCAGGAAATACGGGAGCCGGATTTTCTCGTTCCGCATGGTGCAGACAAGCAAGACATCATCGGGACGGATGGCGCTGGTGTTGTCCTGAACATGTGTCAGCTCGGACGACTTGCGCAGCGCCCGGATCAACCGCCGCTTGCGCCGCACGCGCATCTTGTAAGAATCCCAAAGGCTCACGTGTTCTCCATACCCTGCGCGGAATGCCCCGCCAGCCTAGGGCCTTCATTCCATCAGGTTCCAAGCCAATATGTCATGGGCCGTGTTCATAAACAACGTACTTTGAAACAGTTACGCGTTGCCGGAATGACGGTCAGGCCGGGGAATATCAGGCCCAGGGGCTGCGCATCAGGTCGCAGTCTTCCAGATCCGCCGGCCCGGTATAGCGCCGCGCATCTGCGTGCCACAGATCAGGGGCGTCGGCGATCTGGTCATAGTAACCATCAAACTGTGCTGGGTTGTGAAAATGCTGCCCCCGTGCCTTTTCCTGACGGGACTTCGCAATGATCTCTGGCAGGAACTTACTGTGCAGCAACACCCCCGAGGCCGTCTTCCCCCCCGGCCCATCGTAGATGTCATTCAGCGCGGGCGGCAGGAGGGAGTGGGTCGAATTCACATAGACATAGCGCCGATGCCAGCGGATCAGCGGTATCTTGTTCAACGTCGGTGACTGCGTGGGACGATCGGCAAAGAAAACCCGTTCGCGGGCACCACCCTGCACCCAGAGATTGTTCATCGGCCACTGACGTAGCGCCCGATAGGGGGCGGGGTCGAACCAATCCAGCACCTGCGCAGGGTCTTGGCCGGGGGCATAGAGCTGCGCGCCCAATGGGCCCTTCGGGAACATATCCAGCATCAGCGTGCCGAACCCTTTGCGCGCTTTACGCTCAAGTTGATCGGTCAATGCGGGCAGTTTCCGCGTCTCCATCTGGTCATAGACCAGCAGCTCGTCCGCATCGACGGTCAGACACCAGCGCCCGTGCCCATGCCGCCACAGCAGCCAGTTCAGCCAGTCCAGCCCGAACCGCGACGCGCGATAGCTGGCAGAGGTTTGCCACAGGGTCACATCGGGCTGTGCCGCCAGCATTTCGGTACTGCCATCGTCACTGCCATTGTCGATCATCAGAAAATGCGCAACGCCAAGATCGCGGTAGTGATCCAGAAAATACGGAAGCCGCGCGGACTCGTTGCGCAGCACGACAAAGGCGAGCACGCCGTCGCGCGGAATGGCGGGCCGCGTTGGCGCTTTCAACTGATGCCGCGACCGCAACGCACGCCACAGCAGCCGCCGCCGTTTCAACCGCATCCGATAGGCACCCCATAGCCGGGCCCCTCGCGACGCGGGAACAGCGGCGCTGTCGGTCATGCGCTATAGTGGCCGGTCTGGTGCCATCTCCACGCGTCGGTGATCATCTGCTGCAGGGTCGACCGTGTGGGCCGCCAGCCCAGCTCTGTCTCGGCGCGGACGGAGCCCGAGACCAGCTTGGTGCAATCGCCCGGCCGCCGGTCGCCTTCGGTCATGGGCACGGCGCGGTTGGTAACCTCGCGGCTGTGTTCCACAACCTCGCGCACGGAAAACCCGGTGCCGGTGCCCAGATTGAACACGCGACTGCCCTTATCCTCTCGCAGCCAGTTCAGCCCCAGAACATGGGCATCCACCAGATCGCAGACATGCACATAATCACGAATGCAGGTGCCATCGGGCGTGTCGTAATCGGTGCCAAAGATTGTCAGCGCATCCCGTTTACCGTCGATGGCGTCCAGCATCAGCGGGATCAAATGTGTCTCGGGCTGGTGGAATTCGCCGACCTCCCCTTCGGGGTCGGCACCGGCCACGTTGAAATAGCGGAAGATCACACTTTGCAGGCCATAAGCCGCCTCGAAGTCGCGCAGGATATCTTCGATCGCGCGTTTGGAGGCCCCGTAAGCGTTGATCGGGTGCTGCGCGCTATTTTCATCCAGCACGACATTGTCCTGATCGCCATAGGTCGCACAGGTGGACGAAAAGACGAAGTGTTTGCAGCCTGCGGCGACCGTCGCCTCGATCAGATTCAGCGACCCTTCGACGTTGTTGCGCCAATAGGTGCCGGGCTGTTTCATGCTATCGCCCACTTGGCTAAGCGCGGCAAAATGCATGACAGCGACCGGCTGGTATTGTTCAAACGCGGCGTCAATCTCGGCGCGGTTCAGCAGGTCGCCCTGCACGAACGGGCCGAATTTTACTGCGTCACGCCAGCCGGTGACCAGATTATCGAAGGTGACGGGGGTATGCCCTGCGGCGGCCAGTGCCTTGCACGCGTGCGACCCGATATAGCCCGCACCGCCGGTGACCAAGATATTCGCCATACGCCCGTCCCTATCGTCCAGCGCTTATTGCGCTGCGGTTTCACCCTGCATGATGTCTTGCAGATACGCACGCAGATCATCGCGCAGCTCTTCACGCGCCAGCCCGAAGGACACGGTCGCCTGCAGGAAACCGGATTTGGAGCCGCAGTCGAAACGCTGGCCCTTGAAGCGGTAGCCATAGACATCATTGCCTTGCGTCAGCTCTGCTGCGATGGCGTCGGTCAGCTGGATTTCCCCGCCCGAGCCGGACTTCAGTTGGTTCAGGTTTTTCAGCACGTTTGGCGACAGGATATAGCGGCCGATTACGGCAAGGTTCGACGGCGCGTCTTCAGCTTTGGGCTTTTCGACCATGCCCTTCACCTTGACCAGTTCACCATCGGTTTGACCCTCGTCGATGTCCAGCATCCCGTAGGAGGAGGATTTTTCAGGGTTCACTTCCATCGCCGCAACCATGTTGCCGCCGGTCTCGTTATAGGCTTCGATCATCTGCTGCAGGCAAGGTTTGTCGGCAGCGATCACGTCATCGGGCAGCATCACCGCAAAGGGTTCATTGCCGATCAGACGACGGGCGCACCATACCGCGTGGCCCAGACCAAGCGCTTTGTGTTGGCGGATATAGGCGATGGCACCGCTGTCCATATTGGTGCTTTTCAGGATCTCCATCAGCTCTGTCTTGCCCTTGGAGCGCAGTTCCTGTTCCAGCACGGGAGAATGGTCAAAGTAATCTTCCAGCGCGCCCTTGCCGCGGGAGGTAACAAAGATGAATTCCTTGATGCCCGCCGCGCGGGCCTCGTCGATGGCGTATTGCACCAGCGGGCGATCGACCAAGGTCATGATCTCTTTGGGGACAGATTTCGTCGCGGGCAAAAACCGCGTTCCCAAACCTGCCACCGGAAAAATCGCTTTTGTTACTTTCTTAGCCATGTGAAATCGTCGCCTTTATACATTTACGTGCGGATAACCGAGTTAGCGCTCATTGAATTGCAAACCACCATGCTGCCAGCCCTAAATATGGGCAGCGCCTAAAATATGGCGGCTTCTTGCTGATTTTGCGGTCAAAAGCTCCTTTATGCCGCAGCTTGCACATCTTTGCGCCTTATCCGCCGTTTTCGTTAAATAAATCAAAACGTCGGATCGCTGTGGCTTTATTCATTACAGGTTGCACGCCCCACCGCAATATTGGTGATGGCGGTGGGGCGGTGCGGTTACGCCAACCCCATCTCGGCCATCATCGCTTCGATCTTTGGCACATCTTCGGGGTTGTTCAGCTCCCAGAACTGGCGGCCCTTGGCCTCGACCTCGACGCAGAGCACCTTGTGGCTGTTTTCCATGAAGCGCAGCTGCTCCAACCCCTCAAGCTGTTCAAGCGGGCCGACCGTCCATGACGGATAGGCCGCCAGCGCGTCGGGGCGATAGGCATAGACGCCCACGTGGTGAAACACCGGCGTGGCATCGGTATCCTCATAGGTTTTCGACGTGAACGGCACGACTTCCTTTGAGAAATACATCGCCGCATGATCCGCTGCGAAAACGGCGGTGGTGCCACCCACCCGACCTGCTTTGCGGTCGGCCAGTAGCCCGTTCAACGCCGCGCCATCGCAGCGCAATACCGGCGTCGCGATCCCGGCATCAGGGTCGCCTTGCAGACCCTGCACAAGGCTTTCGACAAACCAGTGCGGTGTCAGCGGCGCGTCGCCTTGCAGGTTCACCACGATGTCATAGCCACCGCCCAGAACCGCATGGGCTTCGGCGCAACGCTCTGTCCCGTTGGCACAGTCGACCGAGGTCATCACCACCTCGGCCCCGAAGGCTTCGGCGGCGTCCTTGATGCGATCATCATCGGTGGCCACAACGACCTTGTCGACGCCCTGAACCTCGCAGGCAGCACGCCAGCTGCGTTCGATCAGGCTGCGTGCCGTACCGCTCGCCCCTGTCAACAGCGCCAGCGGTTTCGCCGGATAGCGGGTGGAGGCATAGCGGGCGGGAATGACAATAAGAACCGACATCAGGAGGCTTTCAGATCAACGCCCGGTGCATGGGCGATAAAGAAGGGGTTGGCGAAATCGGCTTTGCCGTAGGTCAGCGGGGTCAGGTCGTCAAAGCGCACAACGGCCCCACCAGCGCCGGTCAGAACCGCGTGGCCTGCAGCCGTGTCCCATTCCATCGTGCGCCCGACCCGAGGGTACAGATCCGCCTCGCCCGTGGCGATCAGGCAGAACTTCAGCGACGAGCCCGCGCTTTTCATGTCGCGCACATTGTATTTCGCGATGTAGTCATCGGTCGCCTGATCGCGGTGCGACTTGGACGCGACGACCATCAGCGCGGCATTATCCGGCGTAGAGACTGATATCGGCTGCACAGGGCCCATGCTGTCTTTTGGGAAATCGCCGGTTTCCTCGACCGCGCTGCCATCGGCCAGCGTGAAGAACATGCGCGAACGGGCGGGGGCATAGACCACACCGCGTGTCGGCACGCCGCCTTCGACCAGCGCGATGTTCACGGTGAAATCACCCCGACGGTTGATGAACTCTTTCGTGCCGTCCAGCGGGTCCACGATCAGGAATGTATCGCCCGACGCCGAATGGGTGGCCGACTGCTCTTCCGTGACAAGCATCACATCAGGGAACGCCGCGCGCAGCCCGTCCGAGATGATCTTGTCCGCCGCTTCGTCGGCAATGGTCACGGGGCTTTCGTCGGATTTGGTTTTGACCTCGAAATCATCCGCGCCGTAAATCTCCATGATCTTGTCGCCTGCTTCGATCGACAAACGGCGCATCACCGTTACCAGTTGCTCATAATCCATAATGTCGCGGCCTTTTCAGTTTCGTTGATTACTTTGCGCAAACCCCTTATGATTGCGCCTTGACGGAACAGCAAGAATTCCGTGCGAGGGTACGTCACAAAGAGGCTTTACGATGTTTCAACCAAGGCGCACCAACACGGGCAATTTCCGCTCGGCCGTTAACTTCTTCGAACTCGTCTACCACTCCGTCGTGCGCTCTGTGCGCAAGCAGCACAACAATGCCTTTGCCGCCATCGGGATCAACATCCTGCAAGCGGTGATCTTTGTTGGCGTGTTCTATGTCATGTTCTCGGTTCTGGGGATGCGCGGGGCGGCCATTCGGGGCGATTTCGTGATCTACATCATGACCGGCATCTTTCTGTTCATGGTGCACACCAAAACGGTTGCCGCCGTCGCCGCTGCCGAGGGACCGGCGAGCGCGATGATGAAACACGCGCCGATGACCACGATGATCGCACTGGCTGCGGCGGCCTTGGGCGCGCTGTATATTCAGATGCTATCGCTGATCCTGATCATGTCGGTCTATCACCTCGCCTTCAATCCGGTGGTGATCTACGACCCGTCGGGCGTGATGTTCATGCTGATGATCGCGTGGTTTACGGGCGTGGCCGTGGGAATGGTGCTGCTGGCCATCAAACCCTGGGCACCGGCCTTTACACAGATCTTCACGACGATTTACCAGCGGGCGAATATGATCGCCTCGGGCAAGATGTTTCTGGCCAATTCGCTGCCGTCCTTCATGCTGGCCATGTTTGACTGGAACCCCTTGTTCCACGTCATCGACCAGGCGCGCGGATATGCGTTTATCAACTACAACCCGCGCTACAGTAACTGGGAATATGCGGTTTGGGTCGGTGTGGTCCTGATGGTGATCGGGCTGATGGGTGAATTCTACACCCGTAAACATGCCTCCGCGAGCTGGAGCGCGCGACGCTAGGCTCAGGTCACGACCCGCAGCGTGATGTTGATCCGCCCGCCCTTGGGCAACAGCGTCGAAGACCCCGCACGAATGCGGTCGATCCCGTGATAGTTCAGCCGTGCCTCGCCGCCCATGACGACGACATCGCCCGATTGCAGCCAAAGGCTGTCGGTTTTGCCACCGCGCTTCTGACCGCCGACGCGCAACATTCCTTCGTCGCCAAGCGAGATGGACACGACCGGCCAGCGGAAATCCGTCTCGTTCTTGTCCTGATGCAGGCCCATCTTCGCGTCTGACGCGTAATAGTTGATGAGGCAGGACTCCGGCTGCCGTTCCAACCCCGTCAGGTCATTCCAGATCGCCAACACCTCGGGCGGGATCGCAGGCCACGGGGTGCCGTTGGGGTGGGTTGGCGCATAGCGATAGCCCTGCGTATCGGACAGCCAGCCGTAGTCCCCCGCGGAGGTCATACGCACCGACATCTGCTGCCCGCTTGGCATGACCGGTCGGAAGAACGGCACCTGTTTGACAACGCCGCGCACGGCATCCAGCAGCCCGCGCTGCGCCGACAACGTAAGGTAAGATTTGTGAATTTCGAAGCCGCGTAACCGCAATATCGTCATCTAAACGCCCTTCTTGCCTGCTTTCGCGAAAAATCCACGCAGAATCCGCCTCTCCTTTCTCATGCAACGGTTGCAGGGTCCATATCTGCTCCTTATATACGCCGAGAACCGCTAAAGGCATCCGGCCTTTGGTGAAAAAGATCGGGGCAAAGGTGCCACAACGGGCCTGCGCTTCGTGTCATCGCCTTGAGTAAAAGAGGGATCAAACATGGCCAAAGTTATTGGTATCGACCTAGGAACGACAAACAGCTGTATCGCCATCATGGACGGCAGCCAGCCTCGCGTTATCGAAAACGCCGAAGGCGCGCGCACCACGCCCTCCATCGTTGCGTTCACAGACGACGAACGTCTGGTTGGACAGCCTGCCAAACGGCAAGCGGTTACCAACCCCGACAACACAATTTTCGGCGTGAAACGCCTGATCGGCCGTCGCAATGACGACGCGGATCTGGCCAAGGACAAAAAGAACCTGCCCTTCACCGTCATGGACGGTGGGAACGGTGACGCATGGGTACAAGCCAAGGGCGAGAAATACTCCCCCTCGCAAATCTCTGCGTTCATCCTTGGCAAAATGAAGGAAACAGCGGAATCCTATCTGGGCGAGGAAGTCACCCAGGCCGTGATCACTGTGCCTGCCTACTTTAACGACGCTCAGCGTCAGGCGACCAAAGACGCGGGCAAGATTGCCGGTCTGGAAGTGCTGCGGATCATCAACGAACCGACAGCGGCGGCCCTGGCCTATGGTCTGGACAAGAAAGACACGCAAACCATCGCGGTCTATGACCTTGGCGGCGGTACATTCGACGTGACCATCCTTGAAATCGACGATGGCCTGTTCGAAGTGAAATCCACCAACGGTGACACGTTCCTGGGTGGTGAAGACTTCGACATGCGCATCGTGAACTACCTTGCGGATGAATTCAAAAAGACCAACGGCGTCGACCTGACCCAAGACAAGATGGCGCTGCAGCGTCTGAAAGAAGCGGCAGAGAAGGCCAAGATCGAACTGTCCAGCGCAAGCCAGACAGAGATCAACCAGCCGTTCATCTCGATGGGCAAAGATGGCTCGCCACTGCACATGGTGATGAAGCTGACCCGCTCCAAACTGGAGCAATTGGTTGGTGACCTGATCAAAGCGTCGATGAAGCCCTGCGCAGCCGCGTTGAAAGATGCCGGTGTTTCCGCATCCGAGATCGACGAAGTCGTTCTGGTCGGCGGTATGACCCGTATGCCGCGCGTCATCGAGGAAGTGACCAAGTTCTTCGGCAAAGAGCCCCATAAGGGTGTGAACCCTGACGAGGTTGTTGCCCTGGGTGCGGCCATTCAGGCCGGTGTTCTGCAAGGCGACGTCAAAGACGTTGTTCTGCTGGACGTGACACCGCTGAGCCTTGGTATCGAAACGCTGGGTGGCGTGTTCACCCGTCTGATCGACCGCAACACCACGATCCCGACGAAGAAGTCGCAGGTCTTCTCGACCGCTGAGGATAACCAAAGCGCCGTGACCATCCGCGTCTTCCAAGGGGAGCGTGAAATGGCTGCGGACAACAAGATCCTTGGCGCGTTCAATCTGGAAAGCATCCCACCCGCACCCCGCGGTATGCCCCAGATCGAAGTGACCTTTGACATCGACGCAAACGGTATCGTTGCCGTAGGCGCGCTGGATAAAGGCACAGGCAAAGAGCAGAAGATCACGATCCAAGCATCCGGCGGTCTGTCCGATGCGGATATCGAAAAGATGGTGAAAGACGCCGAAGAAAATGCCGACGCCGACAAAGAGCGCCGCGCATTGATCGAGGCGAAAAACCAGGCGGAATCGCTGATCCACTCGACCGAGAAGTCGCTGGAAGAGCATTCTGACAAGGTTGACCCGACCACCGTCGAAGCGATCGAACTGGCCATTGCTGCACTGAACGACGAACTGGCAACTGACAATGTTGATAAGATCAACAACGGTATCCAGAACGTTACCGAAGCAGCGATGAAACTGGGCGAAGCCATCTACAAGGCGGCTCAGGACGAAAACGAAGACGTTGCCCCGGCTGCGGATGCACCCGAAGGTGACGACGATATCGTCGATGCCGATTTCGAAGATCTGGACGATAACAAGCGCGCGTAAGCACGCCCACGGAACCACTGAAGGGGCCGGTCCGCTTGCCGGGCCGGCCCGTCACGTTCCAGCGTAGGAGCTAATTCATGGCCAAACGTGATTACTACGAGACGCTCGGCGTCGCTAAAGGTGCCTCTGCCGACGAGATCAAAAAGGGCTACCGCACCAAAGCCAAGGAATTGCACCCCGATCGCAATGCCGACAACCCCAATGCCGAAGCCCAGTTCAAAGAAGCGAACGAAGCTTACGAAGTCCTGAAAGATCCCGAAAAGAAAGCCGCCTATGACCGGTATGGTCATGCGGCCTTTGAAGGGGGTATGGGCGGTGGCGGTGGCCATCGTGGCGGCGGCTTTGGCGGCGGCGGTCAGGGCGACTTCTCTTCGGCGTTCTCTGACGTGTTTGACGACCTGTTCGGCGACTTCATGGGTGGCCAGCGGGGCGGCGGCGGACGCCGTGCCGCACGCGGTGCCGATCTGCGTTATAACCTCGGGATTACGCTCGAAGATGCGTATCGGGGCATGCAGAAGTCGATCAACGTGCCCACCTCTGTGGCCTGCGATTCCTGTAACGGTTCCGGGTCAGAAGGCGGCGCAGAGCCGACCACCTGCCCCACCTGTTCCGGTATGGGCAAGGTCCGTGCTCAGCAGGGCTTTTTCACGGTCGAACGCACCTGTCCGACCTGTTCGGGCATGGGCCAGATCGTCAAGAACCCCTGTAAATCCTGCCGCGGTGCCGGGCGTGTTGAAAAAGACCGTGCGCTGTCGGTGAACATCCCTGCGGGCGTTGAAACCGGCACACGTATCCGTCTGGCCGGCGAAGGCGAAGCAGGCATGCGCGGCGGGCCGTCGGGTGATCTGTACATCTTTATCGAGGTGCAGGACCACAAGCTGTTCGAACGCGACGGGCCAAACCTGTTCTGCCGCGTTCCCGTTTCGATGAGCACCGCCGCCCTTGGGGGCAGCATCGAGGTGCCAACGATCGACGGTGGTCGTGGCCGCGTGCAAATCCCGGCGGGCAGCCAGTCCGGTCGCCAGATGCGTCTGCGCGGCAAGGGTATGCCCCCGCTGCGTGGGGGTGGTACAGGCGATATGATCATCGAACTGGCAGTCGAGACGCCGGTGAACCTGACCAGCCGCCAAAAGGAATTGTTGCAGGAGTTCGAAACGGAATCCTCCAACAACAATCCTGAAAGCAGCAGCTTCTTTTCGTCGGTGAAATCCTTCTGGGATTCGATGAAAGGGTAAGACCTGAGCATACAAAACATCGGGCGGGGCCGCAGGCTCCGCCCTTTTTGTTTCCGCCCCTGCCCGCGTTAACGGAATGATAACCTCTTTGGCCGCAAGCTGGGCCAATGGGACGCAACAACGCTCACTTTTCTGACCCGCGCCTGCCTTTTCTGGGGGACGAAGCGGTGCCCGCACCGCCCGCATCGGGCAAACAGCCTTCGTATATAGCGGATCACCGACAACGTTTGCGCGCACGCTTTATGCAGGGCGGTGCCGCCGCAATCCCGGACTATGAACTGCTTGAACTGGTGCTCTTCCGCGCCATCCCACGCCGTGATGTCAAACCGCTGGCCCGCGCGCTGATGGACAGGTTCGGTGACTTCAACCGCGTGATCACCGCGCCTGAACCACGGCTTAGGGATATCTCGGGCGTGGGCGACGCGGTGATTGTCGAGCTTAAGGTGATTGAAGCCGCAGCCCACCGTATGGCCCGCTCACGGGTGATGCGGCAGCATGTGCTCTCAGGCTGGGACGCTCTGCTTGACTATTGCCACACTACGATGGCGCACCGCGAAACCGAACAGTTCCGCGTCATTTATTTGGACCGCAAGAACGTCGTCATCGGCGATGAGGAACAGGGCAAGGGCACTGTCGATCACGTCCCCGTCTACCCGCGAGAAGTCGCCAAACGCGCGCTTGAACTGAACGCCAGCGCGCTTATTCTGGTGCATAACCACCCCTCGGGCGACCCGACCCCATCGCAAGCCGACATCGACATGACGCAGCAGATTTTCGCAGCCTGCAGCGCCCTTGGGCTGACCCTGCACGACCATCTGATCATCGGCAAATCACGCGAGCTTAGTTTTCGCAGCGAAGGGTACTTATAAGCGCAACTGTCGTGTTCGAATTTGCGCAGTTTACCGGATCACCCCCCGGCACTAGCTTTGGCCTATGTCCAATACGCCGCCCCCCGACCCGCTTTCCCTGATGCAGCGCGATGGCCTGCCCGATCCGCTGCGTGCGTTGATCAAAGCCTTCCCGCGCGACGGTTGGGAGGAGAACCCGAATTACTCCCGCCTGATCGCGTTCTGGTTGGATCGTCATATGATGTTCCGCCGTCTGCTGGACCAGATGGAGGGGGACGCGCAACTGGCGATGGACCGCGTCGAGCCGCCCGAGACCTACAAACGCAAACTGTCGCGTTTCGGCGGGATGTTGATCAACGAGCTGCACGGTCATCACCATATCGAGGATGCCCAGTATTTTCCGGTGATGGCGCAGCTTGACCGAGGTGCGGCGCAGGGGTTCGATATTTTGGATCGCGACCACCACAGTCTTGATGGTATTTTGAACGATCTGGCCGAGACGGCAAATACCGTCCTGCGCCATGAGGGGGACGCGGCAGGTTTCCTGGACAGTACCGCGGCCATGAAACAGCGGCTGGATGCGTTCAAACCCATGCTGAACCGCCATCTGATCGACGAGGAAGAACTGGTCGTGCCGGTGCTGCTGAAATACGCCCCGCCCCAGTTTCGCTAGGGTTTAGCGCACCCAGACCTCTACCCGCCGGTTGGCCTGACGCCCCCATGCGGTATCATCACAGGCCATTGGCATCGCCTCGCCAAAGGCGTCCAGATCCAGCGTCACACGTTCCAGATTGGCGGTCACCGCCGCGGTGATCACCGCTTGCCGCACGGCTTCTGCCCGACGCAGCGCGATGTCACGGTTGGCGAAAGACGCGCCCTGCCCGTCACTGAACCCCACGAACAACAAACGGCGCGCGTCGTACTGCCCCACCTCGAGCGCGCGGGCGAGTTGCTGCACGTTTGACCGCGATTGTGCATCCAGACGCACCGATCCCGCCTCGAACCGGAAAGAGGTCGACAGCCGCGCCATGGGCTTCAATGCCGCATTCATCCGCTGTAGTTCCTCAAGCGTGATTTCGGGCCCCGCGACAGCAATCGCGTTTGTAAATCGGTTGCCCTGATCCTCGACGGGGATCTCCTCGGGCGTCTGATCCACAAACCCCGCGCGCCGGATCACGATCTGCGCCGCAGGGCTGCGGGTAAAGGCCAGAAACTCACGCGCCACCTGCGGCAGACGGCGGGCCGGAAAGTACAGAAACATCGGCGCGGTCAGCGGGTAATCTTCGGTCTTGATGGTGCGGCGCGAGGCATCGAGCGCAAAGCCGCAGCTGCCAGAGAGCGTCAACACATCGGTATCACGTTGTTCGGCATAGCTGGTGATGCCAAGCGCGAAACTGTCGTTTGCCACCGCTTCCGCCAGATCGGCAGGGCGGGCATGGCGGGTGATATCGTCGGTGAACTTCAGCGTCGCGGGCCGCATCACCTGATCACTGATCGCTTGTGCCAGCCCGCTGCTGGTGTCGGGCAGGTGCAGATCAATGGGTGCGTCCGGCCCGCCAAGCGCCTGCCAGTTGGTCACCTTCCCCGCAAAGGCCCGCGCCAGCATCAACGGAGAGATCTGCTTGACCGGGTTCGAGGCCGACACCACCGGCACAACAGCATCAAGCGACAGCACGCGACTGCGGTTCAGGCCCGTCATATCACCCAACCCCGCCTCGCGCGCGCGGACCCGCTCTTCAGGGCGCATTTCGCGCAGGGACATCACGATATCAGCCTCATCTGCCAGAAGATCGGCAAAGCCTTCGTCACTGTTGCTTGCCCGAAACATGAACAGTGCAACGGTTTGTTCGTTTTTTTCGTCGATCAACCGGTAGGTAAAGCGGTGTTCGTCTTCATCCTCGCGCACAGCGGTATAGCCGTTGCGCTGCGCAAACCCGTCGATCAAGGCAGGCATCAACACTTCACCCATCGTGGCCGAACCCGAAAGCTGCAGCTCGGCGACGAAAGGGTCCAGATTGGGGCAGCCCGGCCCTTCGCATTGAACGCCGGTGCTATCGACCGTCAGCTCGCCATACTCGGTTTCGACGCGGTAGAACTCGCCATCAAAGCCGAGCAAGGTGCCGCTTAGTTCAATCTTGCCATCACGGGAGGACAGCGCGACATCCTGCGCCCCTGCGGACAGCGTCGCCGAACATAAGAAAAGTGCGGCGAGAACCGCCGCACGTATAATCGTGATCATAAGACCCCAAGCGTTGCGTTAGTGTCCCGCAACCTTCATGTCTTGGAGCAGATTATTCAACACAAGAAAGCTGCCGACCGCATCACAATCCGGCACTGCGACGCTTAGGTCGCGCGTTCTAAGCGTGGCATCGCCAAGCAGTTCGATCGATTGCGCCTCTATCTCTTGGCCGCAGTTCGCCTGGATCACTTCGGCTTCCACGGTCAGCGCAACGCGGGCATCGGCGTTTTCCATCGCAGCGGGGAATGTGTACACCTCGGCCACCAGTGGCTCTGCCGCGCTGAGGTCGCCGTTCACAGTCATAAATCCGCCTTCACCGGTGATCGCGGAGGCAACGCTGCGCGGCTTGCCAGCCCAGACATGGCCCGAACCATCATAGTCGGACCCGAATTCGCGGGCGTGCATCTGGAAACCCGTGTCGCCCTTCCATTGCAGAACCACGCGGTCAAATTCGGCCAGATCATCAATCTTCGCATCCGCAATCGCGCCTTCGCCGTTTCCGAAAGCAATGACGAAGGTCGCATCCTGCGCAAGCGCCGGAACGGTAATGTCCAGCGCGCCGGTGTCAGATGTGGTTTGGGTAAAGATCATACCGCTGTGATGCACTGTGATCCGTTCGTTTGGCATGCAGGGTGCCGCCAGTGTCAGGTTCACCATAGCTGCCGCGACGGGGCGCGCGTTCGCGGTGATATCGCAGGTCTGTGTGGCCGCTGGTTCCGTCGCAATTGGGGCGGAAACTGGGCGAGAGATCGGTTCGTCCGCGCTTGCAGCGGCCAACATGACGGGGGCAGAATCGGGCAGCTCCACCGTGGGCTCCAGCGGGGCTGCATTGAACTCGGCCGAGGTGAGGACGATGTCTTCGACCTCGAGCACGGCATTCTCGTTGCTTAGCCGGCGTAGCTCTTGCTCTTTCACAGCGGCGTCAGAGCCATAGCGGGCTGTCGCAGCGTCAGAACTTTGCATCACGTAGCCGATGCCCAAAGCGCAGGCGAGCGTGCCAGCAGCTGTTGCGATCTCTTTCATACGTGCCATCTGGGGGTCCTCACTGGGATAACTTCCCAATGAATATCGCCCAGCAGAGCGGCCCTGTTATGACCCTTGAGGGGAAAGATTTGGGCAGTTTTGAGGCATGCCCAAGCCTTGCTTAGCTGTCGTAATAGCCCTTGCCGTAGGCCCCATAGGCACCGTATTCGCCGCCATAGCCATAGCGTTTCATGCCCTTCTCATCGATCTGGCTGAGCACAAGACCGGTGATCCGCTGGTTCGAGTTGTGGAAGAAGCGCATGGATTCCTCGACCAGACCTTTGTTCGTGCTGTCCCATTTCACAGAGAACAGGATCGCATCGGCATTCTGCGAGATGATACGTGCATCCGGCACAACCAGCACAGGCGGCGTGTCGATGATGATGAAGTCATACTGATCGCGCATCTCGGAGATGAAGGATTTGAACCGATCGGAGGAGAAGATATCCGCCGCGTTCACATTGGTCTTTTCGCCGCCCAGAACATCCGCGCCAAAACCGTCTGGGGTATGGATCGCATCGGCGAATTTCACATCGCCGTTCAGGACAGACGCGATACCGTTGCGCGGCATATCGGGGAAGTATTCGTTCAGCGTGCGGCGGCGAATATCGCCTTCGACCAGCAGGACGGATTTGCCCAGACCGGACAGGAATTTCGCCAGCGACAGCGAGACGGTGGTCTTCCCCTCCCCCGGGATGGATGAGGTCGATACGATGACCTGCGGCTTTTTATCGAGGTTCGACAGCATCAACGAGGTGCGCAGGTTGCGGATCGCTTCGGCGGCGGCAGACGTTGGCTTGTCCGACAGATACTTGAGAGTGTCCTTGCGGTGACGCGAAGGGATCAGCGGGATCTGCCCGATCACGGTATAGCCGGTGTGTTGCTCAAGCTCGTTCGCGGTGCGGAACGTGCGAGTTCTGAATTCGCGTAGCAGTACGAGCCCCGAGCCGACCATCGCCCCGAGGATCATCGCCAGCGCAATGATCTGCGATTTCTTCGGCGCGCTTGGTGAATTTGGCACGACCGAGCTGGACAGCATGCGGCTGTCGGCCTTCTGGATGCCTTCTTGGGCAGAGGTCTCTTTGAGGCGGGTCAGGAAATATTCATACAGCAGACGCGTTGCTTCGGATTCACGGGTCAGCTGTTGCAGCTCAATCAGGTCTTGCCCTTGCGAGGCCAACTGCTCCCCAAGCTCTTCTTCCGAGTTGCGCAGCGCTTCGAGTTGTTGCGTGCTGCGCACCAGATCAGCCCGAACCCGTGTCATCACCGTATCAAACCGGAGGTCAAATGCCGTCTGGTTCGTTTCCGACGACAGCCCGTTGCTAAAGATACGCGTCAGTGCGGCGTCTTGCGCGGCGTCGAGCTTTTCATCGGGCGTTTGCGCGGCCTCTAGGTCAGCAAGGCGTGTTTGAAGCGCCTCGCGGGTCAAGGCGGCACCATCAATGCGGTCACGGAGTTCTTTTATCTGACGCTCGAGCGCTTGCAGGCCCTCGATCGAAACCAGTTGGGTGCGCGCCGTAAATTCGGATACTTTCTTCTCGGCATTCTCAAGCTCGATCTGAAGCTCGGACACACGGTTGCTTAGCCATTCAGTCGCTTTTTCCGTCGCCTCGAATTTCACTTCGATCTGGTTGAGGATGTACAGTTCAACAATCGTATTCGCGATCTGGGCAGATTTAACCGGAGATTCTGTTTCAGCCGTGACGTTGAACACAAGGCTTTGGCGGATATTAGAGACCGAGACCTTGTTCAGCAAAGCCTGCACAACCGCATCGCGGGTTTTGGCTTTCTGAAGCTCGGGGTCCAACTCTTCTTCGGGTGCCCCCGAAGACAGCATCCCCTTGAGGCCAGAGATCATGCCACCGATCATGGATGGTTCGCGCAGTTCGCCGTTAAACTCTGGGTCATCAATCAGGTTCAGCCGGTCGACAACTTTGCCCGCCAACCCACGGGACCGCAGTACCTCAACCTCTGTATTGACCTCGGTGCTATCGCCGGAGAACCCGCCAACCACAGCCTGCAGGTCCACGATGCTGTCTTCTTTGGTGTCCAGAACCACAACCGCGGTGGACCGATAGGTCGGCACAGCCACGCCATAGGCATAGTACCCCGCCAGCAGCATGAAAATCAGTGTGACAGCAGCGATAATCAGTTTGCCGCGCCACAACGTACCAATCAGCGCGCCAAGATCGATGGTGTCGTCATCTTCGTCCCTGGGCCCGGAAAAGTTCGATTGGCTTTGGTTCATCATATGCATGTGGTCCGTTGATCATGGCCAGAACTGGCTAAAAGTAATGTATCAGGCAAGATGCCCGCGGTATCGCAGGTAGCGTCAACGGGCATGAGATGAAGAAGGTCTGCCTGTTATGCGATTGCGCCCAAAGGGTGATGGCGGCCTTGCTAAATCCTTATGAAAAAAATTCAATCAAAAGTCGTGTAAAATTGTCCCCTATCGGGAAATCGCGCTGGAATTACGTCACTTTAGTCCATTCTTGGCGATGTAGCTGGCCAAATCAAGGATCAGTTGCCCGCGTGCCGCTGCAATGGCGGCGGGTCCCCCCTTGGGGTCGAAAGCTACGGTCAGGTCAAACAACCCCGATCGTTCGCTTCCTCCGGTGGATACGGCGACGAAATACTGGCCCGAGGCGCGGAACTGGCCTGTTTCAGCGGCCAGCAATTCGCTGAACCGCAGCTCAAGCCGGGCATCGGGGTAGGCTTCGAATGGCCAAGGCTCGGATGCGATCCGACGGTTGGTGAGGCGCGACAGGTTCTCGCTCAATTCCAAGGCGACGGCCCGTTCGGGCGAATCCGCCCAAAGTTCGTCGGAAGAGCTCACCAACGTACCGTTCGATTTGCGCACGTGGATTTCATCGGCAGCCGCATAGCTGGGCAGCGATACATCACGCACTTCGACCGAGTTGAAGCGGATGCTCACCTGCTCTGTGACCGGGGGCATGTCCACGGCATAGCGATCTGCGGATCCACAAGCGGTAAGAAAGGCCACGAGACCAAGGCTTGCGATACTTTTTACAACGTTCATATTTTACCGTCCCAGCAACAATGAATTGGGGTTACGTTCAATGGTGCGCGCCAAGGATGCAAGCGCATCGGCTGCTTTTTGGATATCACGCATGGTTTCTTGTGCGGTACGGCTGATCTGATCACCCTTGTTGTACCCTTCAATTGTACGCTCTGCCTGCGTGAACAGGGTCGACAGACGGTTCACGATCTGTGGCAGGTCTTGTGCCGACACCGCGATATTATCCGCCGCGTTACGCGCTGATGCCAGCGTCTGGTTCACGTTCTCGACCGCGCCGCCTTCGCGCAGTTCCTGCAGCGTATAGTTCAGCTCGTCCAAGGCGTTTTTCAGCGATCCGGGCAGCGCCACGGCGTCCGGCGTACCAATCACCTGATCGGCAGAGCGGGTCAGCGCGGTCAACTCGTCCACCAGCTGTTGCAGTTCCAACTCGCTTGCCTTGGCAGCGACGGCCTGCATCTCTTCGACCAGTTCGGGCACGCCCTCGGTCGAGGTGCTGAAGGATGTGGCGGCTTCCGAGACGGAGTCAACCGCATCCAGCAGACGTTTCGCCATCTGCTCTTCCTCGAGTGTCGCGACCAGCGTCTCGACACGCAGCAGCGTGGCGTTCAGCGATACGGGGATATTCTGCACCGAGTCCGACGATACCAGCCCCGTGACCTCGTTGATCAACGTGCGGACATCGCGCGGGGTCTGTTGCAGCTCGTCACTGCCAACAAAAGCCTGTAGCGAATTCATCAGACCGATGGCGCTGTTCAACAGCTCTTCGATGGGCAGGTTGTTGATGCGGCTAAAGACACCTTCGACAGTGGCAGCGGCATCTGATGTTTCGTTCTTGGTCGTGGGCATAACAGGGAAGTTTTCGCCCGCGGCCACCAGACGCCCGCTTGGCGCGTCTTCGACCACCACCAGTTCAACCTTCAAACCACCGGTCAACAGGCTGGCAGAGGCAAGCCGCGCGCGCAGACCGTTCACAACACGGTCCTGCAAGAACGCCAGCGCGCTTTCGGCAGATACATCCCCCGGCAGGCCAAGCCGCGCGGGCTGGATGGCCAGCGTCACGTTCAACCGCACGCGGCTGTCACCAAACTGGTCGTAATCCACGATACCGGCAAGGGAGTCGACCTCGCCGATGTTCAGACCGCTCAGCTCGACAGGGGCGCCGACGGCCAGTCCGGAGACGTTTTCATCAAAGATCACGTTGATCAGCAGCGGCTCGACTTCCGAGGCGTTGAAAACCGCGCTGCGGGCGTCTTCCTTGCTTGGGAAAATGTCGAATACGGTGCCGTCTTGCACGCGGTCGCCGCCGGAAACG
This sequence comes from Sulfitobacter sp. G5_S2_6_S6, assembly GCF_054968505.1. Lineage (NCBI taxonomy): Bacteria > Pseudomonadati > Pseudomonadota > Alphaproteobacteria > Rhodobacterales > Roseobacteraceae > Sulfitobacter > Sulfitobacter sp. G5_S2_6_S6. The sequence continues at coordinate 273,781 of NZ_JBQKUI010000002.1, forward strand.
AATGTATCAAACGTCACCCCGCCCCCGATAAGCGTCGCAATGGACTGAAAGTCGATCTCGGCACCACCTGGCCCAAGGGAGAGGCTGAAACCAGAGCTGTCCCAGAAGCGTGTGCTGCTGTTGATCAGGTTGCGGTGCTCTTCGTAAATCAGCGCCTCTACGATGGCAAAGTTCCCGCGTGGGGCGATCTCTGCCTTGCCCAGACGGCCCACCTCGATCCCGCGATACAGGATCGGGGCATCATCGGTCAGGGTGCCGTTGCCAACGGTGCGGAAGGCGATTTGCAGACCGGATTGCCCGGCGCGGATCAACGGTGGCGAATCCGACCCGACGAACCGTTCGGCAAAATCGCCTACTTCGTCATTCCAGCTGCCCTCGATATAGACGCCGCTGAGCACCGTACCCAACCCCGAGATCCCCTGCGCCGAAACCTCGGGCTGGACGATCCAGAAGGACGCGCTGGCGTCGATAAAGGGGGCCACATTCTTGTCCACGCGGATCGACGCGACGACCTTGCCCAGACCGGTGGTAAAGCCGACTTCCTCGACCCGGCCAACGGTCACGTCACGGTAACGCAATTCGGTCTCGCCCGCCTTGATGCCGGCGCCTTTGTCAAATTCGACAAAAATCACAGGACCGCGGGAATTATAGCTGCTGAACGCAACGCCCAAAGCCGCAACCAACGCCAGGATCGGAATGATCCAGACGATCGACGCGCCGCTCAGGAACAGTTTGCGCGCGGATTTAACCTTAACCTCGGGTGGCGTGTCAGACATGTTGATCGGGATCCCCATCGAAAGCATTCGTGTCCCAGATCAGTCTGGAGTCGAAGGCCTGTGCAGAAAGCATGGTAAAAATGACCGACAAGGCGAAAAACATGCTCGCAGGGCCGGGGTTAATGGTCGCAAGGGTTTTGAGTTGCACCAGCGACGAAAGGATCGCAACCACAAAGATATCGATCATAGACCAGCGGCCGATATACTCGACAATTTCATACATCACATGGCGCGACCGATGTGCCGCCGCATTACGCGTCTTAACGCTGACCGCCAGATAAGCGATTGCCCAGAACTTGGCCAGCGGGATCGCGACCGACGCGAGCAGGATGATAAAGGCAATACCGTAAGAGCCGTGATGCGCCAGTTCGACCGCACCGCCGACGATGGTGCTTTCATCCACCTGAAACAGGGTCCGCGTTTTCAGCATCGGGTACATATTGGCGGGGATATAGCACATCAGCCCCACGACCCAGAACGCCCAGACCCGCTGCATACTGCCAAAGTCGCGCGACAGCATCTTGTGGCCGCAGCGTTGACAGACAGGCGTGCCGATAGGCCACGCACGGGTACACCGTGTGCAGGCCACCAACCCCATTTCGCGGGCGCTTAGGATTTTTTGGGATTTTCCAGCGAATTCCATACCGACCATTTACACATGAATTTGTCCTGCGCCACAATCAGAACAACCAAACCACAAAACATCCAGAAAGCTGGCCCAAACCCCACAGTCGCCAGATCGGCAATCTTCACCAGCGCCACGGCACAGCCAAGCGCGAAAATCTCGGCCATCGACCACGGTTGCAACGCTTGCGACAGGCGGAACGCCTGCATTGCGTGGCGTGCGGGCGGCAGGTCCAGCACGATGGGCACCAGCACATAAAGCGTCAGCATCACCCGCGCCAAGGGCACCAGCATGATCAAGGCAGCCGTCGCCAGCGACAGCAGCAAAAGCGGCCCGCTGGAAAACGCCAGCGCCGCGTCCATCACAGAGACAGAGTTCTTGTTGCCCGCCGCATCAATATCCAGAAACGGAAAGAACGTCGCACCAAGGATCAGAACAAAGGTGGCAATGGCGATGGCAATGATCTTCAGCCCCGCCTTTTTGCGCGGTTCGATCAACACGGTATGGCACCGTTCGCAAACCGCCTTCTCGCCGACCTTGGGCACCTTGAGGTGATACACGGCGTCGCATTGGGGGCAGACGATGATCTCCTCCAGATTGACGGATGGTGCAGGGTCGACGGTGTCTTTCATCCCCTCGGTATAAAGGAGATCACAAACCGTGTGTATCGAATTCTGGACACGAAAAGTTCATTCTGGGCATCGGCGGAATCCCGTCAATGCAGGTTCCAGCGCTGGAACATTCGCGCAATGTCTTTGTTGTGTCGGTGAAGATAGCGAACATGAAAGGAGCTTTCTAATGACACAGATCACAGACGCGAAAATTCTGATCCTATCCACCAATGGTTTCGAGCAATCCGAGCTGGAGCGCCCGTTGAATGACCTCAAAGCCAAAGGGGCCACGGTGCATGTTGCCACCCCTGATGGCAAAGACATCAAGGGCTGGGACAAGGACGACTGGGGCAACACAGTTGCTGCCGATAAAGCCCTGTCGGATGTCACTGTTGATGACTATGACGCGATTGTCCTGCCCGGCGGTCAGATCAACCCCGACCTGCTGCGCGCCAACAAGGACGCCGTATCGCTGATCAAAAGCTTTGCTGACGCAGGCAAGACCGTTGCCGCGATCTGCCACGCCCCTTGGCTGCTGATCGAAGCTGGCATCATCAAGGGCCGCGCCGCAACCTCCTACGCCTCGATCGCGACGGATGTGAAAAACGCCGGTGCGCATTACGAGGACAGCGAAGTCGTCGTGGACCAAGGCATTATCACCAGCCGCTCCCCGGAAGATCTGGATGCGTTTATCGCCAAGATCGTCGAGGAAGTCGAAGAAGGTGAACACAACCGCAAAGCCGCTTGAATCAGGCTACAGCGAAACACAAAGGCGGGGTATGTGCCCCGCCTTTTTTCGTGTGCAGGGATAGAGTTACGCCACAACCCCCGGCATCAGGACGTTGCGCGACCCTTCCTCGAACGCGTCCAGCTTCTGATGCCAGACGGTTCCGGGCCAGCGGTGCTCCATCTCGCGTTTGCGGGGGCGATAGACAGCGGTATAAAGCGTGCCGAAGCCTGCGTTGAACTGGTGCGAATAGAGCGGCGGTTTCAGGAACGTGTTGATGAATTTCTCTTCCGGATCACGGTGAAACCGCAACCGTTGCAGCAGATATCTCTCGCGTTCAACCGTCGCCGTAAAGCGCGCATGGCTGATCCATTCGACGTTTTCCTGATGGTTGGTCGCCACCGCTGCCTTGGTGATGATCGCAGGCCGGTCCGGTGCCATCAGCGCCGTCAGATACTTGCGTTTGCGGTCCAGCACGGTGACGTTATAGCTCATGTGGGTCGGCACACGTGCCAGAATTTCGCCCGCTTGCTCGGCAGTCTCGCAGGTTTGCAGCACATAGCGCAGGATCAGCGGCACGCCAAAGCCCACCCCCACCACACGACGGCCCCCAAAGGTGAGCGATATCGACAGCCCCGCGTCGTTCACCCCGTCCACCAGCCCGAACAACCCGTCAGAGGTGCCCATCACGCGGCGCCCCTTCCAGCCGGTGTGCAGCACCAGACTGTCGAAAGCGTTGGTGTTATAGTCATAATTGCGCACCATGACAGGTTCCTTGCCGCCCCAGACCGCCTGACTACATCCCGACAGATAGGGCGGCGGGCAGTAAAAGCTCAGGAACCTTGCCGCCAGATCACCCCCGCCCGCCTGATCACATAGATCTTCGTACAGCGGGATGAGGTCGGGCATATGCGCCTTGAGCGCACGACGACATTCGGCATAGGTCGGGCGCGCGGGCTCGCCCTCCTTCAGCCACCATTTACGGTAGTGAGGCCAGTATTCGGCGAAAAGCCCGGCCCATTTGGGACCGGGCAGTTCTTCTGAAATGGCACGCCACAGCATGTGCTGCCCTTTCGGTGCTTAGAGGATTTTGAACGCCGGATCAGACATCGCCGGACCCGCCTCTGCGACGGGCAGAGGACGACCGTTCACCGATTGCTTGATCCCGTGAATCCACTTTTTCGCGCGCTCATTCAACTGGAAAGACTTCGTCATCGACCGACCGCGGGTCACAAGGATGCCAATATCGGCCCCTTCATAGCGGTAATCACCCGGTTGCAGGATGCGCAGGAAGAACGCTTCGTTCTCGGACTCCACGGCGCGACGGTGATAATCGAAACGGTCGAACACAACGCGGCCATCTTCCAGCATCTTGTAAATGCCTGTTTCGGGCGCTTCGGTGCAGATATCGACGCTGTCTTCGGTATGTTTGATCACCATCTGGCTCCAGCCGTCGATCATCTCGGGGTCGGCCCAACGGTTGTTCAGCTCTTCAACATCCAGATTGAACTTCTTCTTGCTGAATTCCAGCAGGTGGAACAGGAACAAGGGCGCATCCGCATGGGCAAAGGCGGCGTGGTTCGTCATCGACGACGCGCCCGTGATGCGCGGGTTCAGCTCGCCCAGCCAGATGTCACCGGTCTTTTTGTCGATCAGGAAGTCGAGCTCGAAATAGCCGCGATAGCCTTCCTTGCGCAGCTGTTCGCCGAACTTATAGGTCAGCTCGCGCGCTTTCTGGCGGACCTTGGGCGGGAAGGCGGTCGACAGGATTTCATTGCCACACCAGCCCCCGCGATAGGGCGTCAGATCCTTGAAACCGACCAGCTCCGTCATCAAGGGGCCAACGATCGTCCCTTCTTTGGTGGCACAAGCCTCGATCGCGGAACCGCGGCAGTCGATCCGCTTCATGATCTTGATCTCGCCCTCGCCGACGATCTCGGATTCATGACGGCGGAAGTCTGCTTCGGACTTGATAAAGAACGTCGTGTGGCCACTGTCACCAAAGGCGGATTGCAGCACCAGATCGTGACCGATCCCGGCCTTCTCGCAGGTCTTCTTGAGGTCTTCGTAATCCTTGACCTCGGCCAGCACATTCGGCACCGACGGCACACCGGCCTTGTTGCCGATCCGCACGGTTTCGATCTTGTTGTCCATCTTTTGGCGCAGCTTGGCCTTGGGGAACCAGACATCCGCCCCCAGTTCTTTCGACAGGCGTTCGGTTTCCTCGTCGAACATCAGGAACACGAACTTGGGCTTGCCACCGCGCCGCTTGACGAAATCGATGACTTCTTTGTGCTGCAACAGATAGTTGTTGATGTCTTCGATGCTCTGGAATTCAGCGTGGGGCTGTTCCGAGGGGCAGAACACATTGGGGTGCTTGCCGCCGTAGCAGTCGATGTAGCAGATATACTTAAAGTTTTTCACCCACTCATCGAGACCAAGAAGGTTAAAGTTCGTGGCCGAGATAAAGTAAACAGGGTCTTCGTTACGGTGAAAGAACCGGCGAATTTCCGAGATATTCTTGAGAACAGTCGTTGTCATGATATTTGGTCCTTTGCTTAATCTTAGTCAGGTGAAGACGACAGGTTTTTCTTGCGCACCCGTTTCAGCGCCGCATCCGTAAAGACGCGCAGCCCCAGATCGGGGCGGTAACCGTGGATTTCGCTGACGTCCAAATTCCGCATGAACGACAGGATTTCCTGGCTTACCACCTGTCCGGGGACGAGGATGGGAAAGCCGGGGGGATAGGGGATGATAAAGCTGGCGGACACGACCGTCTGGTTGGCGTCCATCGCCTCTTTCAGCGTGCCGTTCAACTCTAGGTAATCGGTGTTCTTCTCGTCATAAGCGAGGAAGAACGCCGTGCGGATATCCCCTTCGGAGGTGACATCGTCGTTGCGGAAGGCCTCGTGAAAGCGGCTGAAGTCCGGCAGCGGCGGGTAGTTCTCCATCAGGTTGGCGACGCGGTTGTCGAAAGACCGACGCTCCATCTTGCTGGCGTCATCCAGACGGTCATCCAGCGATTTCGCGATCTCGACCAGCACCTCGATCAGATAGGCGACGCTGGACCGCGTGGTGCCGATATTGGTCATGAACAAGACCGTGTTGCGCGAGGTCTTGTTGATCTGGATGCCGTATTTATCCATCAGGATATCGGTCTTGAACGTGTCACCGTCCCAGCCCGTCCCACCGACCAGCAGCGTCACGCGGCTGGCATCGAGGACGAACTGGTCTTTCTCCCAGCAGTCCCACATATCGGTCCAGCCCTGTTCCTGATGGTAATAGCTGGTCACCCCGCTTTCGCGGTATTCCTCGGGGATCATGTCGCCCGCTGTCAGCACCTTGAAGTATTTGCTCAGCAGCGGGTGGTCGGCAATCGCACGACGCATGGACAAAGCGGCCTCGATCTGGCGCTGCACGAATTCGAAGCCTTCAAGCTCTACCTGTCGTCGCCCCACATCAAGCGAGGCGATGATCTGGTAGTTCGGCGAGGTTGAGGTATGGGTCATATAGGCTTCGTGGAAGCTTTGTTCGACCTCGCCCTTAAAGTCCTGATCATTCACGTGAATCATCGATCCCTGCCGCAGGGAGGTCAGCGTTTTATGGGTCGATTGCGTGGTATAGACCCGCACCCGCGAATCCGGCGCAGGGATCAAACGCGTGTTCAGCAGCGTCTCGTCGTCGGCATCCTTCAGTTCAGCCTGCTGCTTTTCATAGGCGATGCGGTGGTCGTCCGACTTGAACCGCGCGCGCAGCGTATTGGCTGCGTTCATGCCCGTACGCTGGCGGTAGGTCGGGTTGAAACGGGCAAAAGCGAACCACGCCTCGTCCCACAGGAAAATGAGGTCGGGCTTGATCGCCAGACATTCCTCCATCACCCGTTCGACGTTATAGACCAGCCCGTCAAAGGTACAGTTTGTCAGCAGCAACATGCGCACCTGATCCAGCTTGCCCGCGGCCTTGAGCGCCAGAAGCTGATGCTTGATCTCGCGCAGGGGCACGGCACCGTACATCGAATATTCATTCAGCGGATAGCTATCAAGATAGCACACCTGCGCCCCCGCCAGCACCATCCCGTAGTGGTGGGATTTGTGGCAATCGCGGTCGACCAGCACGATGTCACCGGGGCGCACCAGAGCCTGCACCACGATCTTGTTGCAGGTCGAAGTGCCATTGGTGGCAAAGAACGTCTGCTTGGACCCGAAGGCGCGACTGGCAAGCTCTTGCGCCTCCTTGATCGGCCCGTGGGGTTCAAGCAAGCTGTCCAGCCCGCCAGAGGTGGCAGAGGTTTCGGCCAAAAAGATGTTCGGCCCGTAGAACGCGCCCATGTCCTGAATCCAATGCGACCGCGTGATCGACTTGCCGCGGCTGATCGGCATCGCGTGGAAAACGCCCGTGGGCTGTTTGGAATATTCGACAAGCGCCGTGAAGAAGGGCGATTTGTTCCGCGCCTGCACCCCGCGCAAAATGTTCAGATGCAGCTCCATAAAGTCTTCTTGGTTATAAAAGACCCGACGGCAGATCCCCAGATCCAGACCCGCGATATCCTCGACCGACCGTTCGGTCACCAGATAGGCGTCCAGCTCGGGACGAACCTTGGCGATCATGCGGCAAAGTTCGGGGCCGTAGTTCTCGGGCTGGAGCTTGTCGATCTCCTCCTGCCCACCAGCGCGGGCGAGGTAGCGTACCAGTATCGTCTCGTCCATCTTGGACTTGAGCGTCAGGCCCGGGCGCACAACGATGGCCTGGATATTATGGTTGAACAGCACCGCGATCAGCGCGTCTTCGATGGATTTGACCACCACGGCTTCGTAGTGGAACGGGTCTTCGGGGCGGCGCATCCGGCTGACGTTGGATTTCAGCCAGCGCTCTTGCTGGTCGTTCACATCATCGACGATCAGCACCTCGAAATACGGTTTGGTCAGCGCCCGCGCCTCGGGGGACAGCATCGCCTCGTCGTCATGCTCGTCGTGATCGATGCTGTCGCGTTCCAGCGGGATGGTGCGACGGCGATAGGCCCCTGTTGTCAGCGCCCGCGTGATGCGGTTCACCGCAAAGGCCATGTCGTCAAAGCTGTTGTTATTCAGCATCCGTTGCAGGTGTTCGAACGCCGCCATGCCCGGAAAGGCCCAATAGGGTTCGATCAGCGACAGGGAGTCAAACAGCGCGGCGCATTTGCTGCGCAGGGCTTCGATTTCCTTGGCTGTGGTGGCGCGGGTCAGGCCGCTCGCCGCTTCACGCAGCGCGCTCCATCGGTCGGACCTCAGCTGAATTGCCGACGAATAATCGTTCATAGAATGCATCAATCGTACTCCGCTTTGGGCGGTCGACTGCTGCATCCCGGTGTCCGGCACTTTTGAAAAGCGCCGGACCTGAACGCCTCAGCCTAGCCGCTAGATGTCGGCCCGCTGCCCGGCAGATCACCGGGCTTTACGGGTGGATTTGGTGTCGCTGCAGCCGGAGCCACAGGTGTTTCGGCAGGGGCCGTGATATTGGCAGTCCCCGCCGTTGGATTTGGTAGCGGTTCGGGGGCAAAGCCCGGCTGAACCGCAGGTGTCGTTGTTTCATGCCCTTTGAACACGGGCGCGTCCGGCACCCGCTGCGCGGGCACATCGACGTGCAGACCGGCGCGGGTCCCCTGATGGGGCACCTCAAGCGGGCCAAGCGTGTTCAGATAGGCGTCTGTCCCGCTGGAACGGTCATAGATCGAAAAGTCGGTAGACCGGTCGCGGAAGGATTTAAGGACCTGCCCCAGACCCTTCATGCCGGTTTCGCGCTGACGACGCACCATCGACAGATCGACTTCGATCGGGAACATGTCTTCCTGACCGGCGGACTGGTGCAGGACCATCGATGTCGGATCGACGACCAGCGATTTACCGACGCCACCTGCGCCCAGACCGTTGACTGCAAAGACATAGCACTGGAACTGCGCCGCGGTCGCGCGGGCAATCGCCAGCTCTGCGTCACGGTCGGTGGTGCCGGTCAGAACCGGTGTCAGCAGAACCTCGACGCCTTGGCTGGTCAACTGGCGCGTGGTTTCGGGGAACCACATGTCATAGCAGATCGACAAGCCGAAACGCCCGACTTCCGGCACGTCGAACACACAGAATTCGGTGCCCGCCGCGATGCCGGATTCATAGGGCCGGAACGGGAACATCTTGGCGTAGCGGCGGATGATCTCGCCCTCGGGGTTGATCACAACGGCAGTGTTGTACACGCGCCCGTCCTCGGGGTTCTTGAGGAACATGGAGCCGGGGATCAGCCAGACACGGTGCTTGCGTGCAGCGGCCTGAAACACCTCGAGCGTTTCATTCTCGGGGGGCAATGCAAACCGGTCAAGCGGGCCAAAGGGGGCCAGCTCGGAAAACAGGACCATCTGGGTCCAGGGAAAACGCGCCATCAGGATGTCCAGCCGTTGGATCATGCCATCGACGTTGGACTCCAGCGCGTTGACGTACATCTGCACGCCTGCAATCGCAAAAGGTGTCATAACTTGTCACTCCGTCCAAACGGGCGGAAGGGGCCGGAAATACTCCGCCCATACGCCCAAGGTGACAAGTCCATACTCCCATTGTTGGGAATATTAAACACGTGACGTGATGGCGAACCCACCGTCATTTGCATGGCTTCTATGCGTAACATGCACAAACTAATCTGTTACACCACCGCTGCTTTGCGGGCCGCACGTGCATTGCGGCCCCGTTGCATGACGACCACGAGGGCCAGCAACAACAGCGCAGGGATAAACATCCAGTATTTACTTGGGGTTGCGACGGGTTTGAGCACGCGCAGCACCTCTTGGTCCCAATCCAGACCCGCCGATTGCGCGGCAGAGTTGTACAAAACGTCGTCGATGAACATCTGGTCGCCCTCGACACGGGTGATCACGCCGGCAGCCTCCAGCCGTTCTTCGCCCGTGGTGCCTTCTTTGATGGGCAGAAGGGCGACAAATTCGATCGGATCACCCAGATCATTGATACCCGCGACGCGCAGGCGCAGATCCTCCCCAAGCGGTGTGTCGGCCGCGGCCTGCACAATCTCGGCCGGTGCTTCTTCGGTATAGGGCGGAAAGACCATATCCATCCAGAAACCGGGCCGGAACAGGGTAAAGGCGATCAGCAAGAGGGCAATCGTCTCGTAGAAGCGGTTTCGCGCAAGGAACCAGCCCTGGGTCGCTGCTGCAAACAACAGCATCGCAAAGGTCGCGACAATGAAAACGAATATACCCTGCACCATCGTCACATCAATCAGCAGAAGTTCGGTGTTGAAGATGAACAGGAACGGCAGCGCCGCCGTCCGCAAGCTGTAGAAGAACGCGACGACACCGGTCTTGATCGGATCCCCACCGGACACAGCCGCGGCGGCAAAGCTCGCCAGCCCGACCGGAGGCGTCACATCAGCCATGATGCCAAAGTAGAATACGAACAGGTGCACGGCGATCAGCGGCACGATCAGACCGTTCTGCTGCCCCAGTGTCACAATGACAGGTGCCAGCAGGGCCGACACAACGATATAGTTCGCCGTTGTCGGCAACCCCATCCCAAGGATCAGCGACAGGATCGCGGTCAGGAACAGGATCGCAAGGATATTGCCGCCCGACAGAACCTCGACCACATCGGCAAGCGCCGACCCAACGCCGGTCTGGCTGACAACGCCCACGATGATACCCGCGGTCGCGGTGGCGATCCCGATACCGATCATATTGCGCGCCCCGACGACCAAGCCGTCGATCAGGTCACGCACCCCCGCGACCACATCATTGGCAAACTGGCTTTCGCCGCGGAAAATCGCCATCAGCGGACGCTGTGTCACGAGGATAAAGATCATGTAGGTCGTGGCCCAGAACGCTGACAGGCCAGGGGACAGACGATCCACCATCAAGGCCCAGACCAGAACGACAATCGGCAGGATAAAGTGCAGGCCCGACCGCACCGTTGGACCGGGCAAGGGCAAACGTGTCACCGGCTCGTTCGGATCGTCCAGAACCAGCGGCTCTTCCTTCGACCCGATATACAGCAGACCGGCATAGACCGCGGTCAGCAAGGCAAAGATGATATAGCCCGCGCTGTTGGGGAAAGCAGGACGCAGCCAGCCCATGCCATAGTAGACAGCAAAGCTCAGCGCGCAGATACAGGCGATGATAAAGGCGGACACCAGCAAGCGCTGCACAATCGGCTTGGGCGTATAGGGGCGTTCCAACCCGACCATACCGGCCTTCAGCGCTTCGAGGTGCACAATATACACCAGCGCGATGTAAGAGATCACCGCGGGCAGAAACGCGTGTTTCACCACATCGAAATAGGGGATGCCCACATATTCAACCATCAGGAAGGCCGCGGCCCCCATGACGGGCGGCATGATCTGACCATTGACCGAAGACGCAACCTCGACCGCGCCGGCCTTTTCAGAGCTGAACCCCACCTTTTTCATCAGCGGAATGGTAAATGTCCCCGTGGTCACGACGTTGGCGATCGAGGAGCCAGAGATCAGCCCCGTCATGGCAGAGGACACAACAGCAGCCTTCGCAGGCCCGCCTTTCATGTGGCCCATCATGCTGAAGGCGACCTGGATGAAATAGTTACCGGCACCGGCCTTATCCAGCAGCGCGCCGAACAGGACGAAAAGGAATACGAAAGAGGTCGACACACCAAGCGCGATGCCGAACACACCTTCGGTGGTGATCCACTGGTGGTTCACAATCTCGGAAAGCGAGTTACCCTTATGCGCGATGATATCCGGCATCATCGGGCCCAAGACGTTATAGACAAGGAAGACCGACGCAACGATCATCAGCGCAGGCCCAAGGGCGCGGCGCGTTGCCTCTAGCAGGATCATGATGCCGATCACGAAAACAACCGTATCTTGCATGTTCGGCGCACCGACGCGGCCCGAGATTTCGCGATAATACACAAACAGATACAATGCAGCCGCCGCGCCAACCAGCGCCAAGGCCCATTCCCACAGGGGGATACGGTCTTTGGGCGATCCAAGCACGACACATGCGACAATGACGATGGCGACCAGCGGGATCCACCAGGTCGGCGTGCCGTCTTTGGCCGCGACCATGAACAGATAGGCCAGCACGACGGGCACGATAATTCCCAGCCCCAGCTGCACCTTGGTGCGCGCGGCGGGGAAAGCGGCGATGCCAAGGAAGATAGCAAAGGCCAGATGGATTGACCGGGCTTCGGTGTCGTTAAAAACACCCCAGCCGAAAACAAAGGGAAGTGGGGAGGCAATCCACAGCTGGAACAGCGACCACGCCAGCGCGGTCAACGCCAGAAAGACGCCAACGCTTCCGGTCGCTGACCTGCCGCCCGTGTCCGAAGACGCGACAAGTTCGTCCAGTTCGCTTTGGCTCAGCCCGCCTTTTCCGGCGGCTTCGGCTTCTACAGCGGCGGCTTGGTGTTGATCGTTCTGTGACATCTTCGTCCCCTTGGTGGCCCCGTATCAGGACAGGTGCACGTTTATTGTCGGTCGACTGCGGTCGTTGCCGCAGGATGCGAACGCGAGGCTGTCCTCGCGTTCGCGAATAGTCAATCGGCGGGCTTATTCAATCCAGCCACGCTCTTTGTAGTACTTCGCCGCACCATCATGCAGAGGGGCGGACAGACCGTCTTTGATCATCTCTTCTTCTTTGAGGTTCTCAAACGCGGGGTGCAGCTTTTTGAAGCGGTCAAAGTTGTCGAACACAGCTTTTACAACTTCATACACAACTTCTTCGTCCACATCAGCGGAGGTCACAAAGGTCGCTTTCACGCCGAATGTTTTCACATCCGCGTCGGTGCCTTTGTACATGCCACCGGGGATGGTGGAGTATGCGTAGAAGGGGTTATCGGCGACCAGCTTGTCGATCGCTTCGCCTTCAACCGGCACCAGCTTGGCGTCGACGGTAGACACGGCTTCCTGGATCGACCCGTTGGGGTGGCCCACGGTGTAGATGATCGCGTCGACCTTGTTATCGCCCAAAGCGGCGGCCTGCTCGGCTGGCTTCAGCTCGGATGCGAGCGCGAAGTCATCCATGGTCCAGCCTTTGGCATCCAGAACGACTTCCATCGTGGCGCGCTGACCGGAACCGGGGTTGCCGACGTTGACGCGTTTGCCTTTCAGGTCGTCAAAGCTTTCGATGCCGGAATCGGCACGCGCGATGACGTTGAAGGGTTCGGCGTGTACAGAAAAGACCGCGCGCTCTTTGTCGAACTTGTCGCCTTCGAACTGCGAAGACCCGTTGTACGCGTGGAACTGCCAGTCGGACTGGGCAACACCCATGTCCATGTCACCCGCCTTGATGGCGTTGATGTTGGCGATGGAACCACCGGTGGACGGAGCGGTACATTTCAGGCCGGTTTTGGCGCTGTCACGGTTTACCAAGCGGCAGATCGACTGACCCACAACAAAGTAGACGCCGGTCTGGCCGCCGGTCCCGATGGTGATGAATTTCTCCTGCGCGGTGGCGGCGGTACCCGCGACCAGTGCAGAGGCGATGGCGATGGACTTGAAAATAGTCATTTGAAGTCTCCCAACTTAATTGTCTGAACACACGTCATTGATGCGCATGCTCTCCGTCATGGTTGAAATGAGCGCAGATATTCCGAAGCAAAACAAGCTGATTTATTGCGATTTTTCCCCGAAATAATGCTCTGACCCTGTGCGAATCGCGGCGTGAAATCATGAATTATTTTCACTATGCGGTACACATGGCACCCGTCATTTAGGGGACGCGGATGGTAAATCGCAACGCGAAAAACGATGTAATAAACTGATTTTCCATATTTATTTCACTTCCCCCAATCCCGTGCCTAAAAATACTAGCGCGCAGCGGCACAAAATCAAAACTGCGGGCCGGAATATGTGCCGGACATCTGCCTTCGCCGCGCGGTACTTTCGGGTTATTTGTGCTATATAACCGAAAAAGCAGCGATTTTCGAGCCAGACGCGCCAGCAGGAGCCCCACATGAAAGCACTCAAATCCCTCGGCCGCTTTGGCCTTTTTGCGACTGTCGGCGTCCTTTTCGGCGCCTTCGCGATGCTCACAGCGCTGTGGTCGTGGTGGATGGCTTTCCCGTCGGTGATCTTCGGCATCCTCGCGGGTATGGGGGTGTACGACCTGATCCAGACCAAACATTCGATCCTGCGCAACTATCCGGTGCTGGGGCACATGCGGTTTTTCTTTGAAGGTATCCGCCCGGAAATCAGGCAGTATCTGATTGAATCCGATCAGGACGAAGAACCCTTCAGCCGTGATGACCGGTCGCTGGTCTATCAACGCGCCAAAGGCGTGGAAGACGCGCGGCCTTTTGGCACGCGAATGCGGGTCTATGATGCGGGGTATTCATGGGTCACCCATTCGGTCCAGCCGGTCCATATCACCGACACGGATTTTCGCGTGACCATTGGCAACAAGGACTGCAAGCAGCCCTATGACGCGTCGATCTACAATATCTCGGCAATGAGCTTTGGGTCGCTGTCGGCCAATGCGATCAGCGCCCTGAACAAGGGCGCCAAGATGGGCCAGTTCGCCCATGACACCGGCGAAGGCGGGATCAGTCGCTATCACCGCGAGGGGGGCGGCGATCTGATCTATGAAATCGGGTCGGGCTATTTTGGCTGCCGCACAGAAGACGGGCAGTTCGACCCCGACAAATTCAAGGAGCAGGCCGCAAGCGACCAGATCAAGATGATCGAGCTGAAGCTGAGCCAGGGTGCCAAACCCGGTCATGGTGGCATGCTGCCCGCGTCGAAGATCAGTGCCGAGATCGCGGCGGCACGGGGCATCCCGATGGGGCACGATTGCATCTCGCCCGCCGCCCATTCGGCGTTCACCTCTCCTGTTCAGATGATGGAGTTTCTGGGCAAGCTGCGCGATCTGTCGGGCGGCAAGCCTGTGGGGTTCAAGCTGTGCATCGGCCACCAGCGTGAATTCATGTGTATGGTCAAGGCGATGCTGGATACGGGGATCGTGCCTGACTTTATCGTCGTCGACGGCACCGAAGGCGGCACGGGCGCTGCCCCGCTTGAATTCGCCAACCACGTCGGCATGCCGATGGTCGAGGGGCTGACCTTTGTGCACAACACCCTGCGCGGTGCCGGTATTCGCGATCAGGTGAAACTGGGCGCGGCGGGCAAAGTCGTATCAGCCTTTGATATCGCCCGTGCGCTGGCTTTGGGCGCGGATTGGTGCAACTCCGCCCGCGGGTTCATGTTTGCGGTGGGCTGTATCCAGGCGCAAGCGTGCCACACCAATCACTGCCCCGTCGGCGTCGCGACCCAAGACCCCACGCGCCAGCGCGCCTTGGATGTGGATGACAAAAGCCAGCGTGTCGCGCGGTTTCACCGCAATACGCTGATGGCCTTGGGCGAGATGACAGGCGCCGCCGGCCTAGAGCACCCCAGCGATTTCCTGCCCCGCCATATGATGATGCGGCAAAGCGATAACAGCATGGTGCAGGGTGATCAGGTCTATGGCTACCTGCCCGAAGGCTATCTGCTGGATGATCAATCGCCCGACTATAACGGCAATAAAACCCGTTGGGCGCGGGCGCAGGCCGACAGCTTTGTACCGTTTGATTAAACGCGCCCAAGACCGGAAGCACAAAAGGCGCGCAGGTTTCCCGGCGCGCCTTTCATTTTGATTACAGAGCTTACTTTGTTTCTTCGGCGACCGCGGCAGCGACGGAGGCTTCGAAAATCCCGAGCCCCTCTTCGATGATCGCATCCGACGCGGTCAGCGGCACCATCACACGCACGGCGTTGCCCTGCATGCCACAGCTCAGCAGCAGCAGACCGCGCTTGAGCGCGTGTGCAATAACACGTTTAGTGAAATCACCGTCCGGTGTCGCGGTGTCAAAGTCGGTTACAAACTCGACCGCGACCATCGCACCCAGACCGCGGATATCCCACATACGGAAAGGTGCAGAGCGTGCGCCGATCTCGGCAAAGCGCGCCTTGAGGTGTTCCCCCATGTCCAGCGACCGCTGCAGCAGGCCTTCTTCCTCGATCGCCTCGATCGCGGCAAGCGCTGCGGCACAGGCGACGGGGTTGCCGCCGTACGTGCCACCCAACCCGCCGGGGATCATCGCGTCCATCACATCAGCGCGGCCAATGACACCCGCCAGTGGATAGCCACCCGCCATCGACTTTGCCACGGTGATCAGATCGGGGGTAACGCCGGAGTGTTCGATGGCAAACCATTTGCCGGTCCGACCAAAGCCCGCCTGCACTTCGTCGGCGATCAGCATGATACCGTGCTGGTCACAGATCTCGCGGAGCTGGTGCATCATCTCGAACGGCACGGGGGTATAACCACCCTCGCCCAAGACGGGCTCGATGATGATGGCGGCCACACGTTCGGGCTGGGCATCGGTCAGGAAGAGGTTCTTCAGGCCGGTGATCGCATCCTCGACCGTGATCCCGTCGCGAGGTGACGGGAAAGGCGCGCGGAAGATATCGGACGGGAAGGGACCAACGTCTTTTTTGTAAGGAGAGATTTTACCCGTCATCCCCAGCGTCAGCAGCGTGCGCCCGTGGTAGCCGCCGGTAAAGGCGATCACACCGGGGCGGCCGGTTGCAGCCCGCGCGATCTTGACCGCGTTTTCCACCGCCTCGGCACCGGTTGTGACCAGCAGCGTTTTCTTGGGCGCATCACCGGGGGCCAGCGCGTTCAGCTTTTCCGCCAGTTCGATATAGGGGGCGTAGGGCACAACCTGAAAGCTGGTGTGCGTATATTGGTCTTCTTGCGCCTTGGCTGCCGCGATCACCTTGGGGTGACGGTGGCCGGTGTTCAGCACGCCGATGCCGCCGACAAAGTCGATGTAGCGGTTGCCATCCACGTCCCAAAGTTCCGCGTTCTCCGCGTATTTCGCATAGATCGGCGCCGCAGAGGCAACGCCGCGTGGAACAGCCTGTTCACGGCGGGCGATCAACTGAGCGTTGGTTTCGACAGATACGTTTGCATCAAGCATGTCGGGCACGACGCTGCTTTTTGCCGGTTTCTTTGCAGCGGCCTTGTGCGGCTGCTTTTTGACAGTACTAGGCATATACAAATCCTCTTGTTGAAACGCGACCCGCGTTTAAAATCCTCTTATTGCGTTTAATTTAATTGTCAATATAGATTTACCTCAGCGCGCGTCAGTTGAATCGCATGCGCCAAAATTTGCCTGTGATCGCACCAAGATACGGGTTAGGTAGCTGACAGAAATAATCCGGGGACCGGACGTGGACATAGGTCAAAGACTAAGATCGATTCGAGAAGAACGCGGCCTGTCTCAGCGCGAACTGGCGACAAAGGCAGGGCTGACCAACGGCACCATCTCCCTGATCGAGAAGAACAAGACGAGCCCCTCGGTCGCGTCTTTGAAAAGCCTGCTGGACGCGATCCCGATCAGCATGGCTGAATTCTTTTCAACGCTGGAAGATACGCAATCGCCCAAGGTCTTCTATCGCGAGAGTGAGTTTACCAAAGTCTCCCCCACCTATGACGGTCAGGTGTCGTTGCGCCAGCTTGGCAACGCTGAGCAACACTCCTTGCAGGTGCTGCACGAAACCTACCCGCCCGGCGCGGACACAGGCCCCGAACTGCTGGTGCATGAGGGCGAAGAAGCTGGTGTGGTTATTTCCGGAGAGATCGAGGTGACGGTCGATGATGCCGTCGCCGTGCTTGCACCGGGGGATGGCTATCTTTTCGACAGCCGCTTGCCGCACCGGTTCAGAAACATCGGCGACGTACAATGCATTGTTGTAAGTGCATGTACGCCGCCGAGTTTTTGATTTCGTTTTCTTGACGTGCGGATGGCCCGCACTAAACCTTTGATTTTCGTTTTCTTGACGTGCGGATGGCCCGCACTAAACCTTTGATTATCGTTCGTCGTCGCGCCGGGAATGGCTATGCAATGACGATCTTTGGCGCTTTTTCTCTTCGCTGCCCCGTTGCGTGGTCAGCGAAACGATAGCGATTGCAGCCAAAGCGAGAATCAAAAATGAAGCGATAAACAAATCTGTCGTCATTGATGCCTCCTGTTCGCTTGTGTGGCTCGTTCAGGAGACTAACAGCCCACGGGTCACATGGTTCCACAGGCTGGAGGGCGCAATTGCTGCATTGCAGAGTTTGCGCGGCGCTTTGCTGAGACGGCGAATGTCGCCTGACATACGCGATCGGGACCACATCCATCGCGAAACCACCGAAAGTCCCATGAATCCCGCAGGTTGCACCCCAACAGGCCCCGCTGGCTGGGACGCGAAGGATTCACCGCCGACATACCGAAAATAAATTTAATTTTACCGAGTTTTCTGCGCCGAACCCTCAGTAATCGTAGACTTCTTTCGCCTGCAGCGGCACGTGGAATTCAACGCTCAGCGTATAGGTGCCCTCTTCATCGATGATCTCTACCTGCCCGTTCAACTGACGCGAGAACGCGTTGATCAACCGGGAGCCAAGGCCGGTCCCTGCTTCGGGATCAATATTGCCGGTGGTGTTCTTAACAAACAGCAATGCCATTTCCGGCTGGGTATGAGACAGGCTCACCTCGATATGTCCCTTTGCCTTGCCGTCGGCGGCGACATATTTCAGCGCATTGGTAATCGCCTCGGACACCAGCAACGTCAGCGGTGCGGCGTCGTCGGGGTCAAGCTGAACCGCCTCGTAGTTTTGCGACACCGTCACGCCAGAGCCGGACGGCAGACCTACGCTAAGGAGCTGGTTCACGATCTCATGCATGAGCGCGCCACCGTCGACGCGGGTCAGGTTGTCGTTCTGGTAAAGGCTTTTGTGCACCGTCGCGAGGCTGAGGATCCGGTCCTGCAAACGCTGCAGCACGCGTTTCGCATCCGATGTGGTCGCCTGACGGATCTGCATATTCATGATAGAAGAGATCAGCTGAAGGTTATTCTTCACCCGATGATGCACTTCTTTCAGCAGAATATTCTTTTGGCGCAGGTTGTCTTCTAGCGACGCTTCATCCCGCAGGATAGATTCCGCCATACCGACAAAAGCATGCTCCATATTCACGATCTCGGTCGGGACGACACCCCCCAAGGGCGTGCGCGGCAAGGTTCTGTTCAACGCGAAATGGCGCATCTGCCGACCAAGTTTGCGGATGTGTTTAATGGCCAGACGGTTCAGCGCCCAGAAGGCCACGACAAGGCTTGCCAGCCACATCGCCACCGGCAGCACGAAACTAAGCGTTGTCATCGCCCCCGCCTGAAGCAGCGGGGAATCCTCGGGCCAGACGCTCATGGCGTAGGCAACACCGGGGACGATGGGCAAAACGGCATAGACGCGGTCCTGCCCTTGCTGGTTGGTGTCATGGAAGACGCGACCAGACTGGCCCACATACCATTTCAACGCGGCAAAGGAGGGCAGCTCTTGCTCGGCCGCTTCAACACCATTTTTGGTCGTCAGGATGTCGCCCTGCGCGTTAAAGGTCAGCATCGCGATCGGCTGCGACCCTGTCTCGGGCACCGGTGCGTCGTTAAAAACCTTTTCGGGAATGGACAGGTTGATAAAGCCGATCAGCTCTTCTTCCACCTTAAGCGGGTTGGTGACGATCAGCACCGGTTCCTTGCTTTGTGCCGGCGTGCTGGTGACATTCGCCATGCGACTTTTGTGTTCGATCATCTTTTGAAATACAGGCCGGTCCGACACGTTTCCCGAAACGCCTGTCGACACGCAGTCCATCCGCCCGTCGTTTTGGATGAAGCTTGCGACTGTATAAAGGTCGGAGGATCGCTGATATTCCCGCATGAAGGCGCTGCATGACACATTGTCAGACTTGATCAGTTTGACCACGGACGCCAAAGCCGCCGCTGCGCCGAACGCTTCCTGAATGGTGCCGCTTTCCTTCGCCGACGCTTGCTCTGTAATGGCAAGCAGCGACAGTTCGGCATTCTCGAGGTTCTGCTCCGCAATCTCTCGCGTTTGCACAACGGCGATCAAACCGATGGGCAGCAACGCAAGCGATAGGAAAAGCAGCACGCGAAACGCGAGGCCCCGAAAGATATTTGTGGACAGAAACCCCGACGTCACGATCAGAAAGAAGACACTTTAGATGCCGAGATAACCGACATCGTCGCATCATCCGTCATTTCGAGGCTTTCGTCATCGCGCAGGCCCATCAGCTCAGCCAGTCGCGCACGGGCACGGTTCGTCCGACTTTTGATCGTACCGACGGCAACGCCACACATCTCGGCGGCTTCCTCGTAGGAAAAGCCTGATGCACCGACCAGCAGCAATGCTTCGCGCTGTTCGTCTTTCAGCAAACCCAGAGCTTTGCGGAAATCGGTCATTTGCATATGCCCGTCATGCGCCGGCTTTTCGGCAAGGCTTTCGGTGAACACACCATCCACATCAGCGACCTCGCGGTTGGCTTTACGACGGGAAGAATAATAGGTGTTCCGCAAAATTGTGAAGAGCCAGGCGCGCATATTTGTGCCGACTTCAAATTTTTCGATGTTGGTCCAGGCTTTGACCAGAGTATCCTGAACCATGTCATCCGCGACGGCACCGTTCCGGGTCAGGCTGATGGCAAAGGCGCGCATGGCGGGCAAATGCTCCACCAGTTGGTCGCGGGGATCAGAATTGCTCATCCTTTTTTACCAGCGTTTTTATCCTGTTCTTTCAACTGATTAAGCAGGTCTTTAAATTTATCGGGAATCCCTTCTTCCATCGTCTCGTCATAAACGCGGCGAAGATTTTCGTCGATAAAGCGCTCACGCTCGTCGTTTTGGCCTGATTGCATGAACAAGTTTCCTGCCTTCTTTAAATACTGTATTTATACATATGACACGGAACCAAACACAGCGTTAGGGGGTTTGGTTCCAGAAATATTTTAAAAGGACGACAATAAATGACGGATGTCACCGAAACACCAAGTGTCAGCGATGCGTTGGGTGAATGCCTTCCTTACCTGCGTCGCTACGCGCGCGCACTGACCGGCAGCCAGAACAGCGGCGACGCTTTTGCAGCTGCCTCGCTCGAAGCGATTTTGACGGACCGGTCGGTTCTGGATGGTGTAGACACCCGCACAGGTGTGTTCCGCGTTTTGTACGGCATCTGGGCCAGCGCCGGTGCGCCTGTCGAGGAAGGTGAAAGCGGCCCCCGCGCCAAGGCGCAAAAGCACCTCGCCAAACTGACCAACCACAGCCGCGAAGCGTTGCTGCTGCACACGATCGAAGGGTTCTCCTTTAAGGAAGTCGGCCAGATCATCGGTGTTGAAGAAAGCGAAGCCAGCGAGCTGGTGCAAATTGCCCGCCGCGAAATGGCAGATAGTGTTACCGGTTCGGTCATGATCATCGAGGACGAGGCGATCATCGCGATGGACATCGAATCCATCGTCGCCGAAATGGGCCACCGTGTGACCGGTGTTGCGCGCACGCGTGACGAAGCTGTAAAACTGGGCAAAGCGGATGTGCCGGACTTGATCCTTGCGGATATCCAGCTGGCCGATAACTCCTCTGGGATCGATGCCGTGAACGATCTGCTGCGCGATTTGGGTAACCGTCCGGTGATCTTCATCACCGCATTCCCCGAGCGCCTGCTGACCGGCGACAAGCCCGAACCCGCGTTCCTAATCTCCAAGCCCTACACGGTGGATCAGGTCGTATCGGCTGTTTCGCAAGCGATGTTCTTCTCGTCGACAGAGACGCTGCACAGCTAAACCGGCATACACGCAAACAAACGAGGCCGCGGTGGTTCCACCGTGGCCTTTTTTTATCGATACTGTGTGACGCAAGCCACGCCTTTAAGGAACTTATATCTACAGGGCGCGTTTGGTTGGTGAACACATGAATAATGGAGACCACCATGGCCAAGGACGTAACCAACACAAGCAACCTGTCTGTCGATGATATCTCGGTCCAGCTGGCCGTTTTGAAAGACGACATCGCGTCGCTGACAAGCACGATGGCCGATCTGACCAAAGCCAAAAGCGCCGAAGCCGCCAACCAGGCGAAATCCACAGCGCAGGATTTGGCGAACTCCGGCCGTGACAAGGCATTGGAAGCGCAGCAAACAGCCGAAGATTTTGTGCGCACACAACCAGCCGCCGCATTGGGTATCGCTGCCGGTGTCGGCTTTATCGCCGGTCTGTTCGCGACACGCCGCTAATGTTCGAATATGTGACGGATAGGGTTGCCCAGAAGGCAACCCGAACGGCGCAAACTGCCGCCATCGGCTTTGGCGCAATGCTCTGCCTGATTGTGGGCGGGGCGTTTCTTGCCGTCGCCGCGTGGCTGTTCTTGCTTACCATCACCACACCGCTGGTAGCCTGTCTGATTATGGGCAGCCTGTTTTTCGGTATGGGTCTTGTATTGATTGCGGCCCTGTCGATCCGGGCCCGTGCAATCCGGCGTCAGAAACGCGAAGCCGCCTTACGCGCACAGGCGATGCAACAGTCGCAAGCCACCGGCGGCGTCGGCGGAATCGCCGCGATCATCACGGCTTTCGTCAACGGTCTGAACGCAGGGAAGCAAGCGCGTCGCTAATGCCTTGCACCATGGTGTCATTGGTGAAAGGCCGGTCTACGACGGAATAGATGTAGGTGTCGGGAATGCTTTGACCTTCGCCGTATAGAACATAGGCGACATCTTTCGTGGGCAGGTCTGCGGCAAAGAGTTCCGACAGGTCATTCGACGTGCCGGACACAAGCGCCACGGCCTGAGACGAACAGCTGCGCAGTTCAGAGATAAAAGCGGAAAGGGTTTCGGACACAGAAAATGCGGCGTCACCGAATGCCTGTTCCAGCATGTCGATCACATCCGCCCGAACGATCGGGTCAGTATCGAATACGAAAAAAGGAATCACATCGCGCCTTTCTAATCCCGCGAAGGTAGCAATATTTCCAAAGCGCCGCGTTAAACTATGACATACGAGTTAGGAATTTTTTCATGGGTATCGATTGCCGCTATTGTCCGCTTCACAAAAAGGACGCCTTTGTCACCATGACAAGGGAAGAGCTTGAGTTCATGCAGAAATTCAAGGTCGGTGAGCTTAGCGTCGACCCCGGCACGACAATCCTCATGCAGGGGTCCAACTCCCCCCAACTCTATACGGTGCTGTCCGGCATGGGCATCCGGCATAAGTCGCTGGATAATGGTGAACGGCAGGTCATTAACTTTGTCTTCCCCGGCGATTTCATGGGGCTTCAGGCCGGTATGCTTGGCGAAATGGGCCACAGCGTAGAGGCGCGGACGCATATGCGCATGTGTGTGTTCAACCGCTCGGATTTCTGGACCTTCTTCCGCAGCAATCCCAGCCGCGCGTTCGATATCACATGGCTCGCCGCGATAGAGGAGCATTTCCTTGGCGAAACGCTTGCCACTGTCGGGCAACGCACCGCGCTGCAAGCGGTGTCATGGGCGATGCTCAAGTTCTTTGAACGCGGGATGGGGCTGGGGTTGGTGACAAATAACACAATGACCCTGCCCTTCACGCAACGCGATCTGGCGGATGCTTTGGGTCTATCGCTTGTCCATACCAACAAAACCCTCGCGAAGCTGCGTGACCAGCAACTCGCGTCCTGGTCGGATCAGGTGCTGCAGGTCAACGACCTCGACAAGCTCGCCGACGTCGCCGAGACAGAGCGCAGCAAACCGGCCAAGCGCCCCTTGATGTAGGCGCTATTCCTCGCTCACACTGACCAGATTATCCGCAACATAGGCCCCGCGTTTGCCAAGCGGCCGGTCACGGCCAATGGTGCTGTCAGGGCGTGTGCGCAGTTCAACCTGCGCGTTCCACGATGCCCCCATTAGCACCAGAAAACTGCTGATCCACAGCCAGACCAGCATGGCGATCACAGCGCCAATAGACCCGTAGACCTGATTGTAATTGCCGAAGTTCGCAACGTAATAGCTGAACCCGATCGACACCACCGCCCATGAAAACACCGCGAAAACGGCCCCCCATGTCAGCCAGCCAATGCGCGCCGCACGACGGTTCGGACCAAAGCGGTATAGCACACCAACACCGGCCAATAGCACCAAAATCGCGATGCTCCAGCGGATGATCTCGGCGACGAAATAGCCGAATACCCCCAGGGGGATGAACGACAGCACAATCGGTGCGATCACCACAGTGATCAGCGCAATCAGCCCCACCATCACCAAGGTAAAGGTCAGCATCAGCGCCCGCAGATAGTGCCGCGCGGCGTTGCGATTGCGTTCACTATACACGCTATTCAGGCCGATCATCATCGCGCCCACACCTGCCCGCGCCGACCACATCGCCACCAGAACCGAAGCGGCACCAGCCCACCCCAGTTTGCCGGTGCTGGTCGTGACCAACGACACCACCTGATCATTGAGAATATCATAGACGTCATCGGGCAGCAGACCGCGCATGTCTTCCAGCTGGGCGATGACAACCACAGGGTCAGAGATCAGGCTCAGGATCGTGACCAACGCGGCAAGGGCGGGAAACAGCGACAACATCGCATAAAAAGCGACCCCCGCCGCGATAAGCGAGACGTTCTTTTCAGAGATATCAACCAGCGCCGCTTTCAGCGCATCCCAGTACAGCTTTACGGTGCCCACCGATTTCTGTGTCAAAACCCTTGATCCTCGTTCCCCACGGCTGCGGCCCCTGCCACATCACATTTACGCTACTTTTCCTCTTCTACCTCATCGCGCACCTGACCCCAAGCGACGAGGGTAAAGATGATCGTTCCGCCAACAATGTTGCCCGCAAGCACCGGTAAGAAGAACTCGAACACCGCCGCCATCAGGCCAAGCTGGCCGTCCAGAATCATCACCGCCATCTCGACCGACCCCGCAACGATATGCGCAAAATCCCCAGCGGCGATAAGCCAGGTGAACACAAGGATCAGGAAGAACGACGTCTCATCCGCCTGCGGCATCATCCAGACGATAAGCGCGACGATGACCCCCGCCGGAATGGCCCGCCAGAACCCCTGATAGGCCCCCATGCTGGTTGCGTGATGCGACAGGTCCAGAATGGCGGGCAGCACCTCGGGCGAAATCGCGGGCGTCCAGAGAAACAGCATCGCCGCGGCAAAGGCCCCCACCACATTCGCCGCCAGCACGATCCCCCACAGGCGGAACATACACATCAGCGAATGCCACGTCTTGGCCCGCATGATCGGCAAAACGGTGGTGATGGTGTTTTCGGTAAACAGCTGCATCCGCCCCATGATCACCGCCAGAAAACCCAGCGAATAGCCCAGGTTCTCGATCAGGAAACGATGCGCGGTATCGGGCAGATAGGTCCGGAACACGGCCTCGCCCAGAACCGACAGGCTGATCATCACCCCCGCCGCGATCCCCGACCAGATCAACGACCGTTTGCTGCGCGCCAGCTCCTCCTCGCCCTCACGGCGGATCACCTCGTAGATCAGCTTGGGCGACAACGCCGTCGCTTCGCTGACCGATTTCTCCTCGGCTTGTGCGTCCTGTGGTTTCTTACGCGAAACCCTGCGTTGAATAAGAGGGGCCATTCCTGCGCTCCTGAAAACTACGAACAAATGGGGCCGAGCCCGCAAAATCTGATTGTGATCCAGCATCAAACTAGCGCAGAAACTGCATAAGCACAGAAAGTAACGCAGCAGGGCCGCATAATGTTCACAGAAGATACCAAACTCATGTCGGCAATCCGCGACCGCTTTGCCCATGTTGACAGCTGCCCGTTCCAGGGACCGCGCGTGTTTTTCGAAAACGCTGGCGGCGCGCTGACATTGAACACGGTCGTCGAGACCTCGACCAAATTCGCAGCCATCCCCGACAATCAGGGGCGCGACAACCCCGCGTCCCATGCGCTGGTCGATATCATCAAACAGGCCCGCGCCGATATGGCCCTGTTTTTCAACGCGCCTGACGGGCAGTTCTTTGTCGGCGAAAGCG
Source organism: Sulfitobacter sp. G5_S2_6_S6 (assembly GCF_054968505.1). Lineage (NCBI taxonomy): Bacteria > Pseudomonadati > Pseudomonadota > Alphaproteobacteria > Rhodobacterales > Roseobacteraceae > Sulfitobacter > Sulfitobacter sp. G5_S2_6_S6. The sequence continues at coordinate 299,368 of NZ_JBQKUI010000002.1, forward strand.
GGACAGAGCTGTCGTTCCGCCTGATCCGGACAGCCGTCATGGGCAGCGCCCCGGGTACCGTTATAGGGTCTACTGTGGAACACCCCGCCTCGCGCAGCGCGGCGCAACACTGGGCCGATGTGGCGGGCAAACCCTATATCAGCGTGCCCCACGATAACGCGACAGGTCAGGTAACGCCCGACGCCTACGCCGCTTTGATGACCCCCGAGGTACGGGTCGCCACGATCCTGCACACCTCCCCCGTGACGGGGATCGCCAATGATGTGGCGGGCATCAGCGCCGCGATCCGCGCCATCGCCCCCGACGCCTATATCTTTGTCGACGGCATCCAGCACGCCAGCCATGGGCATATCGACATCGCCAGCTATGACATCGACGGCTATGTCATCTCTCCGTACAAACTGTTCTCGCGCCACGGCTATGGCATTGCCTGGGCGTCAGAGCGTCTTACCGCGCTGCCGATCGAGACACTGGCGAACGGTCCCGCCGGGAATTGGGAAATGGGCACCCGTGACACGGGCGCCTATGCGACATTCTCGGATGTGGTGCGCTATTTCGACTGGCTCGGCAGCCAGGTGTCAGACGCCACTGCCCCCCGCGCGCGGATAGAGGCCGCCGCCGCTGCGATCCACGACCACGAGCAACAGCTGACCAACGCGCTGCTGTTCGGCACGGGGAACCTCGCCGGATTGGCCGATCTGGCGGGTGTCACGATCCTGGGCGGCACCGACAACCCCGACCGCGAGGGGCTTGTGTCCTTCACGCTCGACGCCATGCCCGCGGCGGATATCGTGGCCCAACTCAACGCCCAAGGCATCCGGACCCATGTGCGCAAGGCGGATCACTACTCCGGCAACATCCTGACCCCGCTCGGGCTTGATGCCGCGGTGCGTGTGTCGCTTTGCCATTACAACTCCATGGACGAAGTCCGCGCCCTGCTCACGGCAATGAAAGACATCGCCGCATAAATGCCCGGTTGCGGCTTCATTTTGCAAAATAAACTCGAATCCGACGGGGCAACTGCAGACTTCGCTTGCCATATATGAACGCCCGTTCAAACATGGCGGTATGACAAGCACTCTCTCTACCGCCATTATCGCCAAGCGTGACGATCTGATCGCGCTGACCCAAGATCTGATCCGCATCCCGACGCTTAACCCGCCGGGTCAGGACTATCGGCTGATCTGCGAATACCTTGATACCCGCCTGCGCAAGCACGGGTTCGAGACGCAGCTGATCCGCGCCTTTGGTACCCCCGGCGATAGCGAGAAATACCCCCGTTGGAACATCATCGCCCGCCGCGAAGGGCGCAGGGCGGGCGAATGTGTCCACTTCAACAGCCACACCGATGTGGTCGAGGTCGGGGCCGGCTGGACGTTTGATCCATTCGGGGCCGAAATCTCGGACGGCAAGATTTACGGGCGCGGCACCTGCGATATGAAAGGCGGGCTGGCGGCCTCTATCATCGCGGCCGAGACCTTTATCGAACAGCACCCCGATTTCAGCGGCGCAATCGAAATCTCGGGCACAGCGGACGAGGAATCCGGCGGCTACGGCGGTGTCGCCTATCTGGCCGAGCACGGTCATTTCAACCCGGACCGCGTGCAACATGTGATCATCCCCGAACCGCTACAAAAAGACCGTATCTGTCTGGGGCACCGGGGCGGCTGGTGGGCCGAGATCGAAACCAAGGGCGAGATCGCCCATGGCTCCATGCCGTTTCTGGGCGATTGCGCCGTGCGCCACATGGGCGCAGTGCTCTCTGAGTTCGAAAACAAGCTGTTCCCCGCCATGGCCGCCCGTCACACAGACATGCCCGTGGTCCCCGAAGGGGCGCGCAGTTCAACGATGAACATCAATTCGATCCACGGTGGGCAAAAGGAAAACGACCCGGATTTCGACGGGCTACCGGCCCATTGCGTGCCAGACAGCTGCCGCATCACCATTGACCGGCGCTTTTTGCTGGAAGAACCGCTGGATCAGGTGCGCGGCGAAGTGCGCGCCCTGCTGGAAGGTCTGCGCGAAACGCGGGTCGATTTCGACTACGAGCTGACAGAGCTGAATTCGGTCCTGCCGTCGATGACCGACCGCGATGCGCCGGTCGTGCAAACCGTCGCCCATGCGATCGAGGATATCATGGGCAAGGCCCCTGAATACGTCGCCTCCCCCGGGTCATACGACCAGAAACACATCGACCGGATCGGCAAGCTCAAGAATTGCATCGCCTATGGCCCCGGCCTGCTAGAGCTGGCGCATAAGCCGGATGAATATATCGGCATCGACGATATGGTCGACAGTGCCTGCGTGATGGGCGCCGCGCTGGAGACGCTGTTGCTTCCGAAAGACTAAGGCCCTCAGCCGTCAGCAAAGGCGTGTGGCGCGGCGATTGCCAGACCGTCGACGATCGCGGTCATCGCGGCCCCGCGGTGCAGTTCGGCCTGCGGAAATGCATCGCGCATGGCGCGGTCGATCACGCCCATCAGGCTGGACCCGCCGACAAAGATCAGCTTGGTCACGGCGTCGGGTTTTACCTCTGCCTGCGCCGTCAGATCGGTCGCAACCTGCGCGATCTCCGCTGCCATCTGCGCCAAACTCGCCGCCATCATCGCCGGTGGCAGTGGGACCGTCAGCCCGCGCTCCACGATCTTGAGGTCGATCTGCGGCGGGGCGCTGGCATCGGGGTCATTCGCCGCGATCTTGCCGGCCTCTACCGCGAAGGCCATATCGTGGCCCAGCTCATCCTCCAACACATGTTGCAGTCGGTTCAGCAGCTTCGGCTCTACCGCGTATTTCGCCAGATCCTCGACCGCGCGACGCTGTTCGCGGGTGTAAAGGAACGGGATTTTCTGCCACGTCGCCAAATCGGCAAACACCGCATGAGGGGCGGCGTGGGTTTCATCACCGAACACATGTTTGATCTGGCTGCCCATCCCCAGATGCGGCATCACATGCTGAAGGCTCAGCTCGCGGTCAAAGTCGGTCCCGCCAATGCGCACCCCTTTGCTGGCGAGGATATGAATACCCGCGTCACCTTCCTGCCGGAAAAGGGTAAAGTCAGACGTACCGCCCCCGATATCGACGATCAGCCCCAGATCGCCGGGTTCAAGCACGGCACGATTGGCCAGGGCCGCAGCCTCGGGTTCGGGCATAAAGCGGACCTGCTTGAACCCGGCTTGCAGATAGCATTCGGTCAAATCCACCAACGCCTGCGCGTCCCGCGCCGGATCGGCACTGTGGAACATCACAGGTCGCCCTGACAGCGCCCGATCAAACTGCTGGCCGGTGGCGCGCTCTGCCTTCGTCTTCAGCTCCGCCAGAAAGCGCGCCACGATGGCGATGAAATCCATGCGTTTGCCCAACAGAACCCGACTTTCGCGCATCAAGGGCGTGCCCAGCAGACTTTTGAGCGCACGCATATAGCGCCCGTCCTCCCCGCCGATCAGCGCCTCTTGGGCACCGCGACCATAGATGATCCGCTTTTCCTCATTATCGAAAAATAGCGCGGTCGGCAGCGTGTTCTGCTCCGCCTCGACGGAAATCAAATGCGGCACACCGTCTACTGCATACCCCACGGCAGAGTTGGACGTTCCGAAATCGATACCCAAAGTGGGTGACATCGCAGCCATGGCGCGCCCCTTCAAAACCTCAAAAAACGGCGCATAAACCGCGCACAGGCTGGGTACAACCGATAATTGCGACAGCATCCCGACGCTGGTCAAACCTGACAGAACTGGTTAACATTTTCCTTATTGCCAACAGGAGACACCCATGGCCCATCTTCGCAAACGTATTCTAGGCACCTGCGCTGCCGCGCTGATGGCCACCGGCGTCGCCGCGAAAAACGACATCACCGTCGCGATGCAGCTTGAGCCACCGCATCTGGATCCGACTAGCGCTGCGGCGGGGGCCATTGATCAGGTGCTCTATTCCAACGTTTTCGAAGGGCTGACCCGCTTTATGGGCGACGGATCGGTCGTGCCCGGGCTGGCGCAATCGTGGGAAATCTCTGACGATGGCCTGACCTATACGTTCAAACTGCAAAGCGGCGTGACCTTTCACGACGGAACGACGATGGATGCCGCCGACGTCAAATTCTCGCTTGACCGGATCAATGCCGAAGACAGCGCAAACGCTCAAAAGGCGCTGTTCGGCGCGATCTCGGAGGTGACAGTCGTCGACCCGTCGACCGTCGAAATCAAACTGTCAGAGCCGGACGGCAACCTGTTGTTCAACCTCGCATGGGGCGACGCGGTGATCGTGGCACCCGAAAGCATCGACAATATCAAGCAACTGCCCATCGGCACCGGCGCGTTCAAATTCACCAGCTGGACCCAGGGCGACAATATCCGCATCGAGAAGAACCCGAACTACTGGGGGACCCCGGCCGCGCTGGATATCGCCACGTTCAAATTCATCTCTGACCCGACCGCCGCTTTCGCGTCGATGATGGCCGAAGATGTTGATGTGTTCGCCGGCTTCCCCGCGCCCGAGAACCTGCCGCAATTCGAAGCGGACCCGCGGTTTCAAGTGCTTGTCGGTTCTACCGAGGGCGAAACTATTCTGGCGATGAACAACAAACAGCCGCCGTTTGATGACCCCAAGGTGCGCGCCGCCGTCGCCCATGCCATTGATCGTCAAGCCATTATTGACGGTGCGATGTTCGGATACGGCACGCCCATCGGTACGCATTTCGCGCCCCATAACCCAGCCTATGTCGATCAAACCGCGCTGAGCCTGCATGACATCGAAAAATCCAAGGCGTTGCTGGCCGAAGCCGGCTTTGCCGACGGGTTCGAGACCACGCTGGACCTGCCGCCCCCCTCCTACGCCCGCCGCGGCGGAGAGATCATCGCCGCGCAGCTGGCCGAGGTTGGTATCACCGCCAAGATCAACAATGTCGAATGGGCCCAATGGCTTGAGACGGTGTTCAAGGGAAAGAACTTCGGCATGACAATCGTAAGTCATACCGAACCGATGGATATCGGCATCTACGCCAACCCTGATTACTATTTCCAATATGACAACCCTGATTTTCAGACTTTGATGACCAAGCTGAACACAACAACCGACCCGGAAGCACGCAACGCGTTGCTGGGCGAGGCACAGACCATGATCGCCCAAGATCACGTCAACGGTTTCCTGTTCCAGCTGGCGTCACTGTCCGTTGCAAAGGCAGGTCTGACCGGCCTTTGGCGCAATGCCCCGACGCAGGCTGTCGACCTTACCGGTGTTTCTTGGTCCGAATAGGGCGACATTTGAAGAAAGCGATAGAAGGGGGGCTTGGGTCGTGCGCAATGCCCCTTTTTTATACCATTTTTCTATTCCATAAGGTTACCCCCCGCTTGCCCGTGTTGTGCCATTGCTCAAGATCTGCAGCGTCTGAACCTTCGCCGCCACCCGCGTAGGGAAAGCGCACCCGAAGATATCACTGGTCAAGCCGAACTGCCTTATCCGCCCCTCGGACAATATTAGCACTTTGTTCAACGCCGAAATTACACAGGGCTGGCGCGCCGTGATCACCACCGTGCTACCCCGATCCCGCATATGGCGTGCGACCTCTGCCACGATCTGTTCAGCATCGGGACAGCTGAAAAGCGACCGCAGCGGATCATCCATCACAACCAGCGCCGGATTGCAGACCAACGCCCGCGCCAGCCCGATCTGCTGTATCTGCCCTTGGGTTAACGAGGATCCCCCACCCCCGCTCACAACACTCATATACCCATCCGGAAGAGCCATAATGGCGTGGTGTACACGGGCCAGCTTCGCAGCGGCGATCACCTGCGCATCCGTGGTATCGGGGCGAAATCTGGAAATATTATCGAAAATCGTCGCGGGCAGAAGATCAATGGTATCGGGCAAATAGCCGATCGCAGGGCCAATCTGCGCGGAAGGCCATCGGGCCAGATTAACGGCATCAAACCGAACCTCACCGGTTGTAGGAGCCGCAACGCCAACGGCCAGTTTTGCCAATATGCTTTTGCCCGCATTTGGCCCGCCGAGCACGCACAGCCCATCCCCCGGAGACAGGTCAAAAGAGACATCCTTCAGCCCGTTTTCCGCCCGCCCCTCGATCCCGTGGGAAACAGCGGTGAAAGAAATCCGGCCCTTTGGTTCAGGCAATGCAACCCCCTCGCGTGCCGGGATATTCTGTGAAAAATGGCGGTGCAGATGGCGGTGCGCGGACCAACCGGATGCAATCCCCTGCCAGCCGCTGATCATCTGGTCGATAGGGGCCAGAACGCGCCCCGCCAAGATCGAAGCGGCCATAATCATCCCCGCCGAGATTTGGCCCTGAATGACCAATATGGCCCCGACTGTCAGGATCGAGGACTGCAACATCAGGCGGAACGATTTGCTGAATGATGCCAGCGCATCCGGCGGGGCATGCAGGCGCTGGTGCCACGCCAGACTGCTGCGCTGAAGCCCGCGCCAATATGTGGCAAGATCAACTTGCATACGCATGGCGCGCAGCGGCTCCGCCAGACGGCGACTGTGATAGGACATATCAGCGAGGATATGATCCTGATTTGCCGAGATGCTGATCGTGTTGCGCGTCAAATAGCGGCCCGTTGCCATCACGGCACAAGCCAACGCCACGCCGCCCAGAACCATCGCCCCCAACCAAGGATGAATGATGTATAGGGCCAACAAAAAGATCGGCACAAACGGCATATCACAGACACTTATGAACGCGGGACTAGACAGCAGACGTCTAAGGTGCCCCAGTTGTTGCAGGGGCTCCTGTGCGCTTGCCGGTACGTTGTTCTTTTCATCATTGCTGACCCAAGCCGCGAAACACTCAGCCCCAAGTGCCAGGTCCAAACGCACCGAAAGACGGGCCAAAAGCCGTTGCCGGATCAGATCAAAAAGCCCGAAGAAACAATAGAGAAGCAGTACAATCCCGAAGAGCCCCATCAGCGTGACCGCTGACCCGCTAGGCAAAACGCGGTCATATATCTGGATCATGTAAATCGATCCTGTGAGCAGCAGGATGTTGATCAACCCACTGACCACAAAAAGCAGCACAATCCCCCCAAGCTGTGATCGCAACGCGGCGGCATAGATGTTGTGCGTCTGCACGTTGCACTTCCCCCAAACCAATCAGTCGTCATGGCCGACATCCCCTTGCAGCCTGACTTCTGTGGTAGGGTGATTTCCTTTACAAAGTGGAAAAATTTGCAAACCCGAAAAGGATCAATATTTCAAATTGTAGTTTCATTCCGCGGGGATCGCGGCTTCGCATCCACCATCCACAGTCCTGCGCCAAATATGAAGAATACGAAACCATAGATGCTGCCCCAAATGTGCACCGTCGACAGCGTGAGGGTGAGCCCGGTAAAGCAGAGTATCCAGCCTAGCCGTAGCGCCGCTAGGGTCCGATCCATGGTGAAATCTTTGCGCCCCACACGCCAGAGCGCATAGCCATAGCCGACTGTCAAAAAAGTAAACGCCGGCAATCCGAAACGCATCGCGATAAATAGCCAAAAATTGTCGATACTCGAGGTGTGCATCCAAACCGGCCTGAGCCAATCGTTTAGCCCAAGTCCAAATACAGGCGCGCTCCAGACATTGGTCATGCCCCATTGGAAAATAGCAGACCGCCAATAGGCGCTTTCGGCAGAAAATGTCGCATAGCTCATGAAAACTTGGATCGGGGTTCGATTGGAAAGCAAATCAATCACGACGTAAAAAGTAACAAAACAGGTTGAGAGGATTAGCCATCGTCGCCCGATCCTGCGACATAGGAAACTCCAGAATATCAGCCCTATCTGCACGATTGCCGCCAGCAGCGCGCCGCTGGACAGCGATAGAAAGCAGCTGGCGCAAATCACCGTCATAACCACGGACCGCAAACCCAAGCTGTGCCGTCCCGCCAGTCCGATAAAGTACAGGGACGTCGCGATTGTACAAAACAAGCCCCAGTGAATTGGATGCTCGAACGAAAGTTGCACCCGCTCCAGTCCCATGCGGCGATCAATCGCCAGATCCACCGGGGTCGTAAGCCCGGTCATCTTCCACAATTCAATGGGAACAGATGTCCCGCTTTGCGACTCTATCAAAGCCAAAGGGAAGCATAACACGATCAGTCCCGTGAGGATCTTAACCACTGCGGCAAAGCTGTGTCTGTCTCGGATAAAGGCGCGCCCGATCAAATACCCGCCTAGAAACTCGACCCCGATTGAGCCTGCATTCTGGGTCGCTTCCACCGGGTTGTTGACCGCCAAGGCCAGCGAAACCCAGAAAAAATGCATAAAGAACATAATGTCTGTCAACAAAACACGCCCGAAGTGGCCGCAAAACAGGCGGAGACTTAGCGGAATAATCAGCACTGCTAATAACGCCTTGGTCCCGGTCATATAGACCGACCCTAAATTGAAGCCGACGGGCACCAGCAGGAGCCCGAAATACACGAGCACAACCCGTGATACGGGCCGTTGATGGTATAGCCGTATGCGCTTGAGAGAGCGGTGCTGGTCCGTCACGTATATATGGTTCACGTCCAAATCATATCTGTCCTTTCGTAAGAAGAATCGGCGGTGCCACCACCATTGGGCTGAACATTTAATATTGCGTGAAGATTAACCCGCCCTCCGCCTCTTTCCCTGCGAATGCAACGGCTCAGCGAGGTTGATATGTATCGATGCCTACGAATTCTGATCGCAAGGTATGGACTATGCAGATGACACTCGGATTGGGCATGAAACTGGGGCAAACGATGGCGGGGTCGCTGCCGCTAAAGATTTCGCCCGTCACGGAAATTCTTGCAGATGGTTGGCGGGCCGAGCACCGAGATATACCGTCGTTTTCCACCACTTCCGAGGCGCGGAATGTGACCGTGAACCGGCGCGGTTTTGATACGGCGGCGACGGCTGTCAGCAGGGCTTCGGTTGTGCAGCTCACCAGCCGTGTCAGGCAGCCCTACCCGGATCATTCAAATTTTACTGACAAGACCGTCGCGTGTTCAGACTTTGTTTACGCGGGTGATACTATCAACGGTGCAATCAATCACAGCACAAGGCCAGCGCCCCGGCCTATTGCCATGTGGTTAAACCATGACCGTGAGAGGATAGAAGATGATGCGCATATACTAAGGCTGGCAGTTGCCCACGCATACGCCCAACAGGGGCAACCCGTCGCGGCGGTGCGGTTCATCGTCCGCGATACGCTTGGCAACGAAGCATCGCAGCTTGTGTCGTCGCAAAGCAGTCTTGGATTTGACGCGTCGGGGCTCCATGTTCCGCATTATGCAGCGACGGTTGATCTATCAGGCTTGGCCCAGGGGGATTTATTGACTGTAGATGCTACCATCTACCCATGGGTGGGGGACGCCTTTTCCATCAGTGCCGACGCCGATGAATATCCGTCCCCCAACCTGACGACGCTTCGGATGCTGAACGACACGAGCGGTGGGTATGGGGCATGTTATGCCCAAGTCGATGGAACCACGGGCGACGATGCGACGGGTCAGGCTGCGTCTGCGCGCGCAGATGCCATTGCCGCCCCATTTGCGTCAATCGCGGCCGCGGCCAACGCGATCAAGGAATTTAATGCCGCGCATTTTGGGCGGGTGGATGATGCGGGCGGTGGCACGATTTTACTGGCAGAGGGGGCGCATATCTTAACGCCTTTCAAGGCTGCTGGTCACTCGGCACAGCTGCCCTTGTGTATCAGGGCTGAAGACCCGTCCAAACGGGATACCACGATCTTAACCGACGGTGGGGTCAATCGTTTCAACGGCATACCAACGCACCTCAAGATTTGTGATGTCACTTTGCAGAAAGGCGGGGCGAACACGGTGTTTCTGGACAGTGGTGCGGACTCGGCAGGCAATCTTTTGATAACAAAGAACTGTCTTTGGGACGCTAACGGTTTCGGCAGCTACGGCGCTTGGGTTTACCGGGTGGGGCGCTTTGTACAAATCAACTGCTCCGTCGTGCCCAACGAAGATCCACACCAGGGCAATTCCTTTTCGACCGAAGCAATCATGGTCACCGCGATCGGCTGCAAAAGCTGTGCCGGAACAATCACCTATCAGGCGCTCGGCTGTTCGGGACTTGACGAATTCACCCTCCGGGCGCCGATTGGCAACCGGCCTGCCATGACCGGCACGTTTTTAGGGTGGAACACATTCAGCAATGGCAGCGCGACCAATGCAATCGTTTCCGTAAGCGCCGAGATCGGCGCGCGGGGCTTTGCGTTTGTAGGGAACATCGTCGAAAGCTGGGCGAGCTCCACAAATGCGGCGCTGCGATTGAACGCTGACAGCGACACAAATGCAGCCCAAAACATCGTTGTGCACAACAATACCATCGCGGGGGAACGCGCGAATTTGCTGTATCTGGACGGCACCGAGAACGTGGCGAAGTCGGGCTCTTTTCGGAACAATCTGTTCCACCGCATCAATATCAAAAGCGATGTATTTTCCGGCGAAACCTCCCTTACCGGCAACTGGCCAGCGCGGTACAAGGTTGGATGGTCGCATAATGTCGCAATCGCAGGGTCAAGTAATGAACCCGGCTATGGCCCGTCCTCGTGGCTGGGGGAACTGCCGTCTATCGGTGAGGTTTCACATATCGCCGCGCCTTGGGTCGACGACCGCTCTCACACCGGCAGCAACACAGGCAGCGGTGACTACCGCCCCGACGCACTGTCCGATCTGCCCAAAATATCACCCGCGCAGGCCCCCTATGGCAGCGACCTTGTGGGAAATACATTGGGCGATAGCGGCTTTATCGGCGCGGTGCTATCCTCCGCGTGATCAAAGACCCGCGCTGCCCCTCCCGCGCGAAGGTCAGCGCGGGTCGTTCAATCCAGTGCCAGGACAATACCGCGCAAAACAACGTCAACGGCAAGGACAGCGCAATGTTCAGCGCTGGCATCATGTCCCCCCACACCCAAACCACCAGCCCCTGCAGCGGCATCGCGTAAATATATATTCCGTATGAATAGTCTCCGACCCTATTGAACATCAGCAGGGGGTCTAGCTTGCAATACCCCGCCCAGAGGCTGGTGTAGGTCACAGCCAGTGCAAGCATTGGAAAAGCGAAAACCGTAGCGTGCACGGCCCATGTCAGGACGATCAACCCAACGACGAAGGGCCACCGCAAGGTGATATAATCGCGCCAGATCCAGCAGGAGGCCCCGAAAACAAAGGGCAAGGACAGCAGCCGCGTTTGCTGTAGGCGCGGATGAATGAGGTCGCCGAGATACGGCGCGACTACCCACGCAATCAGGTATAGCGCCAAGAGCACCGCCATCACCCGCCGGCGGGACAGGGCCCCGACAAGGCCGACGAACAGGATAAGCGCATAGCAGGCGACCTCATGCGCGAGCGTCCAAATCGACCCCTCTACGGTGGGGTAGGGGTTCGTCGTGAACACGCCCGGCAAGGTATATTGCGGTTTAAACAAGAGTATATTTTGCACGATAAACTGCACCGTATCGGGATGCGACAGGTACGTACCCGCGTCTAACCGGCTGACCAGCGGCCCCATGATCAGCGCCACGATCAAGATGGACACGGCCAACCCCGGCAGCAGACGCGCGGCCCGCGCCGTGACAAAGGACAAGGCAGACCCCTGCCGGTCGTAGCTGCCTGCGATAAAGAACCCGGACAGGCCAAAGAAAACGAAAACCGCCAGCTCCCCCAGCGAATAGCCAAACGCTGTTTTCAAAGGCTCAACCGTGCCGCGCCCAAGCGCGAGCGGCCACGCGTGAGAGACCAACACCGCCACCGCCGCCAGAAAGCGAATGAGGTTAAAGTGGTTGTCCCGCCCGATGGCAAGCTCGGACAGGCGGGGCGGCTTGGCGCGTCTCTTCATGGTGAACGGCTGCCGTTGCTTTGGCCGCGGCATATCTCTTGTGCGGTCAAAGTCTTCTTAACGGTGCTGTATCGCCTTGGACTCCATCCCATCGGATGCTCCTTTCTTAATCATCAGTCTGCGGACGTCAGGCAGCACCATCGCCAGACCGGCCAGCAACAGACCGAAGCCTGCGGCCCGAACCCCCGTCGGCTGGTCCTGCGTGAAAACCGCCCAAGCCAATACCGCGACCATACAGATCAGCGGCAGGGCCAATGGCCGGAGCGGTACCCGTTGCACGCGGTGCATCCAGAGCAGCGCAATCATCAGCCCCGCGGCTTCGCCCAGTCCTGCGATATGCACCACATGGGGCAGGCTTGCGCCTTGCAGCACACCCCATGCCGCGAGGGGGAGGAACGCGATGCGCAACAGATCCGTAAAAAGCTCGGTCTTGCGATACCCTTCGCCCAGCGCGACAATCGCACACCCGCCTTTGGCCACCCGCAACGCCTGAACCGCCGTCAAGAGCGTCAGCAGGGGCAACACAGCGCGGTATTTGTCGCCCAGCACATGGAGCACGAAGGAACCCCCAAGCAGGTTGACTGCCATGACCATTCCCGCAGCCAGCACAATATGGCTTTGGATCGTGATGATCGCTTGGGCCCGAAATTCCGGGCGCGCGGCGCTGGCTGACAGGCGGGGCAGAAACAGGCTCATCGTGCTGCGCATCAGGACCAGCGACGGGGTCAGTGTTAGCGAGACGGCCATGGAAAACAGGGCCAGTGCCTCTAGCCCCAGAAGACGCCCGACGATGGCGCGTTCGCCATTGAACACCAGAAACATCACCGCGCCGCTTGCCATGAGAGGCCAGCCGAACCGCATGCTTTGAACCATAACGGTGCGATCAAACCGCAGCCGATAAGGGCGTTTGGCAACTGCGTGAGACATGAGCGTGCCCAGCGCCATATGCACCAACACGGCAAAAAGCATGATGCGGAAGTCATCGAACATCCGCGATAGGGGCAGCAGCGCGGCCAACGACCCCAGCGGCGGCAGCAGCGCGATCCATATTGCGGCGCGATGTTTGTGGTGGCGGGTCTGGCGATAGACGTCCAGATGCATCCCCCCCTGTATCAGCGGGACCACAGAAATCAGCTGAAAAGCCCATGTCAGCTGCTCCACCCCAAAGGAGCGGGCCAGAAGCGGCGCGAGAAGGAACAGCGCCGCCGCCCCTATCATGCCACGTATCAGCGCCACACCATGCAGCGCGCTATGAAAATCCGCATCATCCCCCTTGGGCGCATTGACGATCTGTTGTTGAAAGCCAAGCGCGGTCAGCATCTCTATCATAGCAAGCGCGAGCACGAGGCTTGTGCCGATCCCGAAATCTTCGAGGCCGATCAGACGCGACACCACCACCGTTCGCAGCAGCAAGATCGCGGCGGCGCAGGCGTTGCCGGACAGCAGAAAGCCAAAGGACCGGATCACGGGCCACCCCCTGTCGCGCATCTGATGTCAGGGCAGGTCAATGCGGTTCCACCGGTGCAAAAGCCGTTCGGGGTCATGGCCCCGCAGCAGCGACAACATCCGTCGCGTGCGGTAAAGCTGGATAGACGTCAGCCCGATCAACGCCATCACACGGTTGCGCGCACCCTTGATGCGGGGGCTGGTCGCGACCTCTGCCACAGCGCATAGCGGTGACAGAACAAGCAGCAGCGCCTTTATCGCCCATTGGATCCGGCCGCCAAGGCCGGTACAGCGCGCCCAGTCATGGGCAAGCTGCCTGTCCCATTTCAGCCGCAGGCCCGTCGTCGTATGCGGCGGGTGATAGACAACCAGATCGGCGGCGAAGCCTATGCGATATCCGGCAAAGGTGGCGCGCTGGCCCCAGTCGCGGTCCTCGGCATGGTGGAGGCCCTTGAACGGGCCGACCGCGTCGAACACCTTGCGATGCACGATCAGATTGCCCGTCCCCGTGAACCCCTGCTGCGCGATGTAGCGGTCCATCCGATAAGCAAAAATCGCTTGATATGCGGTCGCGGGGTCCAGCTTGCGCCCTTTACGTTCGATACGGACATCACCGCCAAGGATCATATGGGGATCGCGCGCCATATGCGCGGCAATATGCGCCAGCCAATGCGCGTCGGGCAGGCAATCGGCGTCGAGAAAGGCAAGCACATCGCCCTGTGCCCGCGCCGCGCCAAGGTTACGTGCGGGGCCGGGGCCGGGGATCGGCTGATGGATCAGGGATACCCATGGGTAATCGTTAACAACTCCTTGCGGTGACCGGGCGGAGCCATTGTCGACGACGATCACCTCGACCGGCTTCCGCGTTCCGGCGTCCAGCGCGGCAAGACAACGCGCAAGGGCGTTGTCTTGGTTGAGATGGGGGATCACGACAGTGATGCCGGGCGGGGCGGACGGTGTGTTCATCCCCTCTTAAGACGGGAAGATGGTAAAGATTTCGCTAACGTCGAGGTCTCAGGAGCCGCGGAACCCCCGGCGCAGCTGGCTGCTGATAGGCTCTGCCAGATAACTCAACACGGTCCTGTCTTTGGTCTTCAAAAACGCCTCGATCGGCATACCGGGGACCAAACGGACGGAGGCTGGCAGACGGTCCAGCTCGGTACGGGGGATATCCAGAATGACCCGGTAAAAGCTGTCGCCATTGCGCGGGTCCACCACCACTTGCGGAGAGATGCTGTAAACGCTGCCGGTCAGTTGCGGGGTCGTATGCGGGTCAAAGGCGGTGAGCACGAGGGTGGCGGGCTGATCATAGCGTACCAGATTGATCGAGCGCGGATCGACCTGCACCTCGAATTCGAACTTTGACTGCTGCGGCACGATATCCATCAAGGTCGCACCCGCCCCGACAACCGCGCCAACGGTCGTGGCGCGCAGTTCATGCACCATCCCATCGACGGGAGCCCGAATGGCAATACGGTCAAGCTGCGCTTGGCGGGTGAGGATCGATAGGGTCAGTTCCTGAACTTCGGCAGTGACCTCGCGCAGTTGCAGCGCGACCTGTTCCTGAAACCGGCGATCGGCTTGCAGGCTTTCCAGCTTGAGCGTCCAACGTTGGTGGATCAACCGCGCCAGATCCGCCCGCCGCGCGGCAAGGTCACCGCGCAAACCGGCCCGCGTGGACTGTAGTTGCGACAAACGGACCTGCGGGGCCAGCCCCTTTTCAACCAAGCGCGTGAGGCTGCGCAGCTCTGTCGTGAGGATGGCCAGTTGTTGTTCCAGCGCAGAGATTTGACCGTTAAGGCCCGTGGCCTGGGTTTCGACATCGGCAAGATCACTGGCCATGCGGGCGCGCATTCCCGCGCGCATCTGGGCCCGCGCCTCGAATATCGCGGCCTGCCCTGCCTGCGCTTGCGTCATATCCAGCGCGCCGATTTTTGGTGGCAGATCAATGGCGTCGAAACGGGGGGCGGGGCTTTCGTCGCGCTCTGCCTCCAGACGGGCGCGCAGGCCCGCTGCCTCGGCCAGACGGGCGCGCACCATGCGCAGGTCAATCTGCAAGATCGTGGCATCAAACCGCGCCAAGACTTGCCCCGCCTTGACGATATCCCCGTTCTGGACCGGCAATTCTGCCAACACGCCGCCATCCACCGTCTGGATCACCTTGGGCTTGCCCGCCACATCGATCTGCCCCGTCGCAATCACCGCCCCCGAAATCTGTGTTGTCGCGGCCCATCCCCCAAGCAGCGCAAACAAGCAGAACATCGCGGCCATCGCGGCACCGGTAATGTGCCAAAGGCCGGTCTTGGGCTCAGGGGGGGCATGATGTGACACGGAAAGCTCCTTTGGTTGATGGACCCGGCGGGGATGCTGGGGGTGCATTCACCTTCGACAGAGACTTGAGGCGCTGCGGCGGCATTCATGCGGCGGAATTGAGGCGCGGAGTCTGCATGGCGGCGCCGCACGGGGTCAGGGGTGCCCTGTTGCCCGATGGGTTTAAACCAAGACAGAGGTCAGCCCCGAGGGGGGAAAGACAGATAAACTCCTTTATTTTCAGTCGACTAGGTCAAAACCTCTGCGGTCAACCTTCCGCAAGCCCGCCCTATGGCCGCTGCAAGTTCACGCCGCTTTTACCGTGCACTTCGGTCACATCTCTAAATACCCGGCATTTTAGACCATTTGATCACATCGCAGCGCATACGCCCTGCCCCCGCGTTTCCGCGCTGTGCGCTTGGCGTCTATCCTTACCAGACTGTGTATTGTTTCGATCAAAAGCATAGAAACATGGCCACATTGTTTTTGTTTCCGGTCAAAGTGACGCCACATTGTCCCCGTACCCACAACAATACACAGGACGCGGGCCACAGGCCTGCCACCGGTTCAAAGATGTTGAGGGCTGTAACAATGGCAACCAGATTTAACGTTTTCTACCTTGGGAATGTCGGTCGTATCGATACGACCGAGGGAAACCAGATCAGCGAAAACGCACGCTCGCTGGAGGGGGAAACCTTTGGGGGTGCCAACAGCCCGCTTTACAACAACATCAAATCCTTCTCTCCGGGGGCGCGGGGGTATGGAAATACTGCACGCGGCACATACTCTACTGATAACAGTGGGGAAAACGGGTCTGACACCTTCCGCATCGACGATGGCAACAGCCAGAACTTTGATGCCATCGCGTCCTATGCCGCGACGCTGACCTACGCCGACGGTTCCCAGGCGACCGTGACGGCGATTGTCTTCCAATCCACCAACGGCGACCTGTTTCTTGCGCCGGCTGCCAGCTCCTCCGATTACCAATCCGCGCTTGAGGCGGGGCCCATCGACTCCATCACGTTCAACACTGTCTCATCAAACGAGTCGATGATGTACGCCAGCCGCGTCGATGCCGACTATGTTGCGCCGGATGGCACCGTTGATGGGACGTCGGGTGATGATTCCATGCGTGTGGGATCGACGGACGCGCAAGCGGACGAGGTGGACAACAGCGGCAACGCGGTAAAGCTGGGCGCGGGCAACGACAAAATCTCGGCCGGGTCGGGCGATGACACGATTTTGGGCGGCGCGGGAAATGACTATATCGCAGGCAATGACGGCGACGACCGCCTCCACGGCGACGCCGACACCACCGAAGAAACCACGTTTTCCTGGGCCAACCAGAATATCGAGGACGGCGTTAGCGTCACGGGGGGCATCACCGGGGTCACCTCGTCCGGCAATATCCAGGTCACGATGTCCGTGGATCAGGGGGAGAACTTCCGCTCTGCCACGATGGAGCGGAACGACCCGCTGTATGACTACAACGAACTAAGCGACAGTTCGTCGATCCGTATCCTTGGCGGTGCGGCGGGGTCGGACCCGAATACCGCGAAGATGAGCATCGACTTCTCGTCGCTGGACAGCGGCGTGTCGGACGAGGTGAGCAATGTCACCTTCGGTATTTTCGACATCGATCAGGCCTATGGCTTCGTGGATGAAGTCATCGTGCGGGCCTATGACGCCGACGGCAATCTTATCCCTGTCAATCTGACGGCGGGCAATAGCGATACGCTGGACGTGAACGACGAAACCGGCCGTGCCATCAGCACGGATGCGGGGCGCGGCACGACCAATGCCAAGACGGGTTTCCTGCAGGTCGACATCGCGGGCCCCGTTTCGCGGATCGAGATCGAGTATAACAACCACGACCCCGATGATACCGGCCACGCGATCCGTGTTGGCGACCTCAAGATGTCGACCATCAGCGCGACAGATGCGGGCAATGATACGCTGGACGGTGGGGCTGGCAACGATACGATCTATGGCGACGGCGGGAATGATAGCCTTTCCGGTGGGGCGGACAATGACAGCCTGTCCGGCGGCAGCGGTGACGACCGGATCGAGGGTGGCACGGGCCACGATACCATCGCGGGCGGCACCGGCAATGATGCCATGTCGGGCGGGGATGACGCCGATCTGTTTGTCATGGAAGATGATTTCGGCACCGATAAAATCGCCGGTGGCGAAGGCGGCAAGGACTATGATGTCGTCACCTTCGACGCGCTGAGCAACGGTGTCTCTGTCACCTATACCGGCGCAGAGTCGGGCACCGCGACCGAAGGGCCCAACAGCGTTTCCTTCACCGAGATTGAAAAGCTGGTTCTGACCAATTCATCGGATTATGTGGATGCCAGCATTGGCGGTGTCGCGGTTGATACCGGAGCAGGCGATGACACGATCAAGGTTGGTGATGGTGCCTATGACATCGACGCCGGGACGGGCGACGACCGGATCATCCGCGAGGCGGGCACCACAGCGGACGACGCGAACTCCGTCATCGATGCGGGCGATGGCATCGATACCTATGTTGCGGGCAGCGGGCTGGGGGCGGACCACACCGTCGATCTTGCCGCCAGCCGGCTGGACCACGCAGGAAACGACCGTGGCGATCTGCTGAACTTTGAAAACGTCGCGCTTGAGAACTCTGCCGCGTCGGTCAAGGGCGACAGCAAAGACAACACCATCACCGCGCGCGGGACACAGGACAACAGCTTGTCCGGCGGCGACGGCGATGATTCAATCGACGGCGGCGGTGGCAATGACAATCTGCATGGCGACGCTGGCCGCGATACCCTGATCGGGGGCGACGGCAATGATACGCTGGACGGCGGTCAGGGCGACGACCAGCTGACAGGCGGCGACGGCGATGACGTATTCGTCTACTCCGGCGGTCACGACACGATCACCGATTTCAACGCGGGCAATACCGGCCCGCTGGATGACGACGACACCACCAATAATGACTTCATTGATCTAAGCGGCTATTACGACAAGATTTTCGATCTGCGCGCTGACTATGAAGACAATGGCATTCTGGATCAGTCCAACTTCGAGACCACGGATTACACCTATAATTCCAAGTTCGAGGATGGGTCGCTCAAGTTCATCGGCGTGCAGGCGCAGCACTTTACCTATGACAACACCGGCGTTGTCTGCTTTGGCAAAGGCACCGCCATCCGCACGCCGCGCGGGGATGTCTTGGTCGAAGACCTGCGTGTCGGCGATCTTGTCACCACAATGGACAACGGCCCGCAGAAAATACGCTGGATCAACACGCGGTCTTACGATGCCGGACAAATGCAAAAGGGATCACATCTGCATCCCGTGCTGATCAAACGTGGCACTTTCGGTGCCGAACGGGATCTTTTGGTCTCGCAGCAACATGGTGTTTTGGTCGGCCAGAGCGGCGACAGCTTTGCCCGCGCCAAACATCTTGCCGACGCGGCCAAAGGCGTGCGCATCGCCAAGGGCAAGAAATCGGTCACCTACGTTCACCTGATGTTCGACGACCATCAGGTGATCTTTGCCGAGAACGTCCCGTCGGAAAGCTTCTACCCCGGCCCGATGGCGCTGACGCAGATGAGCAAACCGCATCGCGCGGCATTCTCCAAGGTACTGCCCGCCTTGGGCACAGGGCGCGTCAACCGCGAAGAAGTCGCCAAGGTCTATGGCCCCACAGCACGCGTGTTCCTGAAAAAGAAACAGGTGTTGAACCAGCACGGCTTGCCTGCGCGCGGCAAGGGTAAGGCCCCCTCGCGCCCGATCCTGCAAGCAAGCGCTGATCTGGCCCGGCAACAGGCGAGCAAGGCCATTCGGACCCGTAACACAGTGACAACGGCAGAGGCCCGCGCCTGACCCTAAAGCGCGGTTTAGTCACTGTATCGTAGGCTGTATCGCACAAAAAAGGCGGGCGCATTTCTGCACCCGCCCGCAAAACCCTGAAGGGTTAAGTCTTATTTGTCGCCTGGCAGACCAGCAGCGGCCTCACCTACGGTGGCGTCAAGGTTCTGGTTACATACAACCATGAACTGTTCCATCGCGGCTTCGTCCATTGGCTCTGCTGTCATGTTGGATTCAGCAGTGTTACCACCGGTTGGTGCGTTGGCCGAGTTTTCGTCAACGATCGAGTCTGTTTCGGATTCGTCGTCGGTCGCTTCGGCAGCTGTTACTGTAGTTGTTGTGTCTTCGTCACGCTCGCTACCACCGATGGAACCACCGTTCGCACCGTCGTCAATCTCTGCGATCGCAGCGGAAGCCACCATCATTTGGTCGTCTTTCGACAGCTCGTTAAATTCGGCGCATGTCATCGAAGGGCTGGCATGTGCGGCAGCAAATGCTGGTGCGGATACGGTACCCATAAGGGCGGCGATGGCGAGTGTTTTAAATGTATTGGTCATTGTTAAGCTCCTAATTTCTCGTTTCTGCATACCCAACCCCGGGCAGCGCGAATTGGTTCCCATGTCACAAAACTAATCGCTTCACCAAAAAGAGAGCGACGGGTAACCCGCTCGCCTTAAAAAGGTTTTTCTGCGCTGGACGCTGTTGATTTGCGCGCCTACCTTCGGCCGCATGATCCAGTACACGCTCAAACGTTTGCTTTCGCTCTGTATCAGCCTGGCTGTTGCGTCGCTGGTGATCTTTACCGTTATCGAAGTTGCCCCCGGTGACCCGGCCTCTTTCATGCTGGGGATGAATGCGCAGCCTGAAACGCTTGCTGCATTGCGCAGTGAACTTGGGCTCGATGCATCGAAACCGGCGCGCTATCTGGCTTGGGTCGGCGGGCTGCTGCAGGGGGATTTCGGCACCTCCTATACCTACCGCACCCCCGTGTCCGAGATGATCGCCGCGCGGCTTTGGGTGTCCCTGCCTCTGGCGCTGTACGCGCTAGGGCTGTCCACGTTGATCGCCTTTCCCGCGGGTATCTATGCGGCGGCGCGGCGTGGCAAAGCCGGTGATATGGGGGTCATGGGGGCCACACAACTGGGGGTCGCGGTGCCCAATTTCTGGTTCGCGATGATCCTTGTGCTGATATTCGCCATCAATCTGCGCTGGTTCGCCGCCGGCGGTTTTGTCGGCTGGGATCAAGGCGTGCTGACGGGGCTGCACGCCCTGACCTTGCCCGCCATTGCGCTAGCCCTGCCCCAGGCGGCCATTCTGGCGCGGGTCATGCGGTCTGCGCTGCTGGATGTCTTGGGCGAAGACTATATGCGCAGCGCCCGCGCCAAAGGGCTGACCGAAAGACAAGCGCTGTGGCGGCACGGGTTACGCAATGCGCTGATCCCTGTGCTGACGATCATCGGGCTGCAATTTTCGTTCCTGCTGGCGGGGTCGATCATCATCGAACAGGTGTTCTATCTGCCGGGGCTTGGACGGCTGGTGTTTCAATCCATTTCGGCGCGGGATCTGATCGTGGTGGAATCCGTGGTCATGCTGCTGGTCTTTTCGGTCATTGTGGTGAACTTCCTTGTGGATCTGGCCTATGCGGCGGTTGACCCGCGTCTGAGGGCGCGCGCATGAACCGGAACCTGATCCTTGGCGCGCTGCTGACCTCGGTCTTTCTGCTGTCCGCGCTTGTATCCTTTGTCTGGACGCCGTTTTCCCATACGGCGATGGATATCCCGAACAAGCTGCAAGGGGTCGGCGGTGCGCATCTGCTGGGCACCGATCACTTTGGCCGCGATATCCTGAGCATGATCATGGTCGGCGCGCGCACCTCTATCGCCGTGGCGCTGGTGGCGGTGGGTATCGGCATGGGCCTTGGCGTGCCGCTTGGTCTGTGGGCGGCGGCCAAACGCGGGTCGCTGGTGGACGAGATCATCATGCGCGGCAACGATCTGGTCTTTGCCTTCCCCTCACTGGTGATCGCAATCCTGATCACAGCGATCTTCGGGGCCAGCGCGGTGAACGCGATCATCGCCATCGGCATCTTCAACATTCCCGTCTTTGCGCGCATCACGCGCGGTGCCGCGCTCAGCCTGTGGGAGCGCGAGTTCATCCTCGCCGCGCGGGTCGCGGGTAAATCGGCGGCGCGGATCTCGGTCGAACATATTCTGCCCAATGTGACCAATCTGTTGATCGTGCAGGGGACGATCCAGTTCAGCCTCGGCATTCTGGCCGAGGCAGGGCTGTCCTATGTCGGGCTGGGCGCGCAGCCGCCGACGCCGTCCTGGGGGCGGATGCTGGCAGATGCGCAGACCATGGTCAGCATCGCACCGCATATGGCGCTGGTGCCGGGGTTCGCGATCATTCTGACGGTGCTGGGGCTGAACCTGATGGGCGACGGGCTGCGCGATGCGCTGGACCCACGGTTGCGGGTGCGCCGGATATGAGCTTGCTTAGCATCACCAACCTGTCGGTGGCGATCCACCGGTTCAATATCCTGCAGGGCGTGACCCTCTCTGTCGACGCCGGAGAGATCGTGGCCGTCACCGGCGAAAGCGGGTCGGGCAAATCCATGACCGCGCTAGCGGCGATGCAGCTGCTGCCCAAGGGGACGCAGGCGCGCGGTCATATCATGCTGGGGGATCAAGACCTGCTGGCCCTGCCTGAATCCGAGCTTTGCGCGATCCGCGGCAATGACATCGGCATGGTGTTTCAGGAACCGATGACGGCACTGAACCCGGTGCAAACCATCGGCCATCAAGTGGCGGAAACCATCCGTATCCACGACAAAACCGTGTCACGTCACGCCGCAGCCCGCCAAGCCGCCGAGACGCTTGAGCGGGTCGGCCTGCCAAATGACCGCTTTCCCCTGTCCCGCTACCCGCACGAGCTGTCAGGCGGTCAACGCCAACGGGTGGTGATCGCGATGGCGATCGCGCTGCGGCCGCGCTTGCTGATCGCCGATGAACCGACCACCGCGCTGGATGTCACGACCCAGGCGCAGATCCTTGATCTGCTGAAATCGCTGGCGCGGGATGACGGGATGGGGCTGCTGATGATCACCCATGATCTGGCGGTGGTCGCCGATATGGCTGACCGCATCATCGTCATGCGCAAGGGAGAGATCGTCGAACAGGGGCACACACAGGCCCTGCTGCACACCATGCGCCACCCCTATACGCGGATGCTGTTTGCCGCCTCGACCCATGCGGTCGCCCTGCCTGCCGCCCCGCCTCCGCAACCTCTGCTGAAGGTGGAAAACGTGAGCCGCGATTACGCCCTGCCACGCAAGACGCTCTTCGGCAAACCGGGGCGTTTCCGCGCTGTCGATAACGTGTCCTTCACCCTGCAACGGGGCGAACGCCTGGGCCTCGTCGGTGAAAGCGGCTGCGGGAAATCGACCCTGACACGGGCGCTTTTGGGGCTGGAACCGGTGCAATCGGGCAGCATCACGCTGGACGGCACCGCAGTCTATAGCGGCAGCAAACCCGATCTTGCCGTGCGGCGCAAAATGCAGGTGGTGTTCCAGGACCCCTTCGGCAGCTTCAACCCGCGCCACCGCGTGGACCGGCTGATCACCGAACCGTTCCACCTGCTGCCCGACCCGCCCAAGGGCCGCGCCCGCAGCGATGCCATCGCCGATGCGCTGACCGCCGTGGGGCTGTCGCCGGACGATGCGACCAAATACATCCACGAATTTTCGGGCGGGCAGCGCCAGCGCATTGCCATCGCCCGCGCCCTGATCATCCGCCCCGACCTCATCCTCTTTGACGAGGCGGTGAGCGCGCTCGACGTCTCGGTTCGGGCGCAGATCCTTGATCTTCTGGCCGCGCTTTGCAGCGCCTATGACCTGACATATCTCTTTATCTCCCACGATCTGTCGGTGGTGCGCACAGTCACGGACCGGGTGCTGGTCATGAAATCGGGGCAGATCGTTGAACAAGGTGCCACCGCCGACGTCTTTGATCGCCCGCAACACCCTTACACGCAAAAACTCCTCGCCGCCGCGCCCCGTTTGCCGGATCTGTGATGCCCTGCTTCATTTTGCCAAATAAACTCCCCGCGGAGCGTCCCGCACCAACAAAAGGCCCTGCCCTATGAAACCCGGACCCAGAAACCTGATCACCGATGTGCCCGGCCTTCGGGTGGGAAACGCGCAGGACGATGCGCTGAAATCCGGCACGACGGTGCTGCTGGCGGATGACCCCTTTACCGCCTCTGTCCATGTGATGGGCGGTGCTCCCGGCACGCGCGAGACGGATTTGCTCGCCCCCGACAAATCGGTCGTCGCGGTGGATGCGCTGGTGCTGTCGGGCGGGTCGGCCTATGGGCTGGATGCCTGCTCGGGCGTGGTGGACGGGCTGCGCGCGGCGGGGCGCGGGTTTCGGCTGGGCGATGCCACAATCCCGCTGGTGCCGGGGGCGATCCTGTTTGACCTGCTGAACGGCGGTGACAAGACCTGGGCAGAGAACCCCTACCGCGCCTTGGGCCGTGCCGCCTATGACGCCGCGGCTGAAGATTTCACGCTTGGCACCATCGGCGCGGGCACCGGCGCGCTGAGCGCGATGGTGAAAGGCGGGCTGGGGTCCGCGTCACTGCAACTGCCGGATGGAACAATGGTCGGCGCATTGGTCGCGGCCAATCCGGTGGGGGCCGTCACCACGCCGGGTGACCGTCACTTCTACGCCGCCCCCTTCGAGGTGGATGCAGAGTTCGGCGGCATGGGCCCGGACCCGGCGACGGGGCTGGGGATGACGATGGAAAGCCGCAAGATGGCGTCGATGTCCCCGCGCGAAAATACGACGATCGCGATTGTCGCGACGAATGCGACCCTGACAAAGGCGCAATGCCAGCGGATGTCCGTTGCGGCCCATGACGGGATCGGGCGGGCCACTGTGCCTGCGCACACCCCCTATGACGGTGATCTGGTCTTTGGCCTGAGCACCGGCGCGCATGAGGTTGCCGAAAGCATTCTGCCGCTGATCGGCCATGCCGCGTCACTGTGTCTGGCGCGGGCTATTGCGCGGGCGGCCTATCACGCGACGCCGGCGGCGGGCGATCTGCTGCCCTGCTGGTCTGATCTGAACGGCTAAAGGCATAAAAAAGCCCGCGCTCCCATCTGGAAACGCGGGCCAATCAGGCGGGTTAGAGCCGCTTATTCGGTTTTCTCGGCCTCTGCATCGTCAGCCATGGGCGCGTCTGCTGCGGCCTCGGTTTCGGGAGAGAACGTCGCGAGATAGGCCGCAACATCTTCGCCGCCTTTACGCATTCTGAACGACATTTTCGAACGGGCTTTCTTGTCATCCAGTGTGGTGCGCAGGAAATCGGTGGGGTTCTGCAGGTATTCGGCCATATTGGCTTCGTCCCAGACCAGACCGGCTTCACCGGCGGCGACCAGATCATCGCCATAGCGATAGTCTTCGACGGTGCCGGCCTGCTTGCCGATGATCCCGTAAAGGTTCGGACCGACTTTGCCGCCCCGCTGGAAGGTTTCGCCAGCGTCGTCCACGATCATGTGGCAGGCTTTGCATTTGCCGAACTGCTTTTCGCCGGCGTCTGCGTCACCCATGCTATGGCTGTCTGCCAGGGCCGGAACCGCGATCACGGTGGCCAGTAGAGCGCTATAGAGATGTTTCATTGCGATTTCCCATATGTATAAATCATCCTATAACCTAGGGGGCGCCCCCGTGATTTCAACGGGCGCTTTTGTCGCGGGGCGATGCTGGGGCTCAGGCGCGGGGGCCTATTGTCACCTCAAGCGTCGCGATCCCGTCAACGCCGCCGGTCACGACATCCCCTTCCACAAGGGCCGCGACACCGGCTGGTGTGCCCGTCATGATGATATCCCCCGAGGCCAGCGCCATAGATTGCGACAAGATCGCCACATGTTCACGCACTGACCAGATCAGATCGGCCAGATCGGCGTCCTGCCGCACCTCACCGTTCACGGCAAGCCAGATGCGCCCCTGTTCCACAGACGGGACATCGGCGATAGGTTTCAGCGCGGCAATCGGGGCGGAGTTGTCAAAGGCCTTGCCCCAATCCCATGGCCGACCGGCTTTCTTCGCCTCTGCCTGCAGGTCACGGCGGGTCAGATCGATCCCGACCGAAGCCCCCCAGACGTGATCCATCACGTCAGCTTCCGCGATGTTGCGCCCGCCTTTGCCGATGGCGATCACCAGCTCGATCTCGTGGTGCAGATCCTCTGTCTGGGGCGGATAGGGGATCGTGCAGGGCGTATCCAGCGCCGCATCGGCGGGTTTGGTGAAAAAGAACGGAGCCTCACGCGTCGGATCTTTGCCCATCTCGCGGGCGTGCGCCTCGTAGTTGCGACCCACGCAGAAGATGCGGCGCATGGGAAAACGGGCGTCGGTGCCCTGCACAGCCAGACTGGCCTGCGGCGCGGGGGGGAATACAAAATCATCAGCGGGCATGGGGCATATCCTTTGCAATAGTCGTGTCACAGACATACGCCCCTGCGGCGGCCCCGTCATCCGATAAGACACCAAAAGGCAGGTTAGACATAAGCTGCAACGCAAAAGGCCGACACAATACGTGCCGGCCTTTGTTTTCGTTCACCTTTGGGCCCCGCGCTATTTCTCGGGTTGGGTCGCTGGTTTTTCAACCGGATCGACGGCGCCTGCGGGGGTGTCGTCGATCAGCTCTGCATCCTCGATATCGGCGCGGGTGGCGACAGGCGGCTTGGCATCCGCGCCCGAGTTATCCTCTAGCGCGCCGACGATCAGCGGCAGCATCTGCACACCGCCGGGCATGGCGACTTCGGACAGGGGCGGGGTTTTCCACGCCAGCGTATCGAAGCTGTGGCAGTTTTCGCAGATCGGCTTCCAGCTCGCATGGATATGTTGGCAGTTGTCACAGATCCACTGAGGGCCGCGCGATACGGTCAGCGCCCGTGCCAGCCAGCCTTTGACGATGGTATCAGAGGCCCCCTCGCCCCGTTCGATGGCCGCCATCAAGGTGACCGAACGCGCTGTAGGGTCGGTTTCGACCAGATCCCCCAAGGACCGGCGCGCTTGCGGGAAGTCTTCGGCGGCGATGTTCAGCTCTGCCAGCAGCATCTTGGTCTCGGGGTGGTCGGGCTGCACGCGGGTCAGCGTGGTAAACCGCTTGAGGCGCTCTTTCGGGGTCTCGTCCGGCTGGATCGCGGCGAAGGCACCGGCCAGATCGGGGTGCGGCTGCACGTCCCACGCTTTTTTCAGCACGCGGGCCGCATATTTCGGTTTGCCCTGATCGATATAACCATGCGCCGCCATCACGGCTGCGGGGATCAGATCGGGGGACAGGCGGTTCGCCTCGATCGCGGCCTCGCGGGCTTCGATGCTGTTGCCTTCGGCAATGACGTCTTTCGCCTCGGACAGGGCGAGCACGGCATCGCGACGTTTATGCACATCGCGCGGCATCTGGCCGTTCTTGAGCTTGGTGTTCAGCGTTTGGCGCGCACCGGCCCAATCTTCTTTCTCGGCCTGCAGTTTCAGCAGCACATCGCCGGTTTCGGCGTGTTTCGGTTTGATGGCAAAGGCTTTCTCGGCCAGCTTCAGCGCGGTTTCCGTGTCGCCTTCGGCCAGCTTCTGTTTCATGATCCCGCGCACACCGACAAAACGGGTGCGTTCGTTGGTGACCAGTTTGCGATAGGTCTCTTCTGCCTTGCGACGGTCGCCCGCCATTTCCGCAGCCTGCGCGATCAGCAGATTGGTCAGGTCGGGACGTTCAAGGTATTTATCCGCCTTTGCGGCCTTGGCCATCGCCAGACGCCCTTCGCCGCTGGCCAGCGCCATAAGCCCTTCGGAGAGCGCCTCGTAGCCCTTGCGCTCGCGGTTGCGGTCGAAATAGCGCGACAGCGCGGTTTCGTCGCCGTTCAGGAAATGCCAGACCGCAACCAGCAGCGCAAAGATCTTGAGCATGATCCAGACCGCGACAACCAGCAGGACCACGGCGATCACGGATTGCAGCGGGCCAAAGCTGTATTCGGTGCCCATCACGGTGACCTGCAACCCGCCGGAGCTTTCCAGCAAGAACGATGCGCCCCAGGTGATGGCGGCAATCACCGCAACGAACACAACGATCTTAATCAGTGACCAAAGCATAAATCAGGTTCCTCAGTTCGCCGTCAGGCGTTGTGTCAATGTCTGTACGGCGTCTTGGGCGTCGTGGCGCGCTTGCGCATCAGAGAGCCATTCGGACAGGGGCTCTTGGGCTTCGGGCGGCAGGGCTTTCACCTCTGCCAGCGCATCGGCAAGGCGCCCGTCGCGCATTGCGGCTTCGGCGCGGGACAGGATCGCGTCGGGGTCATCCCCGTCACGCGGTGCAACCGACCGCGCCCCCAACTGCTGCTTGAAGAAGCCGCCGATGCCGCCCCCGTCCACGTCAGGCGAGGCCGCACGTGCCGCGGCAAGCGATGCCCGTGCCGCATCGGGGAAACGGTCCTGAAGATTGGCCGCGGTGACAACGCCCGTCGCCGCCGTATCGGCAAGGGCCGGCGGGACATCCTGAATACCATTGGCTTTCAGATCGGCGATCTCTGCCTCGAAGGGCTGGCCCGTTGTGACGGCAGAGACGATCCGGCCCAAGGCAGATTGCAACGTCGCGGCCTGTGCGGCTTGCGCCGTCGCTTCTTCAACGCTGAGCGCATTATCGAGCAGACGTTGAATTTCATCGCGCTGCGTCTCGACCGAGGATTGCAGCGCCGCCAGTTCCTCTTCAAAGGCTGACGTATCGACGGGGGCCGGTGCCTCTGTCGCGGGGCGGCTGCCCAGATCATCCACACGGGTGGCCAGTTCGGCCACCAGCGCCTGAACCTCTTGCAGGGCGGCGTCATCGGTGGGCGCGGGGGCCGGATCTGTTTCTTCCAGCGCCTTGATCCGTGCTTCTTGCGCGGCGATCGTGTCGGTGAGGCTAGATTGCGAGCTGTCCGCAGGGCGCAGGCCCGCCTGTTCCAGCAGATCATATTCCGCCACGGCAAAGCCGATCCCGCCCGCAATGATCCCGCCGAACAGCATTGGCCAAAAGACACTACCGCGCTTTTCAGGCTCTGCCACGGGGGTGACGGGGGGCGGCGTCTTGGACGGCGTGGCCGGTTTCGCAGATGTGGTCGATGCGGTTGACGTCGCTGGCTTTGAGGCGGGCGTTGCCGGTTTATCAGAAGCCGTGTCCGGCTTTACATCTTTCGCGTCGGGCTTTGTATCGGATTTCGCGTCGCTCGGCTTCGTCTCGGGTTTGGCAGACGTCGAGACGGTCGCGGTGGTCGCGGGCGAAGCAGCCTTGGCCGCTGTATCACTGCCCCCCGTTTTAACGGTGGGTGTCGTTGCTTTTTTGGCGTCGCTTGCTTTCGCGGCACTCGATGCTGTGTCGGTGGTTTTCACGCTTTCGGGTTTGGCACTCGCTTTGTCGTCGCTGGCTTTACCCGTCGCGGTTTTATCAGCGCTCGCCGCGCTTGCAGCGGATGTCTTGGCCGCAGGCTTGGGCTTGGCGGTTGATGGCTTCGCCGTTGTCCCAGCCGGTTTTGTCGCGGTGGACGATCCGGTTTTTTTGGCTGTGGTCTTCGGCTTGGCGGCGGCAGCAGACGCCCTTGATGTCGAAGATGTCTTCGGGGTGTCGTCACCTGAACTGGGTGTTTTCGCTTTCGCCACGCTTAAAAACCTTTCCGATTCTGACCTGATATCAGACGTATTGCACAACCTTAGACGGCATCTAGGTCGACCTTCAAGCTAACCTGTTCCAATCCACCGCAGTTTCAAGCGTAAAACGCAGTGACGTGGCGGTTGGTTCAGGGGCGATGAGTATCTGCTGAACCACTGTGCGGTCCAGCGCCTCGGCCACGGCAGGGCTGAGGGCGATGATGGTAGCCCGCCGCGTTTCACATGCCTGATCGGCGAATTGCGCGGCGGTGCGCGGGGAAAACAGCGGCACGATCGACGGGCCATCTGCCAGCGCGGCTTGGGCGTCATGCGTCAGGGGCAGGGCCCGCTGGTCATAAAGCACCACAGCGCGCGTCGGCAGACCGGCCTGCGTTAACCGTTCCGCAATATCCCCGCGCTGATGCGTGCCGCGCAGATGCAGCAGGGGCGTTGCGGGGCGATGTGCCTTGATCATCGGGAGCAAATGCGCGGCATCGGGGGCGTGACACGCGACATGCCAGCCCTTGGCCGCAGCCGCCTGCGCCGTCGCCTCGCCCACACAATAGGCCGGCAGGGTGCCCCCCTTCGGGCCATGCGCCACCCCATTGGCCGAGGTAAAGATCACCCCGCCGATGCCGCCTAGATCAACAGGCGCTGCGGTCGGTCGAATTTGCAGTAACGGGCTGATCACTACCCGCACCCGCGACAGCAGCGCATCCGGCAGGCTGGCCGCAAACGCCGCGCAGGCGGGCGCAGGGCGGGTCAGGATCAACGCTGGTTTTGTCATCTGACGCTTGGGCCCCAAGGATTGTTCCACCTGCCCCAAGGTGTTACTTGGCCCCTGTCACCCTTGCAACGGAAACAGCCATGTTACTTCTTGGATTGGAAAGCAGCTGCGATGATACCGCCGCCGCACTGGTGCGTCAGCTGCCGGGGCAACGCGCCCTCGTGCTGTCCTCCGTCGTTGTGGGGCAGACCGAGCTTCATGCCTCTTTCGGCGGTGTCGTCCCCGAAATCGCCGCCCGCGCCCACGCAGAAAAGCTGGACCTTTGTGTCGAAAAGGCGCTGGCCGAGGCCGCGCTGACCTTGGCGGATGTGGACGGTTTTGCCGTGACCGCGGGACCGGGGCTGATCGGCGGCGTGCTGTCGGGGGTGATGTGCGCGAAGGGGCTGTCAGCCGCGACGGGCAAGCCGCTTTATGGCGTGAACCATCTGGCGGGCCATGCGCTGACGCCACGGCTGACCGATGATGTGCCCTATCCCTACCTGATGTTGCTGGTGTCCGGCGGGCATTGCCAGTTCCTGCTGGTGCATGGGCCGGACCGGTTTGAACGCTTGGGCGGCACCATCGACGACGCCCCGGGCGAGGCTTTTGACAAGGTGGCGCGCCTGATCTCACTGCCGCAACCGGGGGGCCCCGCGATTGAGCAGGCGGCCAAGGCGGGCGACCCCAAACGCTTTGCCCTGCCGCGCCCGCTGCTGGACCGACCCGATTGCGACATGTCTTTTTCGGGTTTGAAAACGGCGGTGCTGCGCACGCGGGACAAGGTGATCGACGAAAAAGGCGGGTTGAGCGTTCAGGATCAGGCCGATCTGGCTGCCGGTTTCCAGGCTGCCGTTACCGATGTACTGGCCGAAAAGACCCGCCGCGCCTTGCGGAAATATCTGGATCATGCCCCTGATGTGCGCACCCTTTGTGTTGCGGGTGGTGTGGCCGCGAACAAGGCAATAGGCCACGGGTTAGAGACTGTTGCCGCCGAAGTAGATTGCGCCTTTATCGCGCCGCCGCTGTCGCTGTGCACCGATAATGCAGCGATGATCGCCTTTGCCGCGATCGAGCAAAGCCAGCTGCGCGCGCCCGATGATTTGACCCTGTCGGCCCGCCCGCGTTGGCCGCTGGACACACGCCAGCCCGCCATGTTGGGCAGCGGCAAAAAAGGAGCGAAAGCATGAGCATTGCCGTTCTGGGGGCCGGTGCCTTTGGCACTGCGTTGGCGATCTCTTTGGCGGGTAAGGGCGCGGTGACGCTATGGGCGCGGGATGCGCAGGGCATGGGGCAAAGCCGTGAAAACACCGCCCGCCTGCCCGGTTGCCCGCTGTCCGAGGGCCTGTTCGTGACCGAGGATCTGGCAGAGGCCGCCAAGGCGCAGACCTTGCTCGCCGCCGTCCCGATGCAAAAACTGCGCGGATTTCTGCGCGATAACGCTGCCGCATTGGACGGCAAGACCATCGTCGCCTGTTGCAAGGGGATCGAGCTGAACACCGGCCTTGGCCCTGTCGCCGTGATCCGCGAGGTGCTGCCCCATGCGACCGCAGCGATCCTCACGGGGCCAAGCTTTGCCGCGGATATTGCGCGGGGGCTTCCCACGGCGCTGACCCTTGCTTGCGCCGATAAAACCACCTGCGCGACCCTACAACAGAGCCTAACAACGGCAAACCTGCGTCTTTACCGCACCTCTGATACCGTGGGTGCGGAACTGGGGGGCGCGTTGAAAAACGTTGTGGCCATCGCTTGCGGTGCCGCAATCGGGGCCGGTCTAGGCGAAAGCGCCCGCGCCGCCGTGATGACCCGTGGCTTCGCCGAAATGCAGCGGCTTGCCGCGCATCACCACGCGGATCCGGTGACCTTGGCAGGCCTGTCCGGTTTTGGCGATCTGACGCTGACCTGCACCTCGACCCAATCGCGGAACTACCGGCTGGGGCTGGCCCTCGGCCGGGGGGAGCCCTTTGACAGCGCCACCACCGTCGAAGGTGCCGCCACCGCGCGGGCGGTCGATGCGCTGGCCCATGACAACGGGCTGGATCTGCCGATCACCGCCGCCGTTGCAGGTCTGGTCGAGAACCGCTTAGATGTAGCAAGCGCGATGAAAGCGCTTTTGACCCGCCCTTTAAAGGAAGAATAACATGCTGGTTGCCCTTATTGCCAAAGACAAAGCTGGCGCGCTTTCCGTGCGTCAGGAAAACCGCCCCGCCCATGTGGAATATCTGAAATCCACGGGCGTCGTTGCCCAGGCCGGTCCGCTGCTGGATGATGCCGGCGATATGATCGGGTCTTTGGTCATTCTGGATGTCGCTGACAAAGCCGCGGCACAGGATTGGGCCGACAATGACCCCTATGCCAAGGCCGGGTTGTTTGCCGATGTGCAACTGATCCCGTGGAACCGGGTGATCGGGTAATGGCCTACTGGCTGTTCAAATCCGAACCCTCGACCTGGGGCTGGCCGGACCAGGTCGCCAAGGGGGACGCGGGCGAGGAATGGGACGGCGTGCGCAACTATCAGGCGCGCAACTTCATGCGCGAGATGGCGGTTGGCGATCTGGGGTTCTTTTACCATTCGCAAGGCGAGCGCGCGATTGTCGGCATTGTCGAGGTCTGCGCCGCCGCGCATCCCGATAGCTCGACCGAGGACGCACGCTGGGAATGTGTCGATATCAAAGCCGTGCGCCCGTTTGAAAAACCGGTGACGCTGGACGATATCAAGGCCGATGGCCGCTTCGATGATATGCCGCTGGTCAAAAGCCCGCGTCTGTCTGTCCAGCCTGTCACAGCAGAGCAATGGAGCGCGATCTGCGCCTTGGGAAACACCAAACCCTAGAGCCTAATACACGATTTAGACATACGCTTTGGACATAAAAACGCCCGCTGAACCAAGCGGGCGTTTTCAGTTCGACAGGGTCAGATTTACGCGTAAACGGATTCTTTGCCGAAGTGTTTGGTCAGCATATAATAGACCACCGCGCGGTATTTGTTCCGCTCGGATTTGCCGTAAGTCTCTACGGCTTTGTGGATACCGTCCATCAGCTCGGGGCTATCCGAGAGACCAAGCTTTTTGATGAGGAAGTTGTTCTTGACCAGCTCAAGCTCGCTTTCCTGCGACGCGGCGATGGTCTGCGCATCAGCGTTATAGATCGACGGACCGCAACCGATGGTCACTTTCGTCAGCAGGTCCATATCTGGCGTCATGCCGCATTTTGTTTGCAGATCGTCGGCATATTTCGCGATCCATTCATCTCTTTTGCCCATTCGTGGTCTCCAACCGTTGATTTGACCGATGTTTCCGGCCTTGTTTCAGACCCTAAAGCGGTTTTGACGCGCGCAAAAGAAATTTTTCCCGCCTGCGTTGGTCTGTGCGGTTTTCGGCATGTCTTGATTGCGGCTCGCCCCGCGTCAAACGCTTGTACCGAAGCGGTTTTTCCGCAAAACTACGATGATGAAGACCGCCCTCGCCACCGCTTTCGCCCTTTGTCTTGCGCCGTTTCCTGGCGTTTCTGGGCCGCTGCCCGATCCCGTTGATCCGGCCAGCTTTGCGCCCGTCGATCTGGACGAGGCGATCCTCGGGCAGTTGCTGTTTTACGATCCGATCCTGTCGGGCAACCGCAATATCGCCTGCGCCACCTGTCACCACCCTGATTTTGCCACCAGCGATGGCGTATCATTGGGTCTGGGCGAAGGTGGGGTCGGGCTGGGGCTGGAACGGCGCGGGGATCCCGACAACATGCCGCCCCACCGCATCCCGCGCAATTCGCCTGCGTTATTCAATCTGGGCGCAAAAGAATTCACCGTGCTGTTCCACGATGGCCGGATCGAGGTTGACGCCGAAATGCCGTCCGGTTTCCGCACGCCGCTGGACGACGATATGCTTGACGGTTTTGCGTCTTTGCTGTCGGCGCAAACCATGTTTCCGGTGCTCAGCCCCGACGAGATGGCCGGCCAGAATATGGAGAATGACGTTGCCAAAGCCGTGCGTCAGGGTCTGATCACGGCGCAGGGCGGGGCGTGGGATATTCTGGCGCGACGGGTGGCGGGCTTGCCCGACTATGCGCGGCGGTTCCAATCGGTCTATGATCATATCACCACGCCCGACGACATCGGATTTACCGATATTTCAAACGCGATTGCCGTCTTTGTGGCCCATGAATGGCGGTCCGACAGCTCTGCCTTTGATGCCTATCTGCGCGATCCGTCAGCCGCGCTGGACGCCGATGCGCAAAAGGGCATGGCGCTGTTTTATGGCGAGGCGGGCTGTAGCACCTGCCACGCGGGGGCGTTCCAGACCGACCATAGTTTTCACGCGATGGGGGCACCGCAGCTTGGCCCCGGCAAGGCAGCCGTGTTTGAAACCCACACCCGCGATACGGGACGCATGGGTGTGACCGGCAATGGGGCCGATGCCTATGCCTTTCGCACGCCGTCCCTGCGCAATGTGATGCAGACCGGCCCTTGGGGGCATGCGGGCGGGCACAGCCAGATAGAGAAGTTCTTGCGCGATCATATGGACCCGGCCCGCGCGGCCAAACGCTTTGCTCCCGGCGCGGCTGACAGAAACGGGGTGCGCCTGCCGCCGCTGGACGGGGATGACTGGCGCGAGATGGACGACCCCGCCGCCCGCGATGCCATCACCCAAGCCGCGATGATCCGCGCGCCCAAAGGGCTGAATCCCGGTGATATCGCCGCGTTAGTGTCTTTCTTGCGCAGTCTGGATGACCCGCAGGCGCTGTCGGGGCGCTTGGGTATCCCTGACACGGTCCCAAGCGGTCTGGCCGTGGGCGGTGCGCCCTGATCAATCGGGCTGCGTCACCGTGATCTGATCGCCTGCCGTCATGCGCATGGGGTCGCTTTGCGTGCCATCGGGCCAGCGGACCTGCACCGTTGCTTCTGCCGCGTCGCCGATGCCGAAATGCAGCGGTGCCAGCACCGCCCCCGCATGACCGCCGCCAAGGGTGATCTGCTGGCTTTGCACAGCGTCGCCCACCGTCACGATCACCCGCGCCCCCACGGCAAAGCGATTGCCGCCCGCGCCCCGCACCGCGATGCGCACAAAGCGGCCTGCCTCGGGCGTCACATTGCGGTACATACGCATCGGCGCACGCCGGTTCACCACGGCAAGATCCAGCAGCCCGTCGCCGTCAAAATCCGCCAGTGCCGCCCCCCGTGACCGCGCGATATCGGCCACACCTGCGGTGTCACCAACCTCGGTAAAGCGGCCATCGGCCCCTTGGATCAACAGATTATTCGGATCGCGCATCGCCATGCCGGGCATCTGGTCGACATTGCCCTTGGCGATAAACAGATCGGCGCGGCCATCGTTGTTCACATCGGCGAAACTGGCGTGCCATCCGGTAGACGGGCGGCCATCCCCGGGCACATAGGGGCGCTGCGCATAGGTGCCGATGTCATAGGGCGCGCCGCGATAGCTGCCGTCGGCTTGCGCCACCTGCATCAGCTGGTCCCCCATAGAGGTGAGCATCAGCTCGTCCCGTTGGTCGCCCGTCAGGTCACGGCTGGCGATCCCCATCCCCCAAAGCGAGACTTTGGCCCAGCCATCCGCTTCGGTCAGGAACCGCTGTTCAGCGATATCCCACATCTGCTCCGCCCCGCCGGAGACATAATAGTGTCTATCATTGGAGATTCGCAGCGATTTGAGCCCGCGCGCATCCTCTGCGGCAAGCATCGAGAGCGCGCAATACCCCGGCGACAGCTCTTGCGCGGTATATTGGGGCGAGGTGCCGCCCTTGGGCCTGAGCAGCGTGTTGGTATCACAGGCACCAAACGGCCCGTCGGGATTGGCGCGGTCAACATAATGGCCGATCGCAAGCGTGGGAAAGTATGCGCCATCCTGCCACCAGGCGGTGAAGGCGGTGGTCCATTGATCGGTTTGCGGGATGCCCCATGCCTCTGTCACATCGGTGAACTGGCAGTCCGCGCCGCCCTGAAGTACGCGGTCCGGCCCGACGCGCATGACATATAGATCAAGCAGCCCGTCACCATTCATATCGACAGGATAGGCCCCCGTGGCCCCCGTAATCTCGGGGTCGATCACAGCCCGTTCAAAGGCGATTTCCCCCGTGTCAGAGACGTTTTTGAGCAACAATAGCGGCGCGGTGCCGGCTGCGGCCACCAGATCGGGCAGCCCGTCGCCCGAACAGTCAAACGCCGACACACCGCCGCCGACAAAATGTTCCCACCCGCCGGTATAATGGTGGTCGGGCAGGCCCGCGCTGATGTCCTGAAACAACGGATCGGCATGGGCAACAGAGGCAAAGACACAGGCTGCCGCCAGCAAACGATGGATCACGCAGCATTCTCCCCCAGCAGGGCGTCGGTCACATCGGACAGGGCCAGTGCAGCGGCCCCTTTCGCCCAGACGGACCCGCCCCAAGCGTGGATGTCGACAGGGGTCGGCGCGCGGCCTGCGGGTAGGATCATAGAGTTCATCTCGTTTAGCACATCGTCAACGTTCAGATAGTCATAGCGCATCCGTTCGCCGCTGAGAATGATCCGTTCGGGGTCAAACAACTGCACGATATTGGCAAGCCCGACGCTCAGGAACCGTCCGGCGCGGTTAAAGATCGCCAGCGCAGCCTCGTTGCCTGCGTTCGCTTCGTCATACAGGGTTTCGATCATCGACACGGCAGAGCTTTCGGCGCGCGGGTCGCGTTCAAACGCGGTGCCTGCCTCGCGGATAATGGCGTAATCGGCGACATAGGCCTCAAGACAGCCGCGCTGCCCGCAACGGCACAGGGCACCGTCCAACTGCACCTTGGTGTGGCCCAGCTCCATCCCCGGGCCAAGGGCGCCGCGGAACAGCCGGTTGTTCAGCACCAGCCCCATGCCGACGCCGCGTTCAATGGTCACCACGGCAAAGTTGGAAATCCCCCGACCGGCCCCGAACCACAGTTCGGCCAGCGTCAACAGGTTGGTGTCATTGTCCAATGACACAGGCAGCCCCAGCGTTTTCGCCAGCAGATCGCGCAGCGGCATATCCGTGTCCAGCATCACCGGCGACCATTTCACGATCCCGAGGCTCGCATCCACCAGCCCGGGCAGGCCGATTCCCACGGCGCTGATGTCGGACATCACACGCCCCGATTTCTGCAACAGCCTGTCCATGAGGGAACTGACTTCGGTCAACATATCTTCGGTAGACTGCCGCAGCGACGCACTGGCGACATGGGCCTCGGCGATGATCGTGCCGGCAAGGTCCAGCAAGACCGCGGTATGACGTTCGTCCGACAGCTTCATGCCCACGACGAAACGGCTTTGCGGGGCGACCCGCAGGGCAATGGGCGGGCGGCCACGGCTGGGGCCGCGCTGGCTGTCCTCTACCTCTTGCAGCAGACCGCGCGCGATCAGATCAGAGGTAATGGTGGTCACCGACCCGGGGCTGATGTTGAGCTTGCGCGCCACATCCATGCGCGGCATCTGCCCGTTCGCGCGGACCTGTTCAAACACCTGTTGGCGCAGCGGGCGTGTATCATCCTGCGGCAAGGCCAGCAGCGGGCCACAGCCTGAAGACACAAGTTTTGACCCCTCCGACCCAAGGTCGCGAATTAGTTCGCTCGCCAAACTTTATCCTCCCGATGTATTTTGAAATTCCCCTGCAATAGGTTAATCCCTCTGTCTCCCACGGGAAATAAGCCGTGTTTTGCCGATCTGTGTCAAATTCTTTGTGTCATAATGTAAAATTTATTTTGACAACTGAATTAAAGTGCGCAACCTCATACTACGACGTCACCGATGCCACCAAGGACATCGGATCATTTCATCTGGGAGGAAAGAAATGCGTAAACTCTTTATGGCAGCGGCCGTCGCCACTGCTGGCTTCACTCAGACCGCAGCAGCCGAGGATATCACCGTCGGCGTGAGCTGGTCGAACTTCCAAGAAGAGCGCTGGAAAACAGACGAGGCCGCGATCAAGGCCGCGCTGGACGCTGCCGGTGCGAAATATGTCAGCGCCGATGCGCAATCGTCGTCGGCCAAGCAGTTGTCGGATGTGGAAAGCCTGATCGCCCAAGGCGTTGATGCGCTGATCATCCTTGCCCAAGACAGCCAGGCCATCGGCCCCGCAATCACCGCAGCCGCGGACGAAGGTATTCCGGTTGTGGGCTATGACCGCCTGATCGAAGACCCCCGCGCCTTTTACCTGACCTTCGACAATGTCGAGGTGGGCCGTATGCAAGCGCGTGCCGTGTTCGAAGCGATGCCAAAGGGCAACTATGTGATGATCAAGGGCTCGCCCACCGATCCGAACGCCGACTTCCTGCGCGGCGGCCAGCAAGAAGTGCTGCAATCCGCGATTGATGCAGGCGATATCACCATCGTTGCCGAAGCCTATACCGACGGCTGGCTGCCCGCCAACGCACAGCGCAACATGGAGCAGATCCTGACCGCGCAAGACAACAACGTTGACGCGGTTGTTGCCTCTAACGACGGGACAGCAGGCGGTGCCGTTGCCGCGCTGACCGCGCAAGGCATGGAAGGCACGCCCGTGTCCGGCCAGGACGGCGACCACGCGGCGCTGAACCGTGTTGCCAAGGGCACGCAGACCGTCAGCGTCTGGAAAGACGCCCGTGATCTGGGCAAGAACGCAGCCGAAATCGCTGTTGCCCTTGCCGGCGGCACCGAGATGGCAGACGTGGACGGCGCGCAGGAATGGACATCCCCTGCGGGCACGGCCCTGTCGGCCAAGTTTCTGGCCCCCGTGCCTGTCACCATCGACAACCTGAACGCGGTTCTGGACGCCGGCTGGATTTCGAAAGAAGCCCTGTGCCAAGGCGTGACAGATGTCGCGGCCTGTAACTAAGAC
Source organism: Sulfitobacter sp. G5_S2_6_S6 (assembly GCF_054968505.1). NCBI lineage: Bacteria > Pseudomonadati > Pseudomonadota > Alphaproteobacteria > Rhodobacterales > Roseobacteraceae > Sulfitobacter > Sulfitobacter sp. G5_S2_6_S6. The sequence continues at coordinate 338,059 of NZ_JBQKUI010000002.1, forward strand.
CAAAACGCACACCCCGCCCCTGATGCGGGGTGTGCCACCCGTTTGCTTCAGCCCGGCTGCCGCGCTTTGCGGCCCCGCTGATTGACATTGCGACCCAATCCGGAAGCCAATCACATGACAGATACGACCACCGAAACCGGGGCAGATGTACATCCGTCGCCGACAGCGCCCAAGCGCTCTTTTCTTAGCCAGCTCGAAATCGATACCCGTCTGTTAGGGATGATCGGTGCGTTCATTCTGGTCTGCCTCGTGTTCAACGTGCTGACCGACGGGCGCTTTCTGACGCCGCGCAATATTTTCAACCTCACGATCCAGACGGTCAGCGTTGCCATTATGGCGACCGGTATGGTCTTCGTGATCGTGACCCGTCACATCGACCTGTCGGTCGGCGCGATGCTGGCCACCTGCTCTGCCGCGATGGCGATGACCCAGACCGATATCCTGCCGCGTATGCTGGGCATGGGGCTGGGGCATCCGATGATCCCCTGGATCGCCATCGTCGTCGGCCTGCTGTTTGGCACCATCATCGGCGCGTTTCAGGGCTGGCTGATCGGGTTCCTCACGATCCCCGCCTTCATCGTGACCTTGGGCGGGCTGCTGATCTGGCGCAACGTGGCGTGGTATATGACCGACGGTCAAACCATTGGGCCGCTGGATGAAACCTTCCGCAAGTTCGGCGGAATCAATGGGACCCTGGGCGAGACATGGTCTTGGGTCGTCGGGCTGATCGCCGTGGTTCTGGCGCTTTGGGCGCTGTGGTCGTCACGCCGCAACAAGGTCAACCACGGGTTTCACGTGAAACCGGTTTGGGCCGAGGTGCTGGTCGGTCTGATCATCGCCGTGGGCATTCTGGGCTTTGTCGCGATCCTGAACGCCTACGAGGTTCCGACCGCGCGTCTGATGCGCGAGTTCAAGGCCCGTGGCGATGTGATGCCCGAAGGCTATACCGCGTCATATGGTATCCCCTATTCGGTGTTGCTGCTGATCGCGCTGGCGATTGGCATGACCGTGATGGCCAAACGCACGCGGCTGGGGCGCTATATCTTTGCCACGGGCGGTAACCCCGACGCGGCAGAGCTGTCGGGCATCAACACCCGTCTGCTGACGGTCAAGGTCTTTGCCCTGATGGGGGCCTTGGTGGCGCTGTCCGCGGTTGTTGCCTCTGCCCGTTTGACCAACCACTCGAACGACATCGGCACGTTGGACGAACTGCGTGTCATCGCTGCGGCTGTCATTGGCGGCACGGCTCTGGCAGGCGGTATAGGGACGATCCACGGGGCCATTCTGGGGGCCTTGATCATGCAATCGCTGCAGTCGGGCATGGCTATGGTGGGCGTTGACGCACCGCTGCAAAACATCGTCGTCGGTGCGGTTCTTGTCTTCGCCGTCTGGATCGACATCGTCTATCGCCGCCGTATGGGAGGGAAATCATGACACCGCTTGTAGAGCTCAAGAATATCTCGCTGTCCTTCGGGGGGGTGCGTGCCGTCGATAACGTGTCGCTGGACCTGTACCCGGGCGAGGTCGTCGGCCTGTTGGGGCACAATGGCGCGGGGAAATCCACGCTGATCAAGATCCTTGCCGGTGCCTATCAGATGGACGAGGGCGAAATCTGGATCGAGGGCAAGAAAGCCAGCATCCATTCGCCCCGTGACGCCCGCCGCCACAACATCGAGACCATCTACCAGACGCTGGCGCTGGCCGATAACCTTGATGCGCCCAGCAACCTGTTTCTGGGGCGCGAACTGACCAATAAATTCGGCCTCGTGGATGATGCGCGGATGGAGGCAGAGACCCGCAAGATCATGGCGCGTCTCAACCCCAACTTTAAGAAGATAAGCGAGCCTGTCTCGGCGCTTTCGGGCGGTCAGCGGCAATCGGTTGCGATTGCCCGCGCGGTCTATTTCAACGCCAAGATCCTGATCATGGACGAACCGACCGCCGCTCTTGGGGTGCATGAAAGCAAGATGGTTGCCGATCTGATCAAGGAACTGAAGGCCCAAGGGCTTGGCATCTTCCTGATCAGCCACGACACCCGCGAGATGCTGGAGCTCTGCGACCGTGTGTCGGTGATGAAAAACGGCGCGCTGATCGGCACCGAAAAGGTCGGCGACGTGACCGAGGATGACATCCTGAGCATGATCATCATGGGCAAGGCGCGCGACGCCGCATAGGCGCTGACAAAGGGGAAAACCATGTTTCTGGGGCTTGATCTGGGCACCTCTGGGCTGAAGGCCCTGCTGGTGGACGACGCCGAAAACATCATCGCGGAAAGCGTGGCACCCTTGCAGGTGTCGCGCCCCCACGATGGCTGGGTCGAACAGGACCCGCGCGATTGGTTCACCGCCTGCGCCGACGCGATTGCGGGGCTGGGGGTTGATCTGGCCGCCGTGCAGGGTATCGGGCTTAGCGGGCATATGCATGGCGCGACCCTGCTGGATGCCGCGGGCACGCCGCTGCGCCCCTGTATGCTGTGGAACGACACCCGCGCCGCGGCACAGGCCGCCGCGATGGATGCTGATCCCCTCTGGCGTGCGGTCACGGGCAACATTGTGTTCCCCGGTTTCACCGCGCCCAAAGTGGCATGGGTGCGCGACCATGAACCCGGTATTTTCGCGCGGATCGACAAGGTGCTGCTGCCCAAGGACGCGCTGCGCTTCTGGCTGACCGGCGACCCGGTGTCAGAGATGTCGGATTCCGCAGGCACAAGCTGGCTGGATACCGGCGCGCGCGACTGGTCCGACGCTTTGCTGGAACGATCTGGCCTGACGCGGGAACAGATGCCTTCGTTGGTCGAAGGATCGCAGGTGTCAGGGCACCTAAGCGGCTCTATCGCCGCGCAACTGGGCCTACCTGCGGGGATCCCCGTTGCGGGGGGCGGCGGCGATAATGCCGCCTCGGCCATCGGGATGGGTGTGGTGAAACCGGGTCAGGCGTTCGTCTCGCTTGGCACCTCGGGCGTGCTGTTTGCCGCGACGCCGGGCTATGCCGCTGCACCTGAAAGCGCGCTGCACAGCTTTTGTCACGCGCTGCCGGACCTGTGGCACCAGATGGGGGTGATCCTGTCGGCCACGGATTCGCTGAATTGGCTGGCCGGTGTTTTGAACGAGGACGCGCGGACGCTCACCTCTGATCTGGGCGCGCTACAGGCCCCCGGCCGCACGATCTTTATGCCCTATCTTGGGGGCGAACGGACGCCCCATAACGACGCCAATATCCGGGGCGGTTTCCTGCACCTTGCCCATAACACCGACCGCGCCGCCATGACCCGCGCGGTGCTGGAAGGGGTGACCCACGCCCTACGCGACAGTTTCGACGCGATGCGGCACACCGGCACCCACATCGACAGCCTGATCGCCGTCGGCGGCGGGTCTAAATCCGACTATTGGCTATCGGCCATCGCCACGTCGCTGAACATGCCGATCCAGCTGCCCGCCGCGGGTGACTTTGGCGGTGCTCTTGGGGCTGCGCGCTTGGGTCGTATGGCTGCCACCGGCACCGGGGCCGAGATCGCCGTGCCACCCCCCATTTCCCGCGTGATAGAGCCTGTTCCAGCTCTAGTCGACGCCTTTTCAGAGGCCCACGCCCGATATTCAGACACGTATAGCGCCGTAAAACATTTGCGCTAAGACAAGAAGGACCATCCCCATGACCAGCTTTTTCGACGGCATCCCGACGATCTCTTACGACCCGCAAGCGGACCATGATTTCGCCTATCGCAGCTATAACCCCGACGAGATGCTGATGGGCAAGACGATGGCAGAGCATCTGCGCTTTGCCGTTGCCTATTGGCACAGTTTCGCATGGGAAGGCGGCGACCCTTTTGGCGGTCAGACCTTCCTGCGCCCGTGGTTCGGCACCACGATGGACGCCGCGCGCGCCAAGGCTGACACCGCGTTTGATATGTTCAAGATCCTCGGTCAGCCGTATTTCTGCTTCCACGACGCCGATGTCCGTCCCGAGGGCGATACCTTTGCCGAAAGCACCGCGCGGCTGCACGAGATCACCGATTACTTTGGCGAAAAGATGGAGCAGACGGGCACCAAGCTGCTGTGGGGCACGGCCAACCTGTTTTCCAACCGCCGCTATATGTCGGGCGCTGCCACCAACCCCGACCCCGATATTTTTGCCTATGCCGCCGCGACGGTGAAGGAATGTATCGACGTCACCCACAAGCTGGGCGGCGAGAACTATGTGCTGTGGGGCGGACGCGAAGGCTATGAAACGCTGCTGAACACCGACCTGAAACGCGAACGCGAACAGGCGGGGCGTTTCTTGCAGATGTCCGTCGAATACGCCCGCAAGATCGGCTTCAAAGGCGCCATCCTGATCGAGCCTAAACCGCAGGAACCGACCAAGCACCAGTATGATTACGACGTGGCCACCGTCTATGGTTTCCTCAAGGATTACGAGCTTGAGAACGAGGTGAAGGTGAACATCGAACAGGGTCACGCCATTCTTGCCGGGCATTCGTTTGAACACGAATTGGCGATGGCCTCGGCGCTTGGGATTTTCGGGTCGATCGACATGAACCGCAACGATTACCAATCAGGCTGGGACACCGACCAATTCCCCAATTCCGTCCCCGAAGTCGCGCTGGCCTATTACGAAGTGCTGAAAGCGGGCGGTTTCACCACCGGCGGCACCAACTTTGACGCCAAACTGCGCCGCCAGTCGCTGGACGCCGAGGATCTGATTTTGGCCCATGTCGGTGCGATGGATGTCTGTGCCAAGGGCCTGAAAGCCGCCGCCGCGATGCTGGAGGATGGCAAGCTCGAAGCGGCGCGGGACGCGCGCTATGCCGGTTGGGGCTCTGAACGCGGCCAAGGCTTGCTGAGCAGCGATCTGGAGACGATCAACGCGCAGGTCAAAGCCGATGCGCTGAACCCGCAGCCCGCCTCGGGCCGTCAGGAAGCGCTGGAAAATCTGGTTAACCGCTATCTTTAAGCTGTTACATGGCGCTGTTAGGGGTCTAGGCTGACCGATAAGGGGGCCCAAGATGTTCAAACGCTACGCCATTTACTATACGCCGCCGCCGGGGGATTTCGCCCGGCGGGGCGCGGCTTGGTTGGGCTGGGATGTGCAGGCCGGCGAAGCTGTTGCACATCCCGATATCGCGGGGCTTGATGTTGCCAAGTTGACCCAAAGACCACGCAAATACGGGCTACACGGGACGGTCAAGGCGCCGTTCTTTCTGGCGGATGCGACCAGCGCGGCACAGCTGACCGATGGCCTCGCCGCCTTTTGCAAAGGGCAAGCGCCAGTGCAGTTGGACGGGCTGGCCCTGTCGCAGATCGGGCGGTTTCTGGCGCTGGTGCCGCAGGGCGACACGACCGCGCTTGGCAGTCTTGCGGCCTCGGCCAATGTGGTGCTGGACGCCTTCCGCGCGCCGCTGTCAGAGGCGGAGTTCACGCGCAAGAACGCCCCCTACCTGACCGATCAGCAGCGGATTTACCTCAAAACCTACGGATACCCCCATATTATGGAGTATTTCCGCTTTCACATCACCCTCACCGGGCCGCTTGCGCCCGATCAGATCGACCCCGTAAAGACGGCTCTGCACCGCTATTTAGGGTCGGATACCCCTGCCCCTTTCACCATCGATAGTCTGACGCTTTGTGGCGAGGATACGCAGGGACGTTTTCACGAGGTCGAACGCTTCGCGCTTGGCAGCTGACCCACGAAAAACGCCGCCCTGCATCCCTGCAAGGCGGCGTTTTGTCAGACGGTACGCACCGGCTTAGTAGCGGTAGTGTTCCGGCTTGAACGGGCCTTCGGGTGTGACGCCGATGTAAGCGGCTTGTTCGCTGCTCAGCTGGGTCAGTTTCACGCCGATACGATCAAGGTGCAAACGGGCGACTTTTTCGTCCAGATGCTTGGGCAGGATATAGACCTTGTTCTCGTATTTGCCGGTGTTTTCCCACAGTTCGATCTGCGCCAGCACCTGGTTGGTGAAGGACGCGGACATGACGAAGGAAGGGTGACCGGTGGCGTTGCCAAGGTTCAGCAGACGGCCTTCGGACAGCAGGATCAGACGGTTGCCCGAAGGCATCTCGATCATGTCGACCTGTTCCTTGATGTTGGTCCACTTGTGGTTCTTCAGCGCGGCAACCTGGATTTCATTGTCAAAGTGGCCGATGTTGCCAACAATCGCCATATCCTTCATCTCGCGCATATGCTCGATGCGGATCACGTCCTTGTTGCCGGTGGTGGTGATGAAGATGTCGGCGGTGTCCAGCACGTCTTCCAGCAGGACAACCTCGAACCCGTCCATCGCCGCTTGCAGCGCGCAGATCGGGTCGGCTTCGGTCACTTTCACGCGGGCACCGGCACCGGCCAGCGACGCGGCAGAGCCTTTGCCAACGTCGCCATAGCCACAGACGACAGCGACCTTACCGGCCATCATCACGTCTGTCGCGCGGCGGATACCGTCGACCAGCGATTCACGGCAGCCGTATTTATTGTCGAACTTGGACTTGGTGACGCTGTCGTTGACGTTGATCGCGGGGAAGGGCAGCTGGCCTTGCTTCACCAGATCATACAGACGGTGAACGCCTGTGGTGGTTTCCTCGGACACGCCCTTGATCTGGTCACGCATCTTGGTGAACCAACCGGGGGATTGCTCCATCCGCTTTTTGATCTGCGCCTTGATCGCGACTTCTTCTTCCGACGTTGGCACGGGGATCACGTCTTCGCCAGCTTCGGCACGGGCGCCCATCAGGATGTACAGCGTCGCATCGCCGCCATCATCAAGGATCAGGTTCGGGCCGTCGGGGAACTGGAAGGATTTATCCAGGTAATCCCAATGCTCTTCCAGCGATTGCCCCTTGATCGCGAAAACAGGCGTACCGCCTTCGGCAATCGCCGCCGCCGCGTGATCCTGGGTCGAGAAGATGTTGCACGACGCCCAACGGACATCGGCCCCCAATGCGACAAGCGTTTCGATCAGCACGGCGGTCTGGATCGTCATGTGCAGCGAGCCGACGATGCGCGAACCGGACAGCGGTTTGCTGTCGCCATATTCCGAGCGCAAGGCCATCAGGCCGGGCATTTCGGTTTCTGCGATATCAAGTTCCTTGCGGCCATAGGCGGCAAGGCTAATGTCTTTAACGATGTAATCGTTGGCCATCGGGGCATCCCTTTTCAAAAGATCGGCTATGTATCGTATATTTGAAAAGGGCCGTAGCACTTTGATGCGGTGATCTCAACGGTGGCGGTCAAGCGTCACACGAAACGGTTACTCTGCCGAGGCGACGATCATCTCGTCCGTGGTCATCCCCGCCATCCAGTTTGCGCCCTGCGCGGTGACGCAGGCCATTCCGTTCGACAGGGTTTTTACAGCAGACCATGTGCCCGTGTCATCCGAGGCCCAGATTTGGACCGCGCCGTCGTCCTGGCCTTCAACCGGTGTTTCGCCGTACCAATCCACCAACGACGCCTTCAGCTCTTGCGCGGGCATGCAGACATCGCTTGCCATTGCGGGTGCGGCCACGTTCCCGAGGCCAAGTGCGAGTGTGAGAGCAGAAATAACAGGTTTCATGATCGTCTCCTTCGTGGGAAGAACACGGCGAAACCCGCAAATGTTCCACGTGTCAAAGGCAGAGCAATAGAATGGCGCAGCAATCCCGTGCATGGCAACGTATGTTATCCGGCCGCAGGCTTGACCTGCTGGACCCGACACCGGTCGATATAGAGATCGAGGATATCGCCCACGGGCTGGCCTTTGTCGCGCGGTGGAACGGGCAAACGCGGGGGGATTTTGCCTATTCCGTGGCCGAACATTCGCTGCTGGTCGAAACGATTTATGGCCGGATGAACCCCAAGGCCCCGCCAAAGTGGCGGTTGGCTGCGCTTCTGCATGATGCGCCGGAATATGTGATCGGCGATATGATCTCTCCGGTGAAGGCGGCGGTCGGGCCGGAATATGGCGCGCTGGATGACCGGCTGATGTCCGCGATCCATATCCGCTTTGGCCTGCCTGCGGCACTGCCGAAATCGGTCAAGCAGCAGATCAAGCGCGCCGATAAGGTCAGCGCCTGGATGGAGGCGACGCAGATCGCCGGTTTCTCGGAAGCAGAGGCGTCCAAGTTCTTTGGCCGGCCCAACCCCGATCTGATGGAGGGGCTGTCGATTGTGCTGCGCCCGCCGGTGGACACGCGCAATGACTTCACCGCGCGGCATCTGGATTTGCTGGGCGCGCTGTGATGGTCAAGGTCCGCCCGCCAATCGCGCTGGATGCCGGCAATATGGCGCAGCTGCTGAACGAGATCATCACCATCGGGGGCACCACCGCGATGACCCGCCCTGTCACCGGCAAGGATCTGACCCAATGGATGGCCAGCAACGCCGATCAAAGCGCGTGGCATGTGGCGCTGGATGATCAGGAGAACGTCGTGGGGTTCCAGTGGATCAGCCCGCACCCCGATCTGCCGCCCGAGGCCTGCGACATCGCGAGCTTTGTGCAGGTTGGTCGTACCGGTCTGGGCATCGGATCAGCGCTGTTTGATGCCACCGCGCAGGCAGCGGCACGGCTGGGGTATGTCTGGATCAACGCCACAATCCGCGCCGACAACCACGGCGGGCTGACCTATTACCAAAGCCGTGGATTTCGCGACTGGCATTATGATGAAGGGGTCTCGCTTGCCTCGGGTCAGGTCGTGGACAAGATCAGCAAACGCTACGACGTCTAGCGCGTTACTGCGGGGACCGTTTTGCCAGGATGCGCTGCAAGGTCCGGCGGTGCATGTTCAGCCGCCGCGCCGTTTCGGACACGTTTCTGTCGCAAAGCTCGTAGACACGCTGGATATGTTCCCACCGCACACGATCCGCGCTCATGGGGTTTTCCGGTGGCGGCGGCATGTCATCGCCCGTGGCCAGCAGCGCGTTCACGATGTCATTGGCATCAGCGGGTTTTGACAGGTAGTCCGTCGCACCAATCTTGACCGCGGCGACGGCGGTGGCGATGGCACCGTAGCCGGTCAGCACCACAACCCGCGCATCGGGGCGTTTGTCGCGCAGCACCTCGACCACATCCAGCCCGTTGCCGTCCTGCAACCGCAGATCGACCACCGCATAGGCCGCGGGCCGCGCGGTGGCGATCGCCACACCAGCGGCGACGGAACCGGCGGTTTCTACGTCAAAGCCGCGCTTCTCCATCGCCTTGGCAAGACGGCGCAGAAACGGTTCGTCATCATCCACCAGAAGGAGGGACCGATCCTCGCCGAGATCAAGCGCATTTTCCTGAACCATATCATGCTCCGCTGGTTGAATGTTGTACCGGGACTTTATCCAGATATGTGGCGGTGGCCTAGCTTGGTCAAACTTTTACTGATGTTCCACAAAGCAGGCGACCTTGTCGGCCAGCTGCTCTGGCGGGACATCGCGGCGGAAGAAATCGACGAAACCTTCGCCCGGCATCACCAGATAGCTAAAGGTCGAATGGTCCACGAGGTAGTCATCGCCTTCATCCTCATGCGCCTTGTAATAGGTGCGGTAGGCATCGCTTGCCGCTTTGACCTGTGCGGGCGATCCGGTCAGACCGATCATCTTGGGGTGCATGTTGGCGGCGAAATCTCCAACAACTTCAGGGGTATCGCGGGCAGGATCGACAGAAATGAACACCGGCGTCACAGACATACCACGCGCCTCCAGCTCATCCACAGCGCGGGCGTTGCGGTCCACGTCCAGCGGGCAGACGTCCGGGCAGAAGGTATAGCCAAAGTAAACGAGGCTGGGCTCGGTGATCACATCCGCGTCCGTCACGGTCTGGCCTTGGGCGTTCACCAGTTCGAACGGCCCGCCCAATTCCGCGCCACCGGCCACGGCAGAGTTCTTGCACTGCGCGTATTTGTCGCTGTCGCCATCGGTCCGGTATACCAGCATCAGGGACACCGCCAGAAACGCCAGCACGACCAACACCGCGCCAATTGCCAACACTCTTCTCATATTCATTCTCCTGCGCGGTTAGGCGCTCTTGATCCCGGTCGGACACAGACCTACGCTTTCCCTTTATCAACGCAAACGACATTTTGAAAAGGTGCGCCGATGACGCAGGCCGCTAACATTCCCGTGGGTAGAGGCCTGGGCAAGGGCGCGCGTGCCAACTGGATCCGCCTGCGCACAATGATCGTGCTGCGGTGGGTGGCGATTGCGGGGCAACTGACGGCGATCACCGTCGCGCAACGCATCTTTGGCCTGCAGCTGGAACTGGGGCTGTGCTATTTCGCGATTGGCGTGTCGGTGATCGGTAATCTGATCGCCATTCTGGTGTTTCCCGAAAACAAGCGTCTGTCTGAGTATGAAAACCTGCTGATGGTGCTGTTCGATCTGGTACAGCTGGCCTTTCTGCTGTTCCTGACGGGCGGGCTGCATAATCCGTTTTCGCTGCTGTTGCTGGGGCCGGTGACCATCTCTGCCACGGCGCTGAGCCTGCGGTCGACCATCGTGCTTTGTGGCACAGCCATTGGGCTGGCGACGGGGCTGGCGCTGTTTCACCTGCCGTTGATCACACAAGATGGGGGCGTGCTTGAGCTGCCGGGCATCTTTATCTTCGGCATCTGGATCGCGCTGGTGATCGCGATTGTGTTCTCTACCGCCTATTCCCGCCGCGTCACCACCGAGATCCATTCGATGGCCGACGCCTTGGCCGCCACCCAGATGGCGTTGGCGCGCGAACAGAAGCTGACCGACCTTGGCGGCGTGGTGGCCGCTGCCGCCCATGAACTGGGCACGCCCCTTGCCACGATCAAACTGGCCAGCAGCGAGCTGTGGAATGAACTGCAAGACCAGCCCGATCTGGCCGAAGATGCCGCGTTGATCCGCGATCAGGCCGACCGGTGCCGCGATATTCTGCGCGACATGGGGCGGGCGGGCAAAGACGATCTGCATCTGCGCCAAGCCCCCTTGATGACGGTGCTTGAAGAAGCCGCCGAACCGCACCGGATGCGCGGCAAGACGTTTACCTTTACCCTCGGACCAGATGCCGGAGACGCCGCCGACCAGCCCGCGATCCTGCGCCGACCCGAGATCATCCACGGGCTGCGCAACCTGATGCAAAACGCGGTGGATTTCGCCGCCACAACAGTCTGGGTAGAGGCGAACTGGTCTGACACGGTGATCTCGGTCCGGATATTTGACGATGGTACGGGCTTTCCTCCGCATATCCTTGGCCGCATCGGTGACCCTTTCATGCGGCGGCGCCCTTCGGACCGCAGCAACGCGCGGCGCCCCGAATACGAAGGCATGGGGCTGGGGCTGTTCATCGCCAAGACCTTGCTTGAACGTTCGGGTGCGGAGCTTCGTTTTGCCAACGGGCCGGACAGCGCCCCCAAGACGGACACCCCCGTCGGTGCGGTGGTCAAGGTCACATGGCCCCGCGAAAAGCTGGATGCGCATCACGGCGAAACGCCCCTGCCCACCGGAGAGAACACGCGCTTCACCTGATCCCTGCGGCAGCGGCGTGGGGGGCACCAAAGACGATCTCGGCGATTTTCCGCGGTAGGTCACACGGCCATTCACGCGGCGGTTAATAAACTGTTAACTATTTGGGCGCTTAACTGAGTGGAACCCTAAAGAATTGAGTCCCGCCGTGGCTTCCACCTTCGACATTGCGCTCGTGATTTTTGCCATTCTTTCGAGTGGCTATATCGCCTATCTCTGGCTCGACAACGCAGAGACCGCCGACAAGGCCGATCCGCGGGGGGAGCCCGAGCTGTCCTATCTTTTTGACCACGGGGTGTTGCAGCACGCCTCTGGCACGACAGCGCAGTTTTGCCCGCTAGAGGCGGGGTTTCACGAATGGTCCGACTTGCATCACAACGTGTCAGGTCGCTTTGCGATGTTCCCCGACAAACCCCCTTCGACGCCTGAAGGCCAGTTAATCGTCCCGGCCACCGACCCCAAGATTCACACGCTGATCCGCATCACCTGGGAAAAGCACCTGTGCCGCGTGGTGGTGCTGGACCCCAATGATATGGGCGTCGATCTGCGGTCAGAGGCGGAGGTCACGCTGACGCGGCTACGCTCTACCGTGTCGGTGCCGCTTTGGCATACGGACCATGCGAACCGGCTGCTTTGGTACAACGATGCCTATCACGAGTTATTTAACGCCTGTCACCCCGGTCAGGCGATTGAAACCCAGCGGCTGTTTCCCAGCGATTTCAGCAACGCGACCCACCGTCTGTCCTTGCGCGACCGGACCACGGGGGTGAAAGACTGGTACGCGGTCACCCACAGCCAATCGCGTAGCATCAACTGCTATCAGGCGACCTGCATCACCACATTGGTCCGCGCCGAAGAGGCGCAGCGCAATTTCGTGCAAACCTTGACCAAGACCTTTGCGCAGCTGTCCATCGGGCTCGCGATATTTGACCGCAAAAGCCAGCTGGTGCTTTTTAACCCGGCGTTAATCGACCTGACCGGATTGGGAGCGCAATTCCTGAGCGCGCGCCCCGCGATCCAGACCTTCTTCGACAAGCTGCGCGAGGCGCGCAAAATCCCCGAGCCCAAGGATTATGCCACCTGGCGCACCACCGTGTCCGAGCTGATCAGCGCCGCCCATGATGGCCGCTATGAAGAGATATGGTCGCTTGAGTCAGGGCAGACTTTTCGGGTCAAGGGTCGGCCGCACCCCGACGGGGCCACCGCCTTTCTGATAGAGGATATCAGCGCCCAGGTCAGCCTGACCCGCACCTTCAGGGCAGAGCTGGAACAGGGGCAGGCGATGCTTGATACGCTGGACGATGCCATCGTCGTCTTTTCGTCGTCGGGTATCCTGACCTTCTCTAACACCGCGTATAATGACCTTTGGGGTGTCGATCCCGACATGACCTTTGCCGATATCTCTATCCACGACGCCATTCAGGGCTGGCACCGCCGGTCCGCCCCCAATCTGCTGTGGCAAGAGATAGAGGATTTCGTGACCAACCGCGAAGATCGCATGAAGTGGAGCATGCCGCTGTATCTTGCCAATGGTACAGAGCTGACCTGCCTGTTTTCCCCCATCGTGGACGGGGCCACGCTGATCCGGTTTCACCAGCCGAAAAAGCCGGTGGCAGAGATTGAAAACCCCGAAGCCGAGAAACCGCCACAAGACGCCTGACGCCCCGCTTTCGCCTTGCGGCGCACCACCGCGCCCAAGTAACCTTGGCGCATGGCATCACACGCACTTGATCTTACGCTGCATGACGCAGACCAAACCGCCCGATTGGCCGTGACCCTTGGGCGCGCGCTCACTGCGGGCGACGTTGTTTTACTGACCGGCGACGTTGGCGCGGGCAAGACGCATTTCGCGCGGGCGCTGATCCAGTCGCTGCTGGCGGTGCCCGAAGACGTGCCCTCGCCCACCTTCACGCTGGTGCAGACCTATGACGCCCCCGCCGCCGCGATCTGGCATGCGGATCTGTATCGTCTGACCTCTGTCTACGAGATCGAAGAGCTGGGGCTGACCGATGCGTTCAGCGATGCCATCTGCCTTGTGGAATGGCCCGACAGGCTGGGCGATCTGCGCCCCGAAGATGCGCTTGATCTGACGTTGACGGTCACCGGCGACGACACACGCCGGCTCTCTGCCACGTGGAACGACGATAAATGGCCCGAAAAGCTGGGGGCATGGCGCAAATGAACGACCGTATGACCGCTATGGACCGCTTTCTTGCCGATGCGGGGTGGGCACAGGCGCGGCGCGATCTGCTGGCCGGGGACGCATCGAACCGCCGCTATGACCGTCTGATCCTTGATGATGGCCGCACCGCCGTGCTGATGGACGCCCCCGCCGACAAGGGCGAAGACGTGCGCCCCTTTGTCCGCATCGCCGATTGGCTGCGCGCCCAAGGGGCCAGCGCGCCCGAGATCTACGCGCAAGACGCAGGCAACGGCTTTCTGCTGATCGAGGATCTGGGCGATGACCTGTTTGCGCGGCTGATGATCCAATCGCCCGCGATGACGCGGCAGCTTTATACCGCCGCGACGGACTGTCTGCTGGACCTGCACAAGGCCCCGCCCCCCGATCTGCCGCTCTGCGATGCCGATTGGCTGACAGAGGCGGCGCAGATGGTGTTTGATTGGTACGCCCCCGACAGCGGCGCCGCGGCGGAGTTTAACGCCCTCTTCACCCCGCTGGCCCGCGCGCTGGACAATAGCCCCCGTGTGATCATCCTGCGCGATTACCACGCTGAAAATCTGTTGTGGCGGCCCGAGCGGACGGGCTCTGCCCGCGTGGGGCTGCTGGATTTCCAAGACGCGCTGCAGGGCCACCCCGCCTATGATCTGGTTTCGATCCTGCAAGATGCGCGGCGCGATGTGATCCCGCAGATCGAGACGGCGATGATCGCCCATTACATCCGGCAAAGCGGACAGGATGATGCCGCCTTCCGCAGCGCCTATGCCTTGCTTGGCCTGCAACGCAACCTGCGGATCTTGGGTATCTTTGCACGGCTGTGCCTGCGCGACGGCAAGGCGCACTACGTCGATTTCATCCCCCGCGTTTGGGGCTATGTGCAGCGTAACCTTGATGATCCGGCGCTTGCGCCCTTGGCCGATGTACTGCGTCCCGCCCTCCCCGCGCCGACCCCCGATTTTCTGAAGGATTTGAAAGCCAGATGCGCCACGCCCCAGATGCCGTGATGATGTTTGCCGCCGGCTTCGGCACGCGGATGCAACATCTGACCAAAGACCAGCCCAAGCCGATGATCCCTGTCGCGGGCAAGCCGTTGATCGACCACGCGCTTGATCTGGCGCGCGGTGTCGCGCCGCGGCGGATCGTCGTGAACCTGCACTATAAGCCCGACCCGCTGCTGGATCATCTGGCGGGGCGCGACGTGCAGACGATTGTGGAACAGCCCGATATTCTGGAAACCGGTGGCGGGCTGCGCAATGCGTTGCCGCTTTTGGGCGACGGGCCCGTGTTTACCATGAACACCGATGCGATCTGGGCGGGCCCCAACCCGCTGTCCTTGCTGGCGGACGCATGGGACCCCGACAGGATGGATGCGCTGCTGATGGGCGTGCCGGTGACGCAGGCCGTGGGGCATGGGGGCGACGGAGACTTTACAATGGGCACCGACGGCGCGTTGAAACGCGGGCCGGGGGTTGTCTATGGCGGGGTGCAGATCATCAAAACCGACCTGTTAGAGACGATTTCAGAGCGTGCATTCTCGCTCAACCTCTTGTGGGACGTGATGCTGGACCGCGGGCGGATGTATGGGCTGTCCTATCCCGGCGGCTGGTGCGATGTCGGCCACCCCGGCGGGATCACCCTTGCCGAAGACATGCTGGACGCCGCCGATGTTTGAACCGCAGGACGCACCGCGCGTTTTCGGGTTGGCCCCCGGCGTCGACTTTCCCAAGGAACTGGTGCGGGGTTTGCTTTCGCGGCTGGAAGGGCAACCCGCCCATGCCATCGGGCGGATCGATCTGGTGGTGAACACCCGCCGGATGCAGCGGCGTTTGCGCGATATTTTTGACGCGGGCCCGCCCAGCCTGCTGCCGCGCATCCATCTGATCGACAACCTTGATACCCTTGGCAGCGGCGTTGACCTGCCGCGCCCCGGTCCGGCTCTACGCCGCCGGTTAGAGTTGATTACACTGGTGTCAAAGCTGCTGGATCAAGCGCCTGAACTGGCCCCGCGCGCGTCGCTTTATGAC
This sequence comes from Sulfitobacter sp. G5_S2_6_S6, assembly GCF_054968505.1. Lineage (NCBI taxonomy): Bacteria > Pseudomonadati > Pseudomonadota > Alphaproteobacteria > Rhodobacterales > Roseobacteraceae > Sulfitobacter > Sulfitobacter sp. G5_S2_6_S6. The sequence goes on from NZ_JBQKUI010000002.1 coordinate 353,701, forward strand.
CTGTCGGACAGTCTGGCGCAGTTGATCGACGAAATGCAGGGCGAAGGCGTGCCGGTCGAGGCCGTGACCGAGCTGGATGTCAGCGACCAATCGGGCCATTGGGAACGCGCGAAACAGTTCCTCGCCATCGCGCATCAGTATCTGGGGGAAAGCGTCACCCGCCCCGATCCGCGTGCGCGGCAACGTCAGGTCGCACAGCGCCTGATCGCAGAGTGGGAGCAGAACCCGCCCCGGCATCCGGTGATCGTCGCGGGCTCTACCGGATCACGGGGCACCTCTGCCCTGCTGATGGAGGCGGTGGCAAAGCTGCCGCAAGGCGCGCTTGTGCTTCCGGGTTTCTGTTTCGACATGCCGCAAGCGGTCTGGACCGATCTGGGCGAGGATCAGGAAAAGATCTCTCAGGATCATCCGCAATACCGGTTCCGCGACCTGCTGCGCCAGCTCGAGATGTCGCGCAGCAAGATCGATGCCTGGACCGACACGCCGCCGCCCTCTGCCGCGCGCAATGCGTTGGTGTCGCTGTCCCTGCGCCCTGCCCCTGTGACCCACGTCTGGCTGACCGAAGGGCCGAAACTGCCCGATCTGCATCAGGCCACCGAAGGGTTAACCCTGATACAGGCCCCCACCCCACGTGCCGAAGCGCTTGCGATTGCGCTGCGCCTGCGCCAAGCAGTCGAGGACGGTAAAACCGCCGCGCTGATCACCCCGGACCGGATGCTGTCGCGTCAGGTGACCTCGGCGCTGGACCGGTGGAACATCCTGCCCGACGACAGCGCGGGCCTGCCGCTGCATCTGTCGCCTCCGGGTCGGTTCTTGCGTCACGTGGGCGATCTGTTCCTGCGCAAGCTGGATTCCGAAGCCTTGCTAACCCTGCTGAAACACCCGCTAACCCACAGCGGCGGGGATCGCAATTTTCACCAGCTCAACACCCAACGGCTGGAACTGCAACTGCGCCGCGACGGGCTGCCCTATCCGGATGCGGAAGGTGTGTTGAAACTGGCGCGCAAGACGGTATCGCGGTCGAAAGACCCCGCGCAAATGGATGTTTGGGCCGATTGGGTCGGCACCCATCTGACCGATTGCGAACTCACCGGCGACCGGCCGCTAGAGGAATGGGTCGCCCTGCATATGGCGCTGGCCGATGCCATCGCCGACGGTGCCACGCCAAGCCAGCCCAACGGGTTGTGGCAGCACCACGCGGGCGAAGAGGCGGCGAAGGTGATGAACGACCTTGCCGAAAACGCGCCCTATGGGGGCGAGATGTCGGCAGCGGATTATACCGATCTGGTGGGTGCCCTGCTGCAACAGGGCGAAATCCGCGACCGCGACGCGCCGCATCCCAACGTCATGATCTGGGGCACGCTCGAGGCCCGCGTGCAAGGCGCCGATCTGGTGATCCTTGGCGGGCTGAACGACAGCACTTGGCCCGAAGCTCCGCCGCCCGACCCTTGGCTGAACCGCCAGATGCGCCTGAAAGCCGGTTTGCTGCTGCCCGAACGGCGGATCGGCCTGTCGGCCCATGACTATCAACAATCCATTGCCGCGCCCGAGGTCTGTTTGACCCGCGCAATCCGCTCGGACGAGGCGGAAACCGTGCCTTCGCGCTGGCTCAACCGCTTGGGCAACCTGCTGAACGGTTTGCCCGCGCAGGGCGGTGATGCGGCGTGGACGGCGATGATCAAACGCGGCGACCACTGGCTGGATCAGGCCCGCGCGCTGGAAACCGTGACCCGTGTGCCCCCCGCGCCGCGCCCGTCGCCGCGCCCGCCCCGTGCCGCACGCCCCCACGCGCTGTCGGTAACAGAGATCAAGCGCCTGATCCGCGACCCCTATGCGATCTATGCCAAACACAGCCTGAAACTGCGTGCGCTGAACCCGCTGGTGCAATCGCCAGACGCGCCTGTGCGCGGCATCATCGTGCACGAGATCATGGAACGCTTCATCAAATCGGTGACAGCGGAGCCTGCGCTTTTGACGAAAAGCCATTTGTTAGAGACGGCCCGCACCGTGTTAGAGGCCGAAGCCCCCTGGCCCGCCGCGCGCGTCATGTGGCTGACCAAGATCGAACGGATTGCCGATTGGTTCATCGAAAACGAGCTGCATCGACAAAGCTATTCCACCCCCGCCGCTTTTGAAAAAGCCGCCAAGGGCAGTCACGCGTTCCCCGATCTGGGCTTTACCCTTATGGGATTTGCCGACCGGATCGACCGGACGGAAGATGGCGATATTCTGATCTATGACTACAAGACCGGCACGCCGCCCAGTGTGGCCGAGCAGAAAGCATTTGATAAGCAGTTGCTGCTTGAAGCCGCGATGGTCGAGGAAGGCGGTTTCAAGGAAATCGGCCCCGCCCCCGTTGCCCAAGCCGCCTATATCGGGCTTGGCAGCAAACCGGTGGAACGCCCAGCGCCGCTTGAGGATGAACCCCCGCACGAGGTGCTGGCCAAGTTGCACGCGCTGATCACCAGCTACCTGTCGGATGAACAAGGCTTTACCGCGCGCCGGATGGTTAAAACCACGGATTTTGCGGGCGATTATGACCAGTTGGCCCGGTTTGGCGAATGGGATGCCACAACCGAACCCACGCCGGAGGATCTGACATGACCGCCCCCTTTGACGACGCCACCCGCGCGCAGATCGACGCGGCGCGGCCCGATGCCTCTACGTGGTTGGGGGCGAATGCGGGGTCGGGTAAGACCCGCGTGCTGACCGACCGCGTGGCGCGGCTGTTGCTGAACGGGGTCGAACCGCAGCATATCCTGTGTCTGACCTACACCAAGGCCGCCGCGTCAGAGATGCAGAACCGGCTGTTCAAGCGGCTCGGTGCCTGGGCCATGCTGACCGACGCCGATCTGCGTCATTCACTGTCGGAGCTGGGGGTCGAGGATGGCTTTACCCCCGAAAAGCTGCGCATGGCCCGCACCCTGTTTGCCCGCGCCATCGAAACCCCCGGCGGGCTGAAAATCCAGACGATCCATTCGTTCTGTGCGTCTCTATTACGGCGCTTTCCACTAGAAGCAGGGGTGAGCCCGCAGTTCACCGAGATCGAAGACCGCGCCGCCGATCTGCTGCGGGCCGAGATCGTGGACACCATGGCCGAGGGGCAGGATGCCGCGCTGATCACCACGCTGGCGCGGATGTACACGGGCGAGGATTTCAGCAAGCTTACCCGCAGTATCGTCGGGCAGCGCGAAGGCTTTGCCACTGTGCTGTCATGGGAAGATGTGCTGGCGCTGTTCGATCAGCCCGCCGACCTGACCGAGGAGAAGATCACAACTTCGGTGTTTCTGGGATCAGAGGCGATGATCCTTGAACAGATGATCCCGCCGATGCGGGCCAAGGGCGGGCTGGACGGCAAAGCGGCGGAAAAGCTGGCGACGATCCAGACAATGAATATCTCTGCCCTGCCCGTTCTGGAAGACGTGATGCTGACCGGTGCGGGTGCCAAGGAACCCTTTACCGCCAAGGTCGGCACCCTGCCCACGAAACCGACGCAAAAGCTGCTGTTTGATTTGATGCCGCAGGTCGATGACTTGATGCGGCGGGTCGAAGATGCCCGTGACGCGCGGCTGGCGCTGCGGGCGGCGCAGAAGACCCATGTGCTGCATCAATTCGCACATCGTTTCCTTGAAATCTACGCCCACGAGAAACAGAAACGCGGCTGGCTCGACTTTGATGATCTGATCCTCAAGGCGCGGGCGCTGCTGACCAACCCTGCGGTCGCGGCTTGGGTGCTTTATCGGATCGACGGTGGCATTGATCATATTCTGGTGGACGAAGCGCAGGATACCAGCCCGCGCCAATGGGATGTGATCGAACGGCTGGCCGATGAATTCTACAGCGGCGACGGTGCCCGAGAAGAGGAAGACCGCACGCTGTTCGTTGTGGGCGATAAAAAACAGTCGATCTATTCCTTTCAGGGGGCCGACCCGCGCGAGTTTGATCACAAACAGGATCTGTTCGAACAGAAAATCACCCAAGCGGGTCAGATCTTTCAACGGCGCAGCCTTGAATATTCGTTCCGATCATCCTCGGCGATCCTGCACCTGGTGGATACAACGCTCGCCCCGCATACGGATGCAGGGTTTCAGGCGGATGCGGCGCATAAGGCGTTCAAATCCGCCCTGCCCGGCCGTGTTGATCTTTGGCCTGTGGTTGAGAAAACCGATGAACCTGATGACCGTGAATGGTCCGATCCTGTCGATCAGAAGTCGGCGCATCACCATACGGTCGTTCTGGCCGATCAGGTCGCGTCGCAGATCAAGGAGCTGATCGAGGGCGAACATTATCTTCCCGTCGATACCGATACCCCCGGCACCTTTGCGCGGCGGCGTATTCGGGCGGGTGACTTTTTGATCCTTGTGCAGCGGCGCAGTGATCTGTTCTCGGAAATCATCCGCGCGTGCAAAACCGCCGGTGTGCCGATTGCGGGCGCGGACCGGCTCAAGGTCGGGGCCGAACTGGCGGTCAAGGATCTGGCGGCGCTGCTGAGCTTTCTTGCCACGCCCGAAGACAGCCTGTCGCTGGCAACGGCGCTGAAATCGCCTCTGTTCGGGTGGACAGAGCAGATGTTGTTCACCCTGTCCCACTACCGCAAGGAAGATCACCTGTGGCAGGCGTTGCGCAGCAGCGATGCCTACCCCGAAACCGTTGCGATCCTCCGAGATTTGCGGGCGCAGGTCGATTTCCTGCGGCCCTATGACCTGATCGAACGTATCCTGACCCGCCATGACGGGCGCCGTAAGCTGCTGGCGCGGCTGGGGTCAGAGGCAGAGGACGGGATCAACGCCATGCTCTCGCAGGCGCTATCGTATGAACGCGGCGCAATCCCCAGCCTCACGGGGTTTCTGGTGTGGATGCAGACCGACGACCTTGAGATCAAGCGCCAGATCGACAATGCCTCGGATCAGGTGCGGGTGATGACCGTGCACGGGGCAAAGGGGCTAGAGGCACCGATTGTGATCCTGCCGGACACGGGCAAACGCCCTTTGGTGATCCGCGATGAGATCATCAAGATCGGTGACACGCCTGTGTGGAAACTGTCCGAAGGGGATATGCCCGCTGCCATGCGCGGCGCGCTGGACGACCGCAAGGCGCGCGAGATGGCCGAACGGCTGCGGCTGCTCTATGTGGCGATGACGCGGGCCGAGAAATGGCTGATCGTGGCCGCGGCGGGAGAGCTGCCCAAGGATGGCAACAGCTGGTATCAGATGGTCGGCGCCGCGATGGGTCAGGCCGGTGCCAAGCCGGTTGGCAGCTCGGGCGGGATGCGGTTTGAACATGGCGACTGGGATGCGCTGCCAGTGATCGACACCGCCCCCAAAACCCATACGACGCCAGTGTTAGAGCCTGCTTTTAACACGCCCCTTACCGATATTCCGCTACGCGCCAAAACGCTGGCCCCCTCTGATCTGGGCGGTGCCAAGGCCCTGCCCGGCGATGATGGCCAATCGGAAGATGCGGCGAAATCCTACGGCAATCTGGTGCATAAGATGCTGGAAACCCTGCCCATGATGCACAGCGACCGCTGGAACGGTGTGCTGCACACGCTGGCGCAGGGGTATGACGAAACCGTCGCCCAAGCCGCCTTGAGAGAGGCGATCGCCGTCTTGGATACGCCCGAATTGGCGCATGTCTTTGGCAAGGACGCCTTGGCAGAGGTACCGATCACCGCGCCCTTGGGCACCGAACGGCTGCACGGGACAATCGACCGGCTGCTGGTGTCGGATACGGATGTATTGCTGGTGGATTACAAAACCAACCGCGTGGTACCGGACACGCCTGATCGCTGCCCCGAAGGGCTGTTGCGCCAGATGGGGGCCTATGCCGCCGCGCTGGCGCAGGTGTTTCCCGATCACCGCATCCGCACCGCTATTTTATGGACCCGTACCGCCACGCTGATGGAACTGCCCGACGCGCTGATCACAAACGCCCTATCGCGGGTGCGCGATCTTGACGGGACGCATGGGGCTACATAGGTTCCCACTCTAACCAACCCCGTGCAGGAGCAGCAACATGGCAACCGTCGCAGTCACAGACGCAACATTCGACGCAGAAGTTAAGAATTCCGATATCCCCGTTGTGGTGGATTTCTGGGCTGAGTGGTGCGGCCCCTGTAAGCAGATCGGCCCCGCGCTCGAGGAACTTTCCTCCGAGATGGACGGCAAGGTAAAGATCGTCAAAGTCAACGTTGACGAAAACCCCAACAGCCCCGCCCAGATGGGTGTCCGTGGCATCCCTGCCCTGTTCATCTTCAAGAATGGCGAAGTCGTATCGAACCTGGCGGGCGCCCGCCCCAAGGCCGCGCTGCAAGGCTGGATCGAAGAGTCGATCTAAGCTGCCGCACCCGCAGCAAGCACATTCAATGGCGCGTCAGGCAAAGGCTTGGCGCGCTATTTTTTTGATCCGCTCGAACCGCATGACATTGGCGATAGATCCATGTTCTTGAATCCGGTTCCAGTCGGTCAGGATCTGCACCCGCGTCAGGAAGTGCACCGTGGGATCATCGGGCGGCACCAGCGTGTATCCTTCAAAGAACGCGTCCCAGGCGGCGGGGGGAACGCTATGGCCTTTGGGCAAGGCATCAAGGTCGCCGACCATCTGGGTATAGCTTTGCAGCAGTCGCGCGATGTCATAGCCCACGGGCGACGGTGTGGTCGCTGAAAAATCGAACGCTGCCGTCTCGTCGGGCGCCATCACCAGATTATACCCGTTCAAATCGCCATGTTTCGCTGCGATCTGGCCCGCGTGCCCTTGGGCCTGCGGCGCGTAGTCCGCGATACGGCCCACATAGGCCGCAAATCGTTGCTTGCCGTTGATCCGACGTGCACCGCTTTCAACACGCGCCACCAGACGGTGCAGGTGATTGACCATGAACCGCGGCTGAAACGGATGGGTGCCCTGCAAAGTGGCCCCGTGAAACGCCGCCAGCCAGCCGCCCGCCCGTCGCAGCAAGGGGGCGTGATCCTCTCTCTGGCGGCACAGGTCCAGAAACGTGTCGCCCTTGGCAAAGCGCATCAGATAGGCCTGCTGGCCCGGGTCCGCCGCGAGGATTTGTGGCACGCTATAGCCGGGCACGCCGTCGAGCGCGTCACAGGCAGCCTGATGGGCCGCAAGCATCGCGGTGAACCTGTCGGTATCCCACGGACGGGCCACGTGTTTGAGCACGACAGAGGCGCCGTCACGCCCGTCATAGCGCTGCACGATCTGGCGCTGATTGCTGTCATCCTTGATCCACTCGGCCCCGCAGGTACAGGTTTCGGGCGCAATCCCCGCCTTGGCCGCCAATCGCTCAAATATCTGAAACCCTTTGGTTTTCAGGTCGTCTACCGGTGGCATTCAAATCCTTTCGGGACAATAGCCTTGCGAAACAGCGGCGGGGTTTTCATATAGGTTTGAACTATGGAGGCTACATGTCAAAGCAAGAATTCCCCGGCTGGCACGGGACCACCATCATCGGTGTGAAGAAAGACGGCGAAGTCGTGATCGCGGGCGACGGTCAGGTCAGCCTTGGCCAAACCGTGATCAAAGGAACCGCACGCAAGGTGCGCCGGCTCAGCCCCGGCGGGTTTGACGTTGTGGCGGGCTTTGCCGGATCGACTGCCGATGCTTTCACGCTGCTGGAACGGCTTGAAGCCAAGCTTGAAGCCACGCCCGGGCAACTGGCGCGCGCCAGTGTCGAGCTTGCCAAAGACTGGCGCACCGACAAATACCTGCAAAAGCTCGAAGCGATGCTGATCGTGTCAGACGGGCGCGAGCTGCTGGTGATCACCGGCGCGGGCGACGTGCTGGAGCCTGAACATTCTGTCGCGGCCATCGGGTCGGGCGGGAATTACGCGCTGGCCGCGGCGCGCGGCATGATGGACAGCGACCGCGACGCTGAAACCATCGCGCGGGATGCGATGAAGATCGCGTCGGACATCTGCGTTTATACCAATGGTAACCTCACGGTGGAGAAAATCACACAATGACCGATCTGACCCCCCGCGAAATCGTCTCTGAACTTGACCGTTTTATCATCGGCCAGAACGACGCCAAACGCGCCGTTGCCGTGGCGCTGCGCAACCGCTGGCGCCGCAAGCAATTGGGCGATGATCTGCGCGACGAAGTCTACCCCAAGAACATCCTGATGATCGGGCCCACCGGCGTGGGCAAGACCGAGATCAGCCGCCGCTTGGCAAAACTGGCGCGGGCCCCTTTCCTCAAGGTCGAGGCGACGAAATTCACCGAAGTCGGCTATGTCGGCCGCGATGTGGAACAGATCATCCGTGATCTGGTAGACAGCGCCATCGTCATGACCCGCGAATACATGCGCGAGGACGTGAAGGTCAGCGCGCATAAGGCCGCCGAAGAACGCGTCGTTGACGCGATTGCGGGCAAAGACGCCCGCGAAGGCACCCGCGATATGTTCCGCAAGAAGCTGAAAGCGGGCGAGCTGGACGATACGATGATCGAGCTTGAAGTCGCTGATACCTCTAGCCCGTTTCCGGCTATGGATATCCCCGGACAACCCGGCGGCGGTATGGGGATGATGAACCTTGGCGATCTGTTTGGCAAAGCCATGGGCGGTCGGACGGTCAAGAAACGTCTGTCTGTCGCCGAAAGCTACGAGGTGCTGATCAGCGAAGAGGCCGACAAGCTGCTGGATGACGAAACCGTCAACCGCGCCGCGATCGAGGCGGTAGAGCAGAACGGCATCGTCTTTCTGGACGAGATCGACAAGGTGTGCGCCCGCTCTGACGCGCGTGGCGGCGATGTCAGCCGTGAAGGCGTGCAGCGTGACCTGCTGCCCCTGATCGAAGGCACCACCGTATCTACCAAACACGGGCCGGTGAAGACGGATCACATCCTGTTTATCGCCTCGGGCGCCTTCCATATTGCCAAGCCGTCCGACCTGTTGCCCGAATTGCAGGGCCGCTTGCCCATCCGCGTCGAGCTGCGCGCGCTGACGGAGGATGATTTCGTTCGCATCCTGACCGAGACCGACAATGCGCTGACGCTGCAATATACGGCGTTGATGGGCACCGAAGAGGTCGAGGTCACATTCACCGACGAAGGTATCAAGGCGCTGGCCAAGATCGCCGCCGACGTGAACCAGTCGATCGAGAATATCGGCGCGCGGCGGCTTTACACCGTGATGGAGCGTGTCTTTGAAGAGCTGTCGTTCAGCGCGCCGGATCGCACCGGCGAAAAGATCACTGTCGACGGCGATTTCGTCGAACAGAATCTCGGCGAACTGACACGATCCACCGATCTGTCACGCTACGTTCTTTAGGGCTTTTCAATCTGCCATGCGCCTGAGAATGATGGCGCATGGCATACTTCAGATTTATCCGCGCCAATTGGGTGTTCTTGTTGGCGGGTTTCCTGCTGACATTTACCTCGGCCTATGGGCAGACCTATTTCATCTCGCTTTTCGCGGGCGAGATTAAGGGCAGTTTCGGGCTGTCTGACGGTCAATGGGGCGGGATCTATACGATCGGCACGACGCTCTCGGCGATCACGATGGTCTGGGCGGGTGTGCTGACAGACCGGTTTCGGGTGCGCCGCCTGTCATTCTGGGTGATGGTCGCGCTGGCGGGCGCCTGTCTGGCGATGGCCGCTGTGCCGAACTGGATCGCGCTGATCTTTGTCATCTATGCGCTGCGTCTGACCGGGCAGGGGATGATGTCTCAGCTTGGGGCCGTGGCCATGGTGCGCTGGTTCGAAGCCGCACGGGGCAAGGCGCTGTCGCTATCGTCTATGGGCTTTGCGGCGGGTCAGGCGATTTTGCCTGTCGTCTTCGTCGCCCTTTTCGCAAGCTTTCACTGGCGCAGCCTTTGGGTGCTGGCCGCCGCTTTGGTGCTGATCACCATGCCGGTGATGCTGCTGTTGCTGCGGCAAGAGCGTACGCCGCAATCCATGGCGCAAAGCACGCAATCGGCGGGGATGGACGGGCAGCACTGGACGCGGATGCAGATGATCCGCCACGGGTTGTTCTGGCTGATGATCCCGCTGGTGATCGGTCCTCCGGCGTGGGGGACAGCGCTTTTCTTTCAGCAGGTCCACCTGACAGAGGTGAAGGGCTGGACGCTGGTCAGCTTTGTCGCGCTGATGCCGCTTTATACGGTGACATCCGTGGTCTCGACCTTTGTGTCGGGCTGGGCAATCGACCGGTTTGGCGTGACGCGGGTCACGCCGGTGCAAATGCTGCCTTTTGCGCTGTCTTTCGCCGTGCTCGCCTTTGCCGATACGATTGCGATGGCGGGTGTCGGGTTGATGATCTTTGGCGTGGGGCAGGGGATGCAGGCGACCGCGACCTCTGTTTTCTGGGCCGAATTCTATGGCACGCGCTATATCGGGTCGATCAAGGCCGTGGGTGCAGCGCTGATGGTGTTCGGGTCGGCCATCGGGCCGGGTGTGACGGGGCTGTTCATTGATCTGGGCGTTGATTTCCCGCAGCAGATGATCCCGATTGCGATCTACTATGCCGTGGCCGCGATCATGGCGACTGTCGGGGTGTTGCGCTATCGCAAGCGGTTGGTCGCGCCTGCCACGGCCTAACGGTGACGCCGCAGATAGACGTAATAGGCGCCGCCGCCGCCGTGGCTGATATGCGCCTGACTGACCTGAAGCACCGCTGACGACAGCGGCGGCATCGACAGCCATTGCGGCACCTGATGACGCAGCACACCGTGGCGCACGGGGATCGGGCCGCCTTCGTCCCGCATCTTGCCTTTGCCGGTGATCACCAAGACAAGGCGCCGCCCCTTGGCATGCGAGCCCAGAATGAACTTGGTCAGCGCAGGGTGCGCGCGGTCCAGCGTCATACCGTGAAGGTCGATCCGCCCTTCGGGGCGCATCTTGCCCCGCTTGAGCTTGCCAAACGCCTTTGAATCCATCTGCACCGGTGCCTGACGCAGCTGATCGGGCAGGGAGGGCATCAGATCATGGGTGTTTCGCCGCGGCTTGGGATCCGGCTTGCCCATGACGACAGAGCTGCGCTTGCGGATTTGCGGCGCCGTTGGCGTGGGGCCGTGGATCGGGGAGGTGCCGTCAATCTCGGCGCGGAACAGCTTGTCAACATCAAGCTTTTCCGTCCGCTCTGTCACCTTTTTCCAAAGCGATAGATCATCCTTATCCAAACGCTTGCGGCTCATAGCAGCGGCTCCGGCAAAAGCGCATAGGCGCGCTGGATCGGCATCAGGACCATCATCCGCCCCGGATCACGCAGCTTGCCCGCGGCACGCCCCGCCTTGTCGCCGGTGCCAAAGAACACATCCGCCCGTTGCGCGCCCTTGATCGCCGACCCGGTATCCTGCGCGATCATCAAGCGGTGCATCGGTTCCTTGCCCTCTTTTTCGATCCAGACAGGGGCGCCGAGCGGTACAAACTTGGGGTCCACTGCAACGGTGCGCAGGGTGGTCACCGACCGGTTCATCGCGCCAAGCGGCCCCTGATCGGCGGGCACCTGATTGACCTCGCGAAAGAACACATAAGACGGGTTGTGGTACAGCAGCTCGCGCCCGTCATCAGGGTTACGACGGACCCAGTTCTTGATCACCTCTGCGCTTACCTGATGCGGATCATAAACGCCGCGGCGCACCAGTTCGACGCCGATCGACCGGTACGGGTGGCCGTTCGCCCCACGGTAGCCCACGCGCAGGTAATTTCCATCGGGCAGCCTGATCCGGCCAGAGCCTTGGATTTGCAGAAAGAAAAGTTCGACCGGATCGTCAACATAGGCGATCTCAAGGCCGCGGCCCTTCATCACGTCGGTATCCAGAATATCGCGGCGGGTCAGCCACGGGTTGTTCGCCTTCGCCTCTGGCGGCATGGCATAGACCGGATAGCGGTAGCGGTCGGAGGGGTAGAGATCGCCATCAAGTTCAGGTTCGAAATAGCCGGTGAACATCGCCTCGTTTCCGTCCTCGATCAACACAGGGCGGAACAGAAGTTCAAAGAACTGGCGCGGGTCGGGGTCGGATCTGGCATAGGCGCAGATGTTGCGCCAATCGACATCCTTCATATCACCGCAGGTATTCAGAAACGCGCGCAGGGCGGCGGCGTGGTCGTCGGTTTCCCAACCCTCAAGCTGGTCGAACGACAGGATCGAATAGGACACATCTGTCGCAGAAGCGGGCGGCGCCATCAGGCCCGCCCACAGCAATGCACCCGCACAGGCACGCTTTAACCGTCTGTAGAAACGAGCAGCCAATTTGGATCATCCGAGCCCATGACACGGGCAAACACCCATGTGTCTTTTTGACGATTGACCTCTGTCGTGCTGCCTTCGACGATTTCACCATCGCGGTCTTTCACGACCGACGTCAGCTCGGCCACGAAACGGATCGTCAGCTCTGCCTCGTTGGTGGTCTTGTCCATCGTGGCGTTCTCAAGCTCCATCTCGCGGATGCCGATAAAGTGGCTTTCCACGGTCAGGCCCTGGTCTTCACGCGCGGCGACGCCTTCGACAAAGCTTTCGTAGATGTCTTCTGAAAGGAAAGGTTTGATCTCGTCAAGATTACCGTGTTCGTAGCCCATCACGATCATCTCGTAGGCGCCGCGGGCGCCGCCCAGAAAGTCGCTGACCCCAAAGGACGGCTCGACACGCTTCATTTCGGCCAGTGCGAGCGCGGTATCGGACCCTTCGGGCGCGTGATCGGTGATATCCAGATCAGGGCCACCTTCGATGACTTCGAACGCGGGGCCGCTGGGGCGTTCGGGTTTCTCGCTGACCTCGGCCGGTTTTTCAAAACCGGTGCGTGTGCCAAGCACATTCTTGAGCCGCAGGATCAGGAACACGGCAATAGCGGCCAGTACCAGAAGCTGTATCATGGGCGAATTCATAGGTACCTCGTGCTGAGAAACATGGAAACGTCGGTCTAGTGCCCCTATGTAGGGTGTGAACCGGGCCAAGTCCACTCTGGCCCATAGGAAAGGACGCATGCCATGTGGCTGTTTTTGGCTTTTATTGCCGTACCGTTGATAGAAATAACGTTGTTCATTCAGGTGGGTGGGGCAATTGGCCTCGGCTGGACGCTGGCGATTGTTGTTTCTACCGCGATCATCGGCACCTATCTGATGCGCGCTCAGGGTGCGCTGGCGCTTGGCCAGATCAAATCGTCCCTGTCCGAAGTCCGTGATCCGACCGAACCGCTGGTGCATGGCGCGATGATCCTGTTTGCCGGCGCGTTGCTGCTGACACCGGGGTTTTTCACCGATGCCTTGGGCTTTGCCCTGCTGATACCCGGCGTGCGTACCGCTGCGTTCAAAGCTGCACGAAGCAAGGTCAACGTGAGCAGCGTCCATATGGGCGGCACCTCGGGGCCACGGCGCCCGCAGCCCCATCGTCCGATGCAGGGGGATGTGATCGATGGCGAATACCACGAGCTGTCGGAACAGGACCGCGGGCCCAAACGCCCCTCTGGCTGGACGGATCACTGACGACGGGGCATTGACTGCGGGCCACCGACTTCAGGCCATTTGAAGCGGGCCATTGAGCGCGGCAAGGCGATCTGATAAGCCCGACTAAATGAGTTTATTGTCTTAAGGAGCCTCTAAATGGCTGAAGAAGAAGCAACACAACCGACCCAGGCCGCACAGCCGCAGATGCGCATTCTGGGTCAGTTCATTCGTGATATGTCCTTTGAAAACATCATGGCGCAAAAAGGCGCGCCGACAGATGTGCAGCCCGACGTTCAGGTTCAGGTCAATCTGGATGCGAAAAAGCGGTCGGCCGAGAACCAGTATGAATCCGCGATCAAGCTTCAGGTCACGTCAAAAGCCAAAGGCGGCGACGCGACGCTGTTCCTGCTGGAAATCGACTATGTCGGTATCTTCCACGTTGAAAACGTGCCCGAAGACCAGATGCACCCGTTCTTGCTGATTGAATGCCCGCGCATGATCTTCCCGTTCCTGCGCCGCGTTGTCAGCGATGTGACCCGCGACGGTGGCTTCCCGCCGCTGAACCTCGAAAACATCGACTTTGTTGCGCTGTATCGCAACGAGATCGCGCGCCGTCAGGCCGAGAATACGCAAAAAGCGGACGCCTAAAGCGTCTTCCACACAGCGCTGTCGCCCAGTTTATCGACAAATTCGGTATGGGCGGCGGCCTCTTGCGGGGTTATCCGCGAGGGCAGGGGCGTCGGGCGCGGTTTTGGCGTCCAATCGGGGGTGGTGTCGCCCTCTTTCTTTTCCGGTTTGGTCGACAGGCCGAAGTCCGGTTGCCGCCCGCCAATCAGCTCTAGATAGACATCCGCCAGAATTTCACTGTCAAGCAAAGCACCGTGGAGCGTCCGCGACGTGTTATCGATGCCAAAGCGGCGGCATAGCGCATCCAGCGACGCGGGCGAACCCGGAAAGCGTTTGCGCGCGATGGCCAGCGTATCAAGCGCCTGTTTCCACGGGATCTGGGGCAGCCCCATCCATTTCAATTCCGCGTTCAGAAACTTGATATCGAAGGCGGCGTTGTGGATCACCAGCTTTGAATCACCGATGAAATCCAGAAAATCCTGCCCGATCTGCGCAAACTTGGGTTTGTCGCGCAAAAACTCGTCGCCCAGCCCGTGCACCTCGAAGGCTTCGGCGGGCATGCTGCGTTCGGGGTTGATATATTGGTGATAGGTATTGCCGGTCGCCACGTGACCCATCAGTTCAACCGCACCGATTTCAACGATCCTATCGCCGCTTTCAGGGTCGAATCCGGTGGTTTCCGTATCCAGTACGATCTCACGCATGGGACAGCTTTCCTTTGATATCGTCGATGACAGCCTCCACCTGCGCGCGGGCGTGGGGCAGGGTGTCTGTTTCAATCACATAATCGGCCAAAGCGCATTTTTCATCGTTTGGCATCTGTTTGGCGCGGATGTTTTCGAACTGTTCCAGCGTCATCGTCCCGCGCGCCATCACACGCTTTTGCTGGATGTCGGCCGAGACCGTGACACAGGCCACCGCATCCATGCGTTTGTCACCACCGGTTTCAAAAATCAACGGGATGTCGAGCACGACGATCTTGGCCTTTGTCTCCGCCAGAAAGGCTGCGCGATCTTCGCCGACCAGCGGATGCACGATGCTTTCGATCGTTTTCAATACGGTGGGGTCCGCATCAATCAGGCTTTTGAGCGCGGGCCGCGATACCTCGCCCGCAACCACCGCATCGGGTAGCGTTTCCTGAAACGCCGCGACGGCGGCCCCCCCCTTGGCATAGAGCCGATGCACGGCGGCGTCTGCGTCCCAGACGGCGCAGCCAAGATCAGCGAACATTTGTGCGGTGGTCGATTTCCCCATACCGATCGACCCGGTCAGACCCAGAAGAAACATCAGCGCAACGCCGCCAGGCGTGTTTCATGGTCCACCGTCGGTCGCGCGCCAAACCACCGTTCGAACCCCGGCACCGCCTGATGCAAAAGCATGCCTAAACCGTCAACAGTGACGCATCCTGCCGCCTCTGCGGTTGCCAGAAGCGTGGTTTTCAACGGCGCATATACCAGATCCGTGACCACGGTATCGGCGCGCAACCCATCAAGCGGCACGCGCAGCTCGGATTTTCCGATCATACCCAACGACGTGGTGTTCACCACCAAGGACGCATGGCTGACCATCGTCCCCGCCTGCGACCAGTCGTAGACCGTCACGCGGTTACCAAAGACCGACCGCAAGCGTTCGGCCCGCACACGGGTGCGATTGGCAAGCAGGATCTCGGGCACGCCGGCGTCCAGTAGCGAAGATATCACAGCCCGCGCGGCGCCACCGGCACCAAAGACGCAGGCGGGGCCATTACCCGCCACCCAATCCGGCGCGCCTGCCTTGAGGTTTTCGATAAACCCGTAGCCGTCCGTATTATCGCCCTGAATTTTACCGTCTGCGCGGAAGGTGATCGTATTCACGGCCCCAATCATCGCGGCGCGGTCTGTAATGATATCTGCGATCTCGATCACCGCTTCTTTATGGGGGATCGTGACATTGGCCCCGATGAACCCCATTTTCGGCATCGCCTCAAGCACTTGGCGCAGATCTTCGG
Organism: Sulfitobacter sp. G5_S2_6_S6; assembly: GCF_054968505.1. Lineage (NCBI taxonomy): Bacteria > Pseudomonadati > Pseudomonadota > Alphaproteobacteria > Rhodobacterales > Roseobacteraceae > Sulfitobacter > Sulfitobacter sp. G5_S2_6_S6. The sequence continues at coordinate 369,701 of NZ_JBQKUI010000002.1, forward strand.
GTTCGACGTGCAGGGGGATATAGGCCCCTTGCAGCCCGAGCGTTTTCAGCCAGTGCCCGTGGATCTGCGGGGATTTTGAATGGGCAATCGGCGATCCGATCACACCTGCCAGCGGTATTTTAGCCAAGCTCATGCGGATAGATCCCCCCGTAGCGTCAGATAATTCAACAGTTCAAGCAGGGGTAACCCTAGGACATTAAAGTAATCGCCTTCAATGCCGCTGAACAGCCTGACGCCTTCCTCTTCCAACTTATAGGCGCCGACCGCATGTTGGATACTGTCCCAGTTCCGCGCGACGTACTCCTCTATATAGCTGTCGGACGCGTCGCGCATGCGCAGCCGCACCTGACCCACGTGACGCCAGATCGGTTTGCCATCCTCGACGATCACTGCGGCGGATAGCAAGCTATGGCGATCGCCGCGCAGGGATTTCAGCTGGGCAATCGCCTCGTCTGGCGTGGTGGGTTTTGACAGTAGCGTCCCGCGATGGTCGAGCACCTGATCACAGCCCATCACCAAGGCGCCCGGGGTCTTGTCGCTGACTTTGCGGGCTTTCATCTCGGCCAATGTATCGGCGATGTCGCGGGGGGGCGCCTGCTCTGCCAGCAGGGCCGACTTAATCATTTGTTCATCAATTCGCGCCACGCTCACCTCATGGGGGACGCAGGCCTGTTGCAGCAGCTGTGACCGGATCGACGACCCGGAGGCGAGGATGAAACGTTGGGGCATGGGGATAAACCTGTGTGCGACGCTAGGAAGTTCTTAGGGATTTTTCCCCCGAATGGCGAGAGTGCGCGAAAGCGTCGGGAAAACCCCTGCCTGCCAGAGGGAAATTCCAGCTTTATACGGGGCGGCATAAGGATAAATCGCAAACCCCCTGAACGGAGTTAATCCCAAGCTTATCCACAAAGCTACACAGTTTATCCCCTGAAAATTTTTTATTTAAGTATTTGAAAAAGGGTGAATTTATCCGCGCGGCGCCGAGTTATCATCGAGACGGGATTCACAACATGCACAGGTGGATAAATCGAGGTACAAAACAGTAATCCACAGAAAATGAACCCCCTACTTACATCATCATCTTTCTTCTTTTCTTATTTATATTAGTAAGAAGGCACCAACCGGAGTGTGACATGACCGACTTGCTTGCCATCGCCTATCCTTGGGTAAAATCGCTTCATATTATCTCGGTCATTTCGTGGATGGCGGCGCTGTTCTATCTGCCGCGGCTTCTCGTGCATCATACAGAGCAGGTGGGCCAAAGCGGCCAGACCCACGATCTTTTCAAGATGATGGAGTTCAAGCTTGCCACCGTGATCATGCGCCCCGCGATGATCGGCACCTGGATTTTCGGGCTGGCGCTGGTGTTCACACCGGGCATCGTCGACTGGGCCGCTGTGTGGCCCTGGACGAAGGGGGCAAGCGTATTTGCGATGACGGGGTTCCACGGGTGGCTTGTCGGGCGTGTGAAGGCCTTTGCAGCGGGGGAGAACCGGCTGAGCGGTAAACGTTACCGGATCATGAACGAGGTCCCGACGCTGCTGATGATCATCATTGTAGTCTCGGTCGTCGTGAAATTCTAAGCTGATTGACGAAACCCGCCATTCTGAGTATGTGTTTCCTGCACCCCGTCCGGGGACCGTATACATCTGCCCATTTTTATGACACGACCCGCCCGCATTACGGAATCGGAACAGGATATTTCCATGACAACTGAAACACTTAACCTTGCCGATCTAAAGGCGCAGACGCCCAAGAATCTTCTGGCGATGGCCGAAGAGCTTGAGATCGAAAACGCATCGACCATGCGTAAAGGCGAAATGATGTTCCAGATCCTGCGCGAACGTGCGGATGAAGGCTGGGAAATCTCGGGCGATGGTGTGCTGGAAGTGTTGCAGGACGGGTTTGGCTTCCTGCGGTCGCCCGAAGCGAACTATTTGCCGGGCCCCGATGACATTTACGTCTCGCCCGAGATGATCCGCCAGCACTCGCTGCGCACCGGCGACACAATCGAAGGGCTGATCAAAGCGCCAGATGATGCGGAGCGGTATTTCGCGCTGACAGATGTCACCAAGATCAACTTTGAAGAGCCGGAAAAAGCGCGCCACAAGGTCGCCTTTGAAAACCTGACGCCGCTTTACCCTGATGAACGTTTGACGATGGAAGTCGATGATCCGACGATCAAGGACCGGTCCTCGCGTATCATCGATCTGGTATCGCCCATCGGTAAGGGCCAGCGCTGCTTGATCGTGGCGCCGCCACGGACCGGTAAAACGGTTCTGCTGCAAAACATCGCGAATTCGATCGAACAGAACCACCCCGAGTGTTACTTGATCGTTCTGCTGATTGACGAACGCCCTGAAGAAGTCACTGATATGCAGCGTAGTGTCAAAGGGGAGGTTGTTTCTTCGACCTTCGACGAGCCTGCAACGCGCCACGTGGCCGTGTCTGAAATGGTTATCGAAAAGGCGAAACGTCTGGTCGAGCATAAGCGCGACGTTGTGATCTTGCTGGATTCGATCACCCGTCTGGGCCGCGCGTTCAACACTGTTGTGCCGTCGTCGGGTAAGGTTCTGACCGGTGGTGTTGATGCCAACGCGCTGCAGCGCCCCAAACGTTTCTTCGGTGCCGCACGGAACATCGAAGAGGGTGGGTCGCTGACCATTATCGCCACCGCGCTGATCGACACCGGCAGCCGCATGGACGAGGTGATCTTTGAAGAATTCAAAGGGACCGGTAACTCTGAAATCGTGCTGGATCGCAAGATTGCGGACAAGCGCGTCTTCCCTGCGATCGATATTCTGAAGTCCGGTACGCGGAAAGAGGATCTGCTGGTCGACAAAAACGATCTGCAAAAGACCTTTGTGTTGCGTCGTATTCTGAACCCGATGGGCACGACGGATGCGATTGAATTCCTGATCGGGAAGTTGAAGCAAACCAAGACGAACTCCGATTTCTTCGACTCAATGAATAGCTAAATATTCACTTAAATCAGTGGGTTAAATGATATGGATACGATATTCGCCCAAGCCACAGCGCAGGGGCGGGCCGGTGTTTGCGTCATTCGTATCTCGGGCCCGCAGGCGTTTTTCATCGCTGAAACCATCGCGCAGCCGTTGCCCGCCCCGCGGGTGGCCGCCGTGCGGGCAATTAGTGACGCCGATGGACAGGTCATTGATCGTGCGCTTGTCCTGACCTTCGAAGGTCCGAACAGCTTTACAGGCGAAGACACGGTCGAGCTTCACTTACATGGGAGCATCGCCGTGGTGCGTGCGGTACTGGCGCTGCTCTCTGGTTTTGACGGCACGCGCCTTGCCGAGCCGGGCGAATTTACCCGCCGTGCGATGGAGAATGGCAAGCTGGATCTCACGCAGGTTGAGGGTTTGGGTGACCTCATCGAGGCAGAGACCGAAGCCCAGCGAAAACAAGCATTGCGCGTTTTGTCCGGGCACTTGGGTCAAAAGGTCGATATCTGGCGCGAAAAACTGATCCGCGCAGCCGCTCTGCTTGAGGTGACCATCGATTTCGCGGATGAAGACGTTCCCGTCGACGTCTCGCCCGAGGTTACGGAACTGCTGAATGCGGTGAACGCCGATATTCTGGCTGAAATCGCCGGTACCCATACGGCGGAACGTATCCGAACGGGTTTTGAGGTCGCGATCATCGGCCGGCCCAACGCCGGGAAATCGACTTTGTTGAACGCATTGGCGGGGCGCGATGCGGCGATCACCTCTGCCGTGGCGGGTACGACGCGCGACGTGATCGAGGTCCGGATGGACCTTGGTGGCCTGCCGGTGACCTTGCTGGATACGGCGGGCTTGCGCGAAGGGGCAGACGAGGTCGAAGCCATCGGGATCGACCGCGCGAAAACCCGCGGCGAGCAAGCTGACCTGCGCGTGTTTTTGGTTGAAGAGGGTGAGGAGCTGCCCGTTGCCGCGGTTGCGGATGATATCGTCCTACGACCAAAGGCTGACTTACGCGATAGCGCTGACAAAGCTATATCTGGTGTGACAGGGCAGGGCGTACCGCAGCTGATAGAAAGAATACAGACCATCCTTGGCGCGCGAAGTCTGAATGCCGGCCTTGCGACGCACGAACGTCACCGCGTTGCATTGCAGAAATCAGCCGAGGGATTAGCCGCTGCGATGTTGGTTCTGGATCACGGCCCCGATCAATATGATATAGCATCAGAAGAACTGCGCCATTCGATTCGCGCACTTGAGGCGCTGGTAGGCCGAATTGACGTTGAGAACCTGCTGGATGTAATCTTTTCGAGCTTTTGCTTGGGAAAATAGATGGAGTGTTTCACGTGAAACATTTTGACGTGATAGTTATCGGTGGCGGCCATGCCGGAGCCGAAGCGGCCCACGCATCCGCGCGTATGGGCGCGAATACTGCTTTGATCACGATGTCGCGCGATGGGATCGGGGTGATGTCCTGCAATCCGGCTATCGGTGGACTGGGTAAGGGGCATTTGGTGCGCGAGATTGACGCGCTCGATGGTGTTATGGGTCGTGTCGCGGATAAAGCCGGCATCCAGTTCCGTCTTTTGAATCGCCGCAAGGGGCCCGCTGTGCAAGGCCCGCGGGCGCAAGCTGACCGTGCTATCTATCGGAAAGAAATGCTGGCCGAGACCGAACGCCAGGAGAATCTGACCATCGTAGAGGGTGAGGTGACCGACTTCATTCTCGATAATGGTAAGGTTTCTGGTGCCGTTCTTGCCGATGGTGAACAGATCGCTGCGGCTGCGGTTGTTTTGACGACTGGGACTTTCTTGCGCGGGGTCATCCATATTGGGGATGTGTCGCGCTCCGGCGGTCGGATGGGCGATAAAGCCTCCGTCGACCTGGCAAACCGCATTGATTCGTTCAACTTGCCACTCGGGCGTCTGAAGACGGGAACGCCACCGCGTTTGGACGGGCGGACGATTGACTGGGAGAAGCTGGAATCGCAACCCGGGGATGATGAGCCTGTCTTGTTCTCTTTCTTGTCAGAGGCGACGTCGGCACCGCAAATCTCCTGCGGTATTACGCATACCAATGAAAAAACGCATCAAATTATTCGCGATAACCTGTCGCGCTCCGCTATGTACGGGGGGCTTATAGATGGGGTAGGGCCGCGATACTGCCCGTCGATTGAAGATAAAGTTGTCCGCTTCGCTGACAAAACCTCGCACCAAGTTTTCCTGGAGCCTGAGGGCGCCGATGACCACACCATCTACCCCAATGGTATTTCGACCTCGCTGCCTGAGGATGTTCAGCTTGCCTATGTGCGGTCGATGGTTGGGTTGGAAAATGTAGAAATCATCCAGCCCGGTTATGCGATTGAATATGACTATGTCGACCCCCGCGCCCTTGATCTGGCCCTTTCCGTGAGGACTGTGCCTGGCCTATATCTCGCTGGTCAGATCAACGGTACCACCGGCTATGAAGAAGCTGCAGCACAAGGTTTGGTTGCCGGATTGAACGCGGCGCTTTCAGCACAGGGTAAAGAGCCGGTGACGTTCAGCCGCGCCGATAGCTATATTGGCGTGATGATTGATGACCTGACCACCCGGGGTGTGACAGAGCCCTATCGCATGTTCACCTCTCGCGCCGAATTCCGTTTGTCGCTTCGTGCTGATAATGCTGACCAGCGCCTCACGCCTTTGGCGATCGCCTTGGGCTGCGTATCGCAAGAGCGGGTTGCGCACTTTAACGCCAAAATGGCTAAGATCGACGCGGCGATGGCAGAGCTCACGAAAACGCCCTATGCATCAAAGGCGATCGAGGCGGCAGGGATCAAGGTTAGCCAGGACGGAACGAAGCGGACCGGTTTCCAACTGTTGGCATTTCCGGATGTGACATTCGAGCAGATCGTTTTGATTAATCCAGAGCTTGAAACGGTAGAACCCGAAATTCGCCGTCAGGTCGAGCGGGATGCGCTATATGCAAACTATATCGCGCGTCAGCAACGGGATATCGACCTCCTCCAGAAGGATGAGGCGCATGTTATTCCCGCGAATTTTGATTATGAAGCCATCGACGGACTGTCAAATGAGCTTACCTCGAAGCTGTCGCTGACACGCCCGACCAACCTCGCACAGGCGGCCCGAATTGACGGTATGACGCCCTCCGCCTTGACGCTGCTTCTGTCTCACCTCAAGCGCGGCAGCCAGAAGAAGTCTGCATGATGGGCGCTTTTGAGGAGGATGTTTCACGTGAAACATTGGAGAAGCTTCAGCGTTTCTCGCAACTGGTCGAGAAATGGACCGCGAAGATTAATCTGATTTCCAAGCCGAGCGTCCCCGAGATGTGGGAGCGCCACATTCTCGATTCACTACAAATCTATTCCCACGCGCCCAATGCGGACCATTGGGTAGATCTTGGAAGCGGTGGCGGTTTTCCGGCAATTGTCGTGGCGCTGATGTCGCAGCAAGAGAAGCGTGCGACGAAATTTACCTTGGTCGAAAGCGACCAGCGTAAATGCGCGTTCCTGAGAACAGCCATTCGGGAGCTTGAGCTGAACGCAACGGTGGCGAACGCGCGGATTGAAGAGATTGAACCCTTGGAAGCAGACGTACTAAGCGCGCGCGCCCTGTCCGACTTGACTGCTTTGCTCGGCTTTGCAGATCGTCATCTTTCACCTTCTGGCACTGCGCTTTTCCCGAAGGGGGAGAACTGGCGCGCAGAGGATGCCGCCGCGAAAGAGACCTGGGCATATACCTGCGACGCGATCCAGAGCCAGACGAACCCATCCGCCGCAATTCTTAAGATCAAGGAAATCAAACATGTCTGATCTGTCTCGACCTTCGGGGCCCAAAATTATTGCGATTGCGAACCAGAAGGGTGGAGTGGGTAAGACCACGACGACGATCAACCTCGCGGCGGCTTTGGTTGAGCAGAAGCAGCGCGTTCTGGTGATTGACCTTGATCCGCAGGGCAACGCGTCAACTGGTCTGGGCATTGAACTGGATGATCGGGAATTTACGACCTACGAGCTTTTGCTTGAGGATATCGACCTTGATCAAGTGATTATGACGACCGAGACAGAAGGCCTGCATATCGTTGCCGCCACTGTCGATCTCAGTTCCGCAGATATGGAATTGATCGCTAATGAAAAGCGTAGTTTTCTTTTGCACGACGCCCTGCGGCAGACGCAGATGGACAGCTACGCCTTCGACTACATTCTGATTGATTGCCCGCCATCGCTGAACTTGCTGACGGTGAACGCGATGATCGCGGCGCATTCTGTGCTTGTCCCGCTGCAAAGCGAGTTTTTCGCGCTTGAAGGATTGTCGCAGCTGATGCTGACCATCCGCGAAGTGCGCCAAAGCGGGAACAAAGATCTGCGGATCGAAGGAATTTTGCTGACGATGTATGATCAGCGGAACAACCTGTCGCAACAGGTTGAGCAGGACGCCCGAAGCAATCTGGGCGAACTGGTATATAGAACCGTTATTCCGCGCAACGTACGGGTCAGTGAGGCACCCAGTTACGCGATGCCGGTTCTAAGTTACGATAGCGGGTCGAAAGGTGCCAAAGCGTACCGCGATCTGGCGAAAGAAGTACTGGCAAATAGTGCCGTATAAATAAGGGGTCAGGCAATGGCAGATAAAGACAAACGGCGCGGTTTGGGTCGAGGATTGTCAGCTTTGATGGCGGACGTAGCGGAGACACAAACGGTGGCATCAGAAGGCGCGGCGGAACAGTATGTTCCTATTGAAAAGATTTCTCCCAATCCGGAGCAGCCGCGCAAGCGGTTTGATCCGCAGGATTTGGACGATCTTGCAAACTCTATCCGCGAAAAGGGCGTTATCCAGCCGCTGATCGTACGCCGCCGCGATGATGGGACGTTCGAAATTGTCGCGGGTGAACGCCGTTGGCGCGCGTCGCAGATGGCGCAGCTGCACGAGCTTCCGATCATCGTGCGCGAATTCACCGATGTTGAAGTTCTCGAAGTTGCGATTATCGAGAACATCCAGCGGGCGGACCTCAATTCGATCGAGGAAGCGGCGGGCTATCGTCAGCTGATGGACCGTTTTGGACACACGCAAGAGAAGATGGCGGAAGCCTTGGGCAAAAGCCGCAGTCATATCGCGAACTTACTACGCTTGCTGAACTTGCCCGAAAATGTACTGGAAATGGTGCGTCAGGGCGATCTGACAGCGGGCCACGCCCGGACCTTGGTGCCGTCGAAGAACCCTGAAAAGCTGGCCAAACAGATTATCGCCGGCGGCTTGTCGGTGCGTGCGGCCGAGGCGCTGATCAAGAAAGAGCAGCAAGCCGAGAATGAAGGTCCAAACAAGCGGGCGGCCAAATCCTCGAACGAAAAAGACGCGGATACCCGCGCGCTTGAAGGGGATTTGTCAGCGAACCTTGGTTTGAAGGTAACCCTGAACCACAAGCCGGGACAGGAGGCGGGCCAGATGGTGCTGCACTACACGACGATGGACGAGCTGGACGAGCTTTGCCAACGCCTGTCGGCCTCTTAATCCGACAAAAGTTCGGCCAGGATCGCGTTTAGCACCATAAAGCCCTGATCCGTCACATAAAGCTGGTCTTTATCCCTAGAAATCATCCCGATGTCCTGCATCTGGGTGATTTTTTTTGCCGAAAGCGGTGCGCCGGAAAGCGCCTCGTACCGGCGCAGGTCCACGCCTTCTTTCAGACGAAGCCCCATCATCAGAAACTCGCTCCCCTGATCTTCGGTCGTCAAAAGCTCGCGGGGCTTTTCGGTGGCACCGCTGGCAGCAGCGGCAAGCCAGCGTTTGGGGTTACTAAAACACTCGGTCGCAAAGCGATTGCCGTTTTGGGTCAGGCGCCCGTGGGCCCCCGGACCGATGCCAAGATAATCACCGTAGCGCCAGTAGATCAGGTTGTGCCGCGATTGCGCCCCGTCGCGGGCGTGGTTTGATACCTCGTAAGAGGGCATGCCCATCTCGCCGCAAATATCCTGAGTGGCCGCATACATATCGGCACCCAGATCATCGCTGGGCAGTCCGCGTAGTTTTCCCACCGCATAGCGATCGCCAAATGCGGTGCCTTGTTCGATGGTCAGTTGATACAGCGACATATGGTCTATCGCTAGGGATAGGGCCTGTTTCAGTTCGGTCTGCCAGTCGGCCAAACCCTGGTTCTGGCGACCATAGATCAGATCAAAACTGACGCGTTCAAAGGTGTTGCGGGCGATGTCAAAAGCGGCAAGCCCTTCGTCAACCGTATGGATGCGGCCCAGACGTTTCAGGTCCGCATCATTCAAGGCCTGTATCCCCATTGAAATGCGGTTGACGCCCGCCTGACGGAAGGCTGAAAAACGGTCGGCTTCAACCGAACCGGGGTTCGCCTCGAGCGTGATTTCCAGATCATTGGCCGTGGGCCACAGTCGACGGATCGCGGCGATGACATCAGCGACGACATCCGGGTCCATCAGACTTGGGGTGCCGCCGCCGAAAAAGACGGCGTTCAAGACGCGCCCTTGGGTTTCGGCGGCGCCGCGTTCAAGCTCCGCCAGATAGGCATCGCGCCAGGCCCGTTGGTTGATTGTGCGACTAACATGGCTGTTAAAATCACAATAGGGGCACTTCGCCTCGCAAAACGGCCAATGGATATAAAGGCCAAAGCCCCCCTGGCGCCAATCCTCAGTCAAAGCAGGCAGAGATCAGTTTGGCGAAAGCGTCCGCACGGTGGCTGATTGCGTTCTTGGCGTCGGCGGACATTTCGCCAAAGGTCTGTTCGTGCCCGTCGGGTTGGAACATCGGGTCATAGCCGTGACCGACGTCGCCGCGGATCGGCCAGACAAGCGTGCCGTTCACGCGGCCTTCGAAAATCTCTTCATGTCCGTCGGGCCAGACCAAAACCAGTGTCGCGCAGAACCGCGCGCGGCGCGGGTGGGGGGCGTTTGCCTCTTCCAGCAACCTATGGGTCTTGGTCATCGCCATGACGAAATCGCGGCCGTTGGGCGTTTCGGACCAATCGGCGGTATAGACGCCGGGGGCATTGTCCAGCGCTTCGACCTCGATCCCGGAGTCATCTGCAAGCGCGGGAAGGCCCGTTGCCGCCACCGCCGCACGTGCTTTGATGCGGGCGTTGCCGATGAAAGTGTTTTCGGTTTCCTCCGGCTCGCCCAGATTCATCTCGGCGGCACCTTTGACGGTGACGCCGAAGGGGGCGAAAAGCTCGGTCATTTCCTGCAGCTTGCCAGCGTTGTGGGTGGCGACCAGAATCTGGTCGCCGGTGAATTTACGGGTCATGCGGTGGCTGCCTTCTGCTTCTCGACCAGCTCTGCCACGCCTTTTTCGGCGAGGTCCATCAGCTGGTTCATCTGGTCGCGCGAATAGGTGGAGCCTTCGGCGCTCATCTGGATCTCGATCAGTTTGCCGCTGCCGGTCATAATAAAGTTACCGTCGACGCCTGCTTCGGAATCCTCGGGGTAATCAAGGTCAAGCACCGGCTGGCCCGCATAGATGCCGCAGCTGATCGCGGCGACCGGATCGACCAGCGGGTCGCTGACCACGTCGCCCGCCTTCATCAGCTTGTTCACCGCCAGTTTCAACGCGACCCAACCCCCCGTGATAGAGGCACAACGCGTGCCGCCGTCGGCCTGCAGTACGTCACAGTCGATGGTGATCTGACGTTCGCCCAAGGCACTGCGATCCACGCCGGCGCGCAGAGCGCGACCGATAAGGCGTTGAATTTCAACGGTACGGCCCCCTTGTTTGCCCATGGCCGCCTCGCGGCGCATACGGGTGTTGGTGGCACGGGGCAGCATGCCGTATTCTGCCGTGACCCAGCCCAGACCGGAACCCTTGATAAAGGGCGGCACGCGGTCCTCGATCGTGGCGGTACACAGCACGTGGGTGTCGCCCATCTTGATCAGGGCCGATCCTTCGGCGTGTTTGGTGAATCCCGTTTCAATCGATACGGCACGCAGTTCGTCAAGTTTCCGACCAGAGGGGCGCATAGGTATTTCCTTTTCCATTTGCCATTGGGGATAACTCTGCGTTGCGGCGCGATGCAACCCCGATTGACGTTTGCCCCCTGTCGCACATACTTCTCCCACTATGGACAAAACACCTACAGTTTTAGACGAGATGAACGACCGTTCGCGCGAGGTGTTCCGCCGCGTGGTCGAAGGCTATCTGGCGAATGGCGATCCCGTGGGGTCGCGCACGCTGACCTGTGATTTCAGCGAAAAGGTCAGTGCGGCGACGATCCGTAATGTGATGCAGGATCTTGAATATATGGGCCTGCTCGGCAGCCCCCATGTCAGCGCCGGTCGTATCCCGACGCAGATGGGGCTGCGCATGTTCGTCGACGGCATGATCGAGATCGGCGATCCAACCGAGACGGACCGTGAAAAGATCGACGCGACCGTTGGCAGCAACAACGCCGATGTCAGCGGCATTCTTGATCGGGTGGGGTCGGCGCTGTCCGGCGTGACCCAGGGCGCCTCGCTTGTGCTGACGCCCAAGCACGAGGCGCCGATCAAGCATATCGAATTTGTTTCACTGTCTCACGATAGGGCGCTGGTCGTTCTAGTCTTTTCCGACGGTCACGTGGAGAACCGATTGTTCACACCGCCGCCGGGCCAGACCCCCAGCAGCATGCGTGAAGCCGCGAATTTCCTGAATGCGCTGGTCGAGGGGAAAACCATCTCGGAATTGCAGCGCACCATCGCGCATGAGATCAGCCAGCGGCGCCAGCAGATCGACGTTCTTGCGCAGCAGCTTGTAGAAAGCGGTCTGGCGCTGTGGCAGGGCGAAGGGGAATCCCCCGAGCGGTTGATCGTGCGCGGACGGTCGAATCTGATCAACACCGAAGGCGAGGCCGAGAACGTCGAATTGATCCGCCAGCTGTTTGACGACCTTGAACGCAAGCGGGATATCGCGGAATTCCTCGAATTGGCCGACGCGGGCGACGGTGTGCGCATTTTTATTGGTTCTGAGAATAAACTTTTTTCACTTTCGGGTTCCTCTCTGGTCGTTTCCCCTTATATGAACGCTGATCGTAAGGTGATCGGGGCGGTCGGTGTGATCGGCCCCACGCGCCTTAATTATGGACGTATCGTGCCGATTGTGAATTACACGGCGCAGCTGGTTGGAAAGCTGATTTCGAACCGCAGCTAGAGGTGAATTATGGCAGAGCCGAAAGAGAACGAATTTCTGGATGATATCGATGACGCAGAGGCCGAAGCCTATGCCGACGAGATGTCCGAAATTGACGACGAAGCGCTGGAACTGGACGAATTGCGTGCCGAGCGTGACCAGCTGAAAGACCGTTTCATGCGGGCCCTGGCCGACGCAGAGAACGCGCGCAAACGATCCGACAAGGACCGTCGCGAGGCGGAAAACTATGGCGGGTCGAAACTGGCGCGCGACATGCTGCCGGTCTACGACAATATGAAACGCGCCTTGGAAGCCGCTACAGAAGAGCAGCGCACCATCTCCGGCCCATTGCTGGAAGGGATCGAGCTGACGATGCGCGAGTTGCTGAGCGTGTTCAAGAAGCACGGCATCGAAGTTATCTCGCCCGCAGTGGGTGACAAGTTCGATCCGCAGCATCATCAGGCGATGTTCGAGGCACCCGTGCCAGACACCAAAGCAGGCGATATTATCCAGGTCGCCGCCGAAGGTTTCATGTTGCACGACCGTCTGCTGCGTCCGGCGCAGGTTGGCGTTTCCTCTACCCCCGCAGGGTAAACGCCCGGGATAGAGCGGCCCTTCGGGGAGGATTTAGCACCATTTGGAAGCGAGGGAGGCGGTCAGGTTTTGGCCGCCTCTTTCAATTTATAGAGCAGGTCGAGCGCTTCACGTGGAGAGAGCTCGTCGGGGATAATCTCGGCCAGCGTTTCTTCGAGCTTGGAGCTTTGTTTTGGTTGAGGCGCAGGTGCCGGTGCCACGGCAAACAGGGGCAGGTCGTCGATCAGGGTTTTCTGCGTCGCGCCGCCTTCGCGTTCGCCCTTTTCCAACGCTTCAAGCACGACGCGTGCGCGCGCGATGACGGAAGGCGGCAGGCCGGCCAATTGCGCGACCTGCACACCGTAGGACCGATCGGCGGCGCCTTTGCGGACCTCGTGCAGGAAGATCACCTCTCCGTCCCATTCCTTGACCGCGACGGTGGCGTTATCGACCCCGCCCAGCTTGTTCGAAAGCGCGGTCATTTCATGGTAGTGCGTCGCGAACAAAGCGCGAGAGCGGTTGATATCATGCAGGTGTTCCAGCGTGGCCCAAGCGATGGACAAGCCGTCATAGGTCGCCGTGCCGCGCCCGATTTCATCCAGGATCACAAGCGCGCGGTCGTCCGCCTGATTGAGGATTGCGGCGGTTTCGACCATTTCGACCATAAACGTGGAACGGCCCCGTGCCAGATCGTCAGAGGCGCCGACACGGCTGAAAATCTGGCTGATCAGGCCGATGTGCGCGGTGGCGGCAGGCACGTAGCTGCCCATTTGCGCCATCAGGGCGATGATCGCGTTCTGCCGCAGGAAGGTCGATTTACCCGCCATGTTAGGGCCGGTCAGCAGCCAGATATTCGCGTTGTCGCCATCGGCCGACAGGGTGCAATCGTTGGCGATAAAGGGGCTGCCGGATTGCTGGGCCAAGGCGCGTTCCACGACCGGATGGCGGCCCCCCTGAATGTCGAAGGCACGTGAATTGTCGACTCGGGGTTTCACCCAGTTTTCGGACTGCGCCAGATCGGCCAGACCGGTGGCCAGATCAATCTCGGCCAATCCAGCCGAGGCGACACCGATCGGGCCGGAGTGATCCAGAATCGCGCGTTTCAACGTTTCATAGAGCCGCTTTTCAATCTCCAGTGCGTGGTTGCCCGCGTTGAGGATCTTTGTCTCCATCTCGGACAGTTCCACGGTTGTGAAACGGACCTGATTGGCGGTGGTCTGACGGTGGATAAAGGTATCGGACAGCGGCGCCGACAGCATTTTCTCGGCGTGGGTCGCTGTGACTTCGGCGAAATACCCAAGCACGTTGTTGTGTTTGATCTTCAACGTCGAGATACCGGTGAGCGTGATGAAATCCTGCTGCATCTGGGCAATGACGCTGCGGCCTTCGTCCCGCAGGGTGCGCACCTCGTCCAGTTCGGCGTCATAGCCCGGCGCGATAAAGCCGCCGTCGCGGGCCAGCAGGGGTGGTTCGGCGATCAGCGCATCGTCGAGCAGATCAATCAGGCTGTCATGGCCGGTAAGCCCTTTGGCGGCCTGCGCCAGCAGATCGGGCAGGGCGGCGGCTTGCATCTTGTCGGCCAGATGGCTGGCTTCGGTCAGGCCGTTGCGGATGGCGGCAAGGTCACGGGGGCCGCCACGGTCCAGTGACAGGCGCGACAGGGCGCGGTCCAGATCAGGGACGTTGCGCAGATGCTGGCGGATGTCATTTCGGATCGACGGTGTGTCATAGGCAAAGCTGATCGCGTCCAGACGGGATTGAATCGTCTCTAACACACGGGAAGGTGACGAAATACGCCGTTCCAGCAGCCGGGCGCCACCGGCGGTCACTGTCTTGTCCATAACGGATAACAGCGTACCGGCGCGACCACCGGTCAGCGCATGTGTCAGTTCAAGATTGCGACGTGTGGCAGCGTCGATCTGCACGCTGCGGGCCTCGGCCTCTTTCTGCGGCGGGCGCAGGAGGGGGAGTTTGCCCTTCTGTGTAATCTCGAGATAGTCGATGATCGCGCCCATAGCCGAGATATCAGCCCGTTCAAAACTGCCGAAGGCGTCGAGCGACCCGATGCCGAACAGATCGCAGACCCGTTTTTCGGCGCTGCTGCTGTCAAAGGCAGAGCGTGCGATAGGGGTCAGCGCGATGTCGAAATCAGAGACTAATTCGCGTAAATCAGCCTCTTTCGCTTCTGACACGATCAGCTCTGACGGGGACAGGCGGGCCAGTTCGGGGCCAAGGCGCGACAGGGTCAGGGGCATCACGTGAAACGCGCCGGTCGAAATATCGACCCAGGCCAGCGCATGACCGTCGCGGACCTCTGCAAATGCGGCCAGATAGTTGTGGCGCCGCGCTTCGAGCAGGGATTCCTCGGTCAATGTGCCGGGGGTGACCAGCCGCACGACATCGCGTTTGACCACGGATTTATAGCCGCGTTTCTTCGCCTCCGCCGGGCTTTCCATCTGTTCGCAGACCGCCACGCGGAAGCCCTTGCGGATCAGCGTCAGCAAATACCCTTCGGCGGCATGCACCGGAACGCCGCACATGGGGATGTCTTCGCCCCCGTGTTTGCCGCGTTTGGTCAGCGCGATATCCAGTGCTTCAGCCGCGGCGACGGCATCGTCAAAGAACATCTCGTAGAAATCGCCCATGCGGTAGAACAGCAGCGCTTCGGCGTACTGGGATTTAAGCTCTAGATATTGCGCCATCATTGGCGTGATTTTTTCTTCGGTCACCCTGCGCCCCCGGTTCGAGTTAACGTTGTGTACAAAACCGCGCCTCCGGACGAAAGGGCGGACCGGCGTTGCACGCGCGGCGTCGCCGCGACGTCGTGCAAACCGTGAGCGCCATCATGATTGTGTGAGGGGCCGATCGGCGATATCAAGCGGGAAACCATGAGGAAAGCCGTTCTAGTGACCAAAAACCGCATCACGTCCGAAGAGGCGCTCGCCTTTCACCTTGAACCCACGCCGGGCAAGTTCGAAATCACCGCAACCGTCCCGATGACGACCCAGCGGGATCTGAGCCTCGCCTATTCCCCCGGTGTTGCCGTTCCCTGTGAAGCGATCGCCGAAAATCCCGAGCTGGCATATGACTATACCAACAAGGGCAATATGGTCGCGGTGATTTCCAACGGCACTGCTGTTTTGGGCTTGGGCAACCTTGGTGCGCTGGCGTCGAAACCGGTGATGGAGGGCAAGTCGGTGCTGTTCAAACGGTTCGCCGACGTGAATTCGATCGACGTCGAGCTGGACACCGAAGACCCAGAGGCATTCATCAACGCGGTCAAGCTGATGGGGCCGACGTTCGGCGGGATCAACCTTGAGGATATCAAGGCGCCGGAATGTTTCATCATCGAACAGCGTCTGAAAGAAGAGATGGATATTCCCGTCTTTCACGACGACCAGCACGGCACCGCGGTGATCTGTGCTGCGGGTCTGCTGAACGCTTTGCGCATTTCGGGCAAGAAGATCGAAGATGTGCAGATCGTGTTGAACGGTGCGGGGGCGGCGGGGATCGCCTGTCTTGAACTGCTCAAGGCGATGGGGGCCAAGCATAACAACTGTATCATGTGCGATACAAAAGGTGTGATCTATCAGGGCCGTACCGAGGGTATGAACCAGTGGAAGTCGGCCCATGCCGCGCAGACCGAGCTGCGCACGCTGGAAGAGGCAATGAAGAACGCGGATGTGTTCCTGGGTGTGTCGGTCAAAGGGGCGGTGACGCCCGCGATGGTCGCCAGCATGGCGGATAATCCGGTGATCTTCGCGATGGCGAACCCCGATCCTGAAATCACGCCGGAGGAAGCGCACGAGGTACGCCCCGATGCGATTGTCGCCACGGGCCGCAGCGATTACCCCAATCAGGTTAACAACGTTTTGGGCTTTCCTTACCTGTTCCGCGGGGCGCTGGATATCCACGCCCGCGCCATCAACGACGAGATGAAGATCGCCTGCGCCCACGCTTTGGCCGATCTGGCACGCGAGGATGTGCCGGACGAAGTGGCGCTGGCCTATGGCAAGAACCTGAGCTTTGGTCGGGATTACATCATTCCGACGCCGTTCGATCCGCGTCTGATCCATCGTATTCCGCCTGCTGTTGCACGTGCAGGTATGGACACCGGCGCCGCGCGGCGCCCGATCATCGATATGGATGCCTACGAGCTGAGCCTGAAGTCGCGGATGGACCCGACGGCGAATATCCTGCGCGGGATCAACGCCCGTGCCCGTGCTAATCAGGCGCGGATGATCTTTGCCGAAGGGGATGACCCCAAGGTTCTGCGGGCTGCGGTGATGTATCAACGCTCCGGGCTGGGCAAGGCGCTGGTGGTCGGACGCGCTGACGACGTAAAGGCCAAGCTGACGGCGGCGGGGATGGAGGATGCCTACCGCGAGCTTGAGGTCGTGAATGCGGCCAATACCCAGCACCTGGAGACGTATAAGTCATTCCTTTACAATCGCTTGCAGCGCAAAGGGTCGGACAGCAAGGACATCCACCGTCTGGCCGCCCGTGACCGCCACGTCTTTGCCGCCTTGATGTTGGCGCACGGGCATGGCGATGGTCTGGTGACCGGTGCAACCCGCAAATCCGCCCATGTGCTTGAACGGCTAAACCACGTGTTCGATGCAAATGCAAAACACGGCGCCGTCGGGATCACTGCGCTGCTGCACAAGGGGCGGATTGTGTTCATCGGCGATACGCTGGTGCATGAATGGCCGAACGAAGAAGACCTTGCGAATATTGCTGAAAAAGGGGCCAAGGTCGCCCGCCACATGGGGCTTGAGCCGCGGGTTGCCTTCGTTAGCTTCTCTACCTTTGGCTATCCGGTTTCCGAGCGAGCAGAAAAGATGCAGCGTGCCCCAGATGTGCTGGACGCACGCGGGGTCGATTTCGAATACGAAGGCGAAATGACCGTGGATGTGGCGCTGAATGCCGAAAGCCAGAAGAACTATCCGTTCTCGCGGCTGACAGGGCCTGCGAATATCCTCGTCGTGCCGGCGCGGCATTCGGCCAGTATCTCGGTCAAATTGATGCAGGAAATGGCGGGGGCCACAGTAATCGGCCCGATCCTGACGGGGTTGGACAAGTCGATCCAGATCTGTTCAACCACATCCACCGCGAATGACATCCTGAACATGGCTATTCTGGCGGCCTGTAAGGTCGGCGAATGATCTGGAACCTCGGCTCTATCAACGCGGATAATTTCTACTATCTGCGGCATCTGCCGGCGCCGGGGGAAACGATTGCCGCGCATGATTTCCGGCAAGGGTTGGGCGGGAAGGGGGCCAATATGTCGGTCGCCGCCGCCCGCGCCGGAACGCGCGTTATGCATATCGGCGCCGTGGGGCCGGACGGTAAATGGACCGTGGACCGCTTGCTGGAATACGGCGTCGAAACGCAGCATATCAGCTTGATCGACACGGCCACCGGTCACGCGAATATCTGCGTGGCCGAGGATGGCGAAAACTCTATCGTGTTGTTTTCAGGGGCCAATCACCAGATCACCACCCAGATGATCGGGGCCGCCCTGGCAGAGGCATCGCCCGGTGACTTTCTGCTGATGCAGAACGAAACCCTGGGCCAACGCTTTGCCGCGCAGACCGCGCATACTCTGGGCCTGCGCGTCGCCTATGCCGCCGCGCCCTTTGATGCTGAAATCGTGGCGCAGGTTCTGCCCGACATTAATCTGCTGGTGTTGAACGAGGTCGAGGCAGAGGCGCTTGAAAAAACCACAGGCACCCGCATCGACGCGCTGCCGATCGACGATATTATCGTGACCTTGGGTGCTGAGGGGTGCAAATGGGTCTCTAACAAGGCGAAAACGGTGCAAAGCTTTCCGGCCTATCCGGTCAAAGCCATCGATACCACGGGGGCGGGGGACACGTTTACCGGCTATCTGATCGCCGCCTTGGACCGCAAACTGTCGATGCCGGATGCGATTGCGCTGGCAATGCAAGCTGGCGCCTTGATGGTCACGCGGCAAGGGACAGCGGATGTGATCCCGGACCTCAAGGACATCCAGGATCACGGTTTTGACGAAGATTAACGCTCGCGATTAACGCGGGGTTAACGTTATTTCGCGAAGGGCGCAGCGCTACCCCAAAGTTGTTTCACGCGCTGGTCGCGCCCGCAGCCGTTGCGATAGCGCTTGTAGGCGACGGATTTCTTCACACCCAAGCCGACGCTGGTAAAGGCCAGACGATCATCGCTTTTGTAGTAATCTTGGTGGTAGGCATCGGCGGGGTAGAACGCGGCTTTGCCCAAGATCGGGGTTACGACGTTCTTGCCCAAAGCGGCCTGCGCATCGGCCTTGGCCTTTTCTGCAGCGGCCTTCTGCCCGTTACCGTCGGCAAAAATCGCGGTGCGGTAGCTATCGCCGCGGTCGCAGAATTGCCCGCCCGCGTCCGTTGGATCAACCGACCGGAAGAACATCGACAGCAACTGGTCCGCAGACACCACCGCCGGATCATACTGGATCTGCGCCGCTTCATAGTGCCCGGTGCCGCCGGCGACGACCTGTTTATAGGTGGGGTTTTTCACGCTTCCGCCCGCAAAACCCGATACGACCTCTTTCACGCCCTTAACGCTTTCAAAGTCCGCTTCAACGCACCAAAAGCAGCCGCCCGCGACCAAAAGCGTCTCTGTTCCGGCGGCTTTTGCGGTTGTCGCCTGTGCTGCAAGACCCAGACCAATGGCGGCGCTTAACGCGATCATGCGCATATTTGTGGCAAATCCCATGGAATACTCTCCTTTGTTTTGCCTGACGGTGACCGCAATGCCTGCGCGACGCAACTCAGGTGCCTGTGATGTCACGGCCAAGTGATGTCGGTTTCACCCTTGGCCCCGCGGCGCGAAGTTCTTAGCGTCAGCCCCAAAGAAGGAGCAATTTGATGCAAACCCACGTCACCACGCACCAAGCCGAAGAAGATGCCCGCAATGAAGACATTTTGATCTATTTAAACGGTCAGATTGTCCCCAAGGCACAGGCCGTGGTCAGCGTCTATGACAGCGGTTTCATGCTGGGCGATGGCATCTGGGAAGGGCTGCGGCTGTATGATGGTACATGGGCCTTTCTGGACGATCATTTTGACCGCCTGTTCGAGGCGTCCAAAGCCATTGACCTTGACATCGGGATGACGCGCGACGCCCTGATTTTAGCCTTGTTAGAGACGCAAAAAGCCAATGGCATGACCACCGACGCCCACGCGCGTCTGATGATCACACG
The DNA here is from genome assembly GCF_054968505.1 of Sulfitobacter sp. G5_S2_6_S6. Classification (NCBI taxonomy): domain Bacteria; kingdom Pseudomonadati; phylum Pseudomonadota; class Alphaproteobacteria; order Rhodobacterales; family Roseobacteraceae; genus Sulfitobacter; species Sulfitobacter sp. G5_S2_6_S6. The sequence goes on from NZ_JBQKUI010000002.1 coordinate 389,578, forward strand.
GGGGCCAAAAACGCGGCCCTTCCAGCACCCGTCGCTGTCGCAATCGGGCCCCACCATCACGATCATTATGGAACACTCGCGCCCGAATATGCCGCGCCCGATCCGGCTGGCCACAGTACCGCATCTGCGCGGGCTGCCGATGACGCAGGACCCAAAGCTAAATAGTCATTCCAAATTGAACTGTATTCTCGCGTGTATTGCCGCGGAAAAAGCGGGTGCCGACGAAGGGCTGATGCTGGATATTAACGGTTTCGTGAATACAACCAACGCCTGTAACTTTTTCATCGTCCGCAAAGGGGAGGTTTGGACCAGCACCGGCGATTACTGCATGAATGGAATCACCCGTCAGAAGGTCATCAACCTGTGCCGCGCCAATAATATCCCGTGTTTCGAAAGGAATTATTCATTGGTCGACACCTATGGTGCCGACGAAGCCTTCTTGACCGGCACATTCGGGGCGCAAACACCTGTCGCGATGATCGACGGCCGCCAGATTGGCACGGGCGACATGGGGCCGGTAACAAAAAAGCTGCGCCGCTTGTACAAAGACCTGATCGCAAAGGAATGTGCCTGATGCGTATCGCAATGTGGTCCGGCCCGCGCAATCTGAGCACGGCGATGATGTATAGCTTCGGAAACCGGGCCAATTTCACCGCGATGGATGAACCGTTCTATGCGCCGTATCTTAAGGCCACCAGCGCCGATCATCCGATGAAAGATGAAATTATCGCGGGCCATGAATGCGACCCCCTGAGCGTCGCAGCGCGCTGCGCAGAGCCGGGCACGCCGCATCGCTATATGAAACACATGCCCCATCATATGATTGACGGGTTTCCAATGGATTGGGCAGAGGGCTGCGTGCATGTCCACCTGATACGCCACCCCGCCCGCGTGATCGCGAGCTATACCGCGAAACGAGAAGCGCCGAATTTTAGTGATATCGGCTATGGCCAACAGACCGCGCTGTACGATCAAATCGGTGGGCTGGTCATCGATTCCGCTGATATTCGCGCGAACCCCGAAGGCATGCTGCGTAAGCTGTGTGATGCCATCAACCTGCCCTTCGATCCGGCAATGCTATCCTGGGCGGCGGGCCCACGTGCCGAAGATGGCATCTGGGCATCACATTGGTATGGTGCCGTGCACAAAAGCACCGGTTTTGCAGGGGCAGAGGGGCCGTTGCCCAGGCTTGAACCTGCCGCAGAAGCGCTGTGTGCCAAAGCACTTCCTCATTATCAGAAGCTTTATGATCAACGGCTTAGGTGATTTCGGGTAAAAATCTTCGATTTATCGAAACTAAATCATCTCATGTTGCGTGAATTATCAGGAAGAACCACGCAACAAGGAGATTTAACATGAAGATGTTTACAGCAACCGCTCTGGCTCTCACGCTTGCCACGGGTACAGCCTTCGCCGCCGCACACAGCAACGCGATGGTCGAAGCGATGGATCAAGATGTATCCAACGGTGTGGTCAGCGCCGATAAGGTGATGGCAACTGAAAACGGCTGGATGGTCGTTCACCGCACAGATGCGGAGATGAAACCCGGCCCCGTTGTCGGCTACGCGCCTCTGCGTGCCGGTGAAAACGTCGACGTTGCCGCCATTCTGCAAGAAGAAGTGAAATCCGGCGATATGTTGATGCTCATGGTCCACTCCGAAGAGGGCGGCATGAAAACCGGCGGCTTTGAATACACATTGGGTGCCAAAGAAGACGGCCCGATCAAGCCAGACGGTAAATTGGTGATGACGGTTATTACTGCAGAGTAAACCGTTCTAACCCAAGAGAAGGCCCGGACAGAATATCCCCCTGTCCGGGCCTTCTTTGTTTACCCTTTGAGGCGCTTATCGCGTGCGGCCAAGAGCTTGAGGCGCAGCGCGTTCAGCTGAATGAAGCCCGCTGCGTCTTTTTGATCATAGGCACCAGCGTCATCTTCAAATGTCACGTGGGCTTCGGAATACAGCGAATGATCCGACCAGCGGCCGACGGTACGCACGTGGCCTTTGTACAATTTCAGTCGAACTGTACCGGTTACATGGGTTTGTGAGGCATCAATCGCCGCTTGCAGCATGGTGCGCTCGGGGCTGTACCAGAAACCGTTATAGATCAGCTCCGCATAGCGCGGCATTAGCTCGTCCTTCAGGTGCATCGCCCCACGGTCGAGAGTGATTGATTCGATCCCGCGGTGTGCTTCAAGCAGCAAGGTGCCGCCCGGCGTTTCGTAAATACCGCGGGATTTCATCCCGACAAAACGACCCTCGACAAGGTCAAGGCGCCCGCAGCCATGTTTGCCGCCAAGTTCGTTCAATTTAGCCAGAAGTGTCGCGGGCGACATGGCTTCGCCGTTGATGCTTACCGCATCGCCACGTTCAAACCCGATTTCCACATACTCGGGCGTATCTGGTGCTTGCTCTGGCGAGACGGTGCGCTGGTACACATAGTCGGGCGCGTCCACGGCCGGATCCTCCAACACTTTGCCTTCCGAAGAGGTGTGCAGCAGGTTCGCATCCACGCTAAACGGCGCTTCGCCACGTTTGTCCTTCGCCACGGGGATCTGATGTTTTTCGGCAAATTCGATCAATTTAGTCCGGCTGGACAGGTCCCATTCCCGCCATGGCGCGATCACCTTGATGTCGGGGTTCAACGCATAGGCCGCCAATTCGAAGCGAACCTGATCGTTGCCCTTGCCTGTCGCGCCGTGCGCAACGGCATCGGCGCCGGTTTCGGCGGCGATTTCAACAAGGCGTTTGGAAATCAGAGGGCGCGCGATGGAGGTGCCCAACAGATATAGGCCTTCGTAGACCGCATTGGCGCGGAACATGGGGAAGACGAAATCGCGCACGAATTCTTCACGCACGTCTTCCACGTAAATCTCGGATGCGCCCATCATTTCAGCTTTGGCGCGGGCGGGCTCAAGCTCTTCGCCTTGGCCGAGGTCAGCGGTAAAGGTAACCACCTCGCAGCCATATTCGGTTTGCAGCCATTTCAGGATGATCGAGGTATCAAGCCCACCAGAATAGGCGAGCACAACTTTTTTGGGCGCGGACATGATGTTTCCTTTTCGGTTTGCACCGCGAAGTACCTGTTTTTCAAGGCGTGAGCAAGATTGAAGGCTGCGTTGACCGCGTCACCTGGGAATCGTATCGACAAGTATTCAACGGGAAGGTCGATGAGATGACAGATATGTTCAAAACTGCAGCACGCAGCGCAGCGCAACAGATGCGAGAGGTGTTTCCCGCCACCCCCTTGATGCGCAACGAACATCTGTCAGAAAAATACGACGCTGACATATGGTTGAAACGCGAAGACCTAAGCCCCGTTAGATCATATAAGTTGCGCGGAGCGTTCAACGCGATGCGCAAAGTGATCCCCGAGAAGTCTGTTTTCGTTTGTGCAAGCGCGGGCAATCACGCCCAAGGTGTTGCATTTATGTGCAGTCATTTCGGTGTGAAAGGTGTGATCTTCATGCCCGTTACGACGCCTCAACAGAAAATTCAGAAAACCAAGATGTTCGGTGGGCTTCAGGTCGAGGTTCGCTTGATCGGCGATTACTTTGACAAAACACTCGCCGCGGCGCAGCAGTATTGCGTGGAAGAGGGTGCGCATTTTCTGTCTCCTTTCGATGATGAAGATGTCATTGAGGGGCAAGCCTCCGTTGCGGTTGAAATAGAGGAGCAGTTAGGGCGCGTGCCCGACCACATTCTGCTTCCCGTTGGTGGCGGCGGTCTTTCGTCCGGCGTTTACAGCTATTTTCAAAATGCGTGCCGGTATAGCTTTGTTGAACCTGAAGGGGCCCCTAGTTTGGCCAAAGCTTTGGCCGCGGGTGCACCGGTGGATGTGTCTCCTATCAATAGTTTCGTCGATGGGGCCGCGGTCGCAAAAATTGGCCAACGTAACTTCGCACGGCTGGATCGTGTCGCAGAGAGTGATGTGATCCATCTGGCCGAAGACCGCATCTGTGTCACGATCATCGAAATGCTGAATGTTGAAGGCATCGTGTTAGAACCTGCTGGTGCCCTTTCTATTGAGGCGCTGGGCGAAGTAGCTGACCAGATCAAGGGCAAGACCGTTGTATGCGTAGCATCCGGCGGAAACTTCGATTTTGAGCGTCTGCCAGAGGTGAAAGAGCGGGCGCAGCGGTACTCCGGCGTCAAGAAATATTTTATTCTGCGGATGCCGCAGCGCCCTGGTGCGCTGAAAGAATTCTTAAGCATTCTCGGCCCGGACGATGACATCTGTCGGTTTGAATACCTGAAGAAGTCTGCGCGAAACTTCGGCTCTGTCCTGATCGGAATTGAAACACGCAGCCCTGACAGTTTTGGGCCGTTCTTGGCGCAACTGAAGGACGCAGGATTTACCTATACGGACATCACGAATGACGAAACCTTGGCTCAATTTGTTCTATAGGCGCACTTCAGGTCTCCGTGTTCGATAGGAAATGTTCTTTCGATTTTTCATAGCTGGTAAGGATCTCCTTCCAAATAGATGTGATTTGATGGCTGCCGGCAACATTGCCTTCGGCCTGCGCGCATTGTTCTGACAATTCGACAAACCCCACGCTTAATGCGCTGCCCTTCACAAAGTGAAGTATATCGCGAAACTGATCGGTCGTTACGCCCATCGTTAGCTGAGCATTGGCTTCTTCCACCTCCTTAAAAAACACGCACATAATTGTGCTGAAGTCGTCGCGCCCAACAGCGGCCTGCAAGGTCGCGACCTGTTCCCAGTCAATCACTGATTCGCCCTCTTTCTCCGGCCAATGTGGGGCAAAATTCTTAACAAAGCGTGCAGGGCGATCATCACTTTAAAACTTTTGGACTTCACCGAATCTTAATCAGTCGTTGGCTAGGCTCGGGGCGAAGTTGCCGAAAGCTTTTGAATGTTGCAGAACAAGATTGAAAAAATAGCCCGACCAAACACGCCGCAGCGGTTTCGCGCGATCAAAACAGCTATGGTTGTCGACGATAGCGCGCTGCAGCGGCGAATCTTGATGGCGACGTTGTCGCGATGGGGATTCGATGTGCAGGAAGCGGCCTCTGCTGAAGAAGCATTGGTGGTCTGCGAACAAAATCTACCAGATCTGATCATCAGCGATTGGATTATGCCTGGTATGTCAGGGCTGCAATTTTGCGAGGCGTTTCGCAAACTTTCGAAGGGCAGCTACGGGTACTTCATTTTACTGACGGCAAAATCTGATAAATCCGAGGTGGTTAAAGGGTTGGACAGCGGTGCGGACGATTTTGTCAGCAAGCCCGTCAACGTTGACGAGCTACGCGCGCGAATTATGGCGGGCGAACGCATTTTGACGATGCAGCGTGAATTATCGTCGAAAAACCGTGTCATTACTGAAGCTCTGGACGCGTTGCAAAACGTACATGACGCATTGGATCGGGACCTAGGCGAAGCGCGAAAGTTTCAGAAATCCCTTTTGCAGGAACCCTACTGCGCCTTCGATGCGGGTGCCGTGTCTTTGATGCTCAGGTCCAGCGGGCATGTAGGGGGCGATCTGGTGGGATATTTCACAGCGGGAAATAGCATCGGGATCTACGGGCTAGATGTGTCCGGCCACGGGGTGAGCTCGGCTCTGATGGCCGCCCGTTTGGCCGGTATATTTTCCGCCGTCGCACCTGAGCAAAACCTGGCATTGGCACGCCAATCTGACGGGACGTATAAAATGCGCCCGCCCGACCAAGTAATCGCCGAGCTGAACAGCCTAGTGCTCTCTGACATGGAATCGGAGCAGTATTTCACACTTTTTCTGGCGGAAATTGAACTTGATACCGGCAGGATCAGGGCAACCCAGGCCGGCCACCCGCACCCCTTCATTCAGCGACGCAACAGCAGGTTGGAAAACTTCGGGAGAGGCGGGCTGCCCGTAGGGCTGATTGCCGATGCGCAATATGAAACAGTCGCGAGCCAGCTTTACCCTGGCGACCGTCTGATCGTGCTTTCCGACGGGGTGACGGAATGTCCTGACCCGATTGGGCAAATGCTTGACGATAATGGTCTAAATCAGGTTCTACATGATCTGCACCCCATCAGGGGGCCGCTTTTCTTTGACGCGCTCACGTCGCGGCTAGAAGATCATGCGGGGACGGCTGACTTTCCTGATGATGTTTCCGGCATCTGCTTCGAATTTCAGGACCTTGCCGCCAGAAACCGTTCAAGAAAGTGCCGATCCCCATCGTTGCCTAGCACCGAAACGGCCTCTTCCCCCGACAGAACAACTGTTGCGTGGTCAGGCTCTATCGGGGGGGCAATATGACGGACGGGATGGGCGACATAGACATGGCAAATTTTCTCGGCCCAGATGTCATACTCCGGCATATAGACGTGTCGCCGGAATGCGCCCAACCGCCGGGGGCGCGCAATGGTCCAGCCAATCTCTTCCATTACCTCGCGGTGGAGCGTTTGGAGAGGCGATTCACCGGGGTCAATGCCACCGCCTGGCAACTGAATATCAACATGTGGCCTAAGCTGGGCGGTCATCAAAAAGCGACCCTTGAGGGGCAAAATCGCATAGGCTCCGGGGCGCGACGTGTATGTTTTTCCCGGAATGGGCGGTTCCCCAACGCGTCGCATCATATGACTCCCCCTTTTCGCACGGCTTGTTGCCCTTATATAGACGCGGTATGCCAACCGTCTGCCGGTAAGGAAAGTCAAATGACCCAAGGAAACAAAATCGCGTGGGACGACACCGTTCTACCCTTTCAACTCGATGCCTCTGATATTCGGGGGCGCGTCGCGCGTCTGGATGGCGTGCTGGAAGGGATTTTGCGTCAGCATGACTATCCCGACAAGGTAGAAGCGTTGGTCGCCGAAATGGCCTTGCTTACGGCGCTGATCGGGCAAACCATTAAGCTGCGTTGGAAATTGCAACTGCAGGTCCAATCCAAAGGGCCCGTGCGCATGATTGCGACAGACTACTACGGCCCGACGGAGGATGGTGAACCCGCGCGCATCCGCGCTTACGCCAGCTATGATGCCGACCGGATCACCGATGGGCCGGCCTTTGATCAGGTTGGCGAGGGGTATTTTGCCATTATGATCGATCAGGGCAACGGGATGACCCCCTACCAGGGGATTACGCCGCTTACCGGTAAATCGCTGTCCGAATGTGCAGAGGCGTATTTCGCGCAGTCCGAACAGCTGCCCACACGGTTTGAGCTGAGCTTTGGCAAATCCACCTCCCCGGGGGAGGATGAGCATTGGCGCGCCGGCGGTGTTATGCTGCAACATATGCCCAAAGCCTCGCCCTTTGCCGCGCAAGGGGAAGGTAGCGGCGAGGTGCTGCAAGCCACTGATCTGGTCGACGGTGAAGAGGGGGATAACTGGCGCCGCGTCAACGTCTTGCTGGATACGGTAGACGAGCTTGAACTGATTGGGCCGAGCCTGCCGCCGACAGATCTTTTGAAACGTCTGTTTCACGAAGAGATGCCGCGAGTCTTCGACGCGCAGGCGGTCCGCTTTGGCTGCACCTGCTCCGAAGATCGTGTGCGACAAAGCCTGTCGATCTATTCGGCGGGGGATATCGAAACGATGACGACAGACGACGGCCGCGTCACGGCCGACTGCCAGTTCTGTGGCGCGCATTATGATCTGGACCCGAAAACAGTCGGGTTCGAGGCAGAAGACAACAGTGGCAGCTGATCAGCTCGCCCATTTTCGGAAGGCGCTGGCGCAAACTGGTGTCACGTCTTCCGATTTTGACCTTAACAAAGGGTCTACGCCACCGGCAAACCGGACATTGCGGCCAGCTGGCGTTTTGGCCCCGATCGTTGAACGGGGCGGGCGGTTGGAACTTATCCTGACCAAACGGTCGTCCGCGCTAAAGCACCATCCGGGGCAAATCGCCTTCCCGGGCGGCAAGCAGGATGGCGGTGATGCGGATGTCGTTGCCGCAGCCCTACGCGAGGCACGGGAAGAAATCGGCCTGCCCTCGGATCTGGTTGACGTCTTGGGTACGCTGCCCGCACATGAGACAGTTACCAACTTTCTGGTGACGCCCGTCATTGCCTTCGTGAAAAAAGACTTTGAAATTATCCCCGAGCCCGGCGAAGTTGAGGAAGTCTTTACCGTTCCACTTGATCATGTGCTCAACGCCGAAAATTACGTGGTCCAGTCGCGCCGATGGCAGGGGCAGCGACGGTATTATTACACGGTTCCTTATGGGCCCTATTACATTTGGGGGGCAACCGCGCGTATGTTGCGGGCATGGACAGAACGTATGATGTGACCCTTCCCGCCAGCACGCGCTGGCTTTCCGACCCCGATGCCCAAGCCGTATGCGATGCGGTGACGGACGGCGGGCATGCGATCTATTTTGTCGGGGGCTGTGTGCGGAACGCGCTTTTGGGCGTGGCGGATAGCGATGTCGACATGTCGACCAATGCATTGCCCGAACGCGTCATGGCTCTTGCCGCGCGCGCTGGGCTGAAAGCCGTACCGACGGGCGTGGAACATGGAACTGTCACCGTGGTCAGCGGCGGTAAGGGGTTCGAGGTGACGACCTTCCGCCGGGACGTGGAAACGGACGGGCGACGTGCGGTTGTCGCTTTTTCGGACAGTATCCTCGACGATGCGTTGCGCCGTGATTTTACGATGAACGCGCTTTACGCGGATGCGCAGGGGCGGGTGATCGACCCGCTTGAAGGTCTTGTTGATTTGCGCGCCCGGCGGGTGAGGTTTATCGAGGATGCCGCCCAACGTATCCGCGAAGATTACCTGCGCACGTTGCGCTATTTCCGGTTTTGCGCGTGGTATGCGGACCCGGTCGAGGGCTTCGATCCGGAGGCTTTGGCCGCGATTGCAGCGCATACCGACGGGTTGGAAAGCCTGTCGGCAGAGCGGATCGGGGCAGAGCTTACGAAGCTGTTAACCGCGCCGGACCCTGCGCCAGCGGTCGCGGCGATGCGCCAAACCGGCGTTTTGGGGACAATTCTGCCGGGGAGCGATGATCGCTGGCTCGGGATGGTCGTGCATTTCGAACAGCTGTTGCAGATGTCTGTGGACTGGCGAACGCGGCTGGCCGCGCTTGGCGGTGAGGATATCGACCAGCGCCTGAGGTTGAGCAAGGCAGACGCGAAACACCTGCATCGGCTGAAAGAGGCGGCATATGGCGCAGAGACGGTGGCCGCGATTGCCCATATCGACGGCGGCGATATGGCGCGCGCGGTTGTTGTGCTGCGTGCGTACCTGTCTGAAACGCCACCCGATGCGGCAGTGCTTGATCGTATCGCGCAGGCCGAAGCTGCCGTATTTCCCGTGCAAGCCGCTGATTTGATGCCGGAATACACCGGACCTGCTTTGGGCAGGCGGCTGGCCGAGCTTAGGGCGGTCTGGATCGCTTCGGGGTTTGCGGCGACGCGCGACAGTTTGTTGGACACGCCAGAAAGCTGACGCAACCTGTGGTCTTTTCGGCGCGGCTCTTTCTATAGTGGCGGCGAACACGCGCCCTACAGGTGAATTATGTTTCGATTTTTCGAAAATCTTGTCGATCCCTATGCGGATTACGCCGAGCAAGACACGCCGCCCACGCGGCTGTGGCCCTTTTTCCGCAACTACAGCGCGCCGTTCAAAACGGTGTTCTGGGTCACGGGTGTGCTTTCCGTTGTCGTCGCAGCGATCGAGATCGGGTTGATCTACTATATGGGCCGTCTTGTCGATCTGATGGACGGCAGCCCGGCCGAGGTATGGCGTAGCTATGGGACGGAGTTTATCGTCGTCGCGCTGCTTATCCTGATCGCGCGGCCTGCTGTGCAGGCGGTTCATGTGTTACTCCTGAACAACGCTGTGTTGCCAAATTACGGCACGCTTTTCCGTTGGCGCGGACACCGGCAGGTACTGCGGCAATCAGTCGGCTGGTTCGAGGATGACTTTGCCGGGCGCATCGCCAACCGCATCATGCAAACGCCCCCCGCTGCGGGGGAGGTCGTGTTTCAGGTCTTTGACGCGATTTCATATGCGCTGGCCTATCTCATCGGCGCAGCGATTTTGTTAACCACGTCGGACTGGCAACTGCTGATCCCCTTGGTCGCGTGGTTCGCGCTTTATGCTGTGCTGACCCAATGGACGATCAAGCGTGTGGCGGTTGCGTCGCAAGCCGCGTCGGATGCCCGCTCAGAGGTGACGGGCCGCGTGGTCGACAGTTACAGCAACATTCATTCGGTCAAGATGTTTGCCCACCATGACCGCGAGATTGAATATGCCAAGGGCGCCATCGAGAAGGCGCGCGTCACTTTTCAAAAGGAAATGCGGATATTCACCATCATGGATATCTGTCTGGTCAGCTTGAACGGTTTGTTAATCGTCGGGGTCGTAGGCTGGGCGTTCTATCTGTGGTCAACCGGCAACGCGACGGTGGGCGTGGTGACCGCTGCGACGGCGCTGACGCTGCGGTTGAACTCCATGACCGCCTGGATCATGTGGGCGCTATCGACGTTCTTCCAGCAGCTTGGCGTCGTGGCCGAGGGGCTAGAAACGATTGGGCAGCCAATCACCTTGGTTGACGACAGCGATGCCAAGCCGCTGGCCCTGACCGACGGGCGGGTGGAAATGCGCGGGCTGACCCATCATTATGGCCGTGGTTCGGGCGGGTTGGATCAGGTGGATATCACCGTGCAGCCGGGGGAAAAGATCGGCCTGATCGGGCGGTCGGGCGCGGGCAAATCGACCTTGGTCAAGCTGCTGCTGCGGTTTTACGACCCCGAAGGCGGACGTATTCTGATTGACGGGCAGGATATCACCACCGTCCGGCAGGACAGCCTGCGGCAAGCGATCGGGATGGTACAGCAGGACAATGCCCTGCTGCATCGATCGATCCGCGAGAACATTCTCTACGGTCGTCCCACTGCGACGGAGGCAGAGGTGATCGCCGCAGCGAAACAGGCCCAAGCCCATGACTTTATTCAGGGTTTGAACGATCAGGGCGGGCGGTCCGGCTATGACGCGCAGGTTGGCGAGCGGGGGGTAAAGCTGTCGGGCGGGCAGCGGCAACGCATCGCGCTGGCGCGGGTCATCCTCAAGAACGCGCCGATCCTTTTGCTGGACGAAGCGACGAGCGCGCTTGATAGCGAGGTAGAAGCCGCGATCCAGCAGACCCTGTACGGCATGATGGAGGGCAAGACCGTCATCGCCATCGCGCATCGCCTGTCCACCATCGCTGAAATGGACCGTATTCTGGTCATGGACGGGGGCCGTATCGTCGAAGAGGGCACACATGAGGTGCTTTTAGCACAAGGCGGGCTATATGCAGATTTCTGGAACCGGCAATCCGGCGGGTTCCTTCGCACAGAAGAGCCGACATCGTAATGCCTTTGACATGGATCGACCCGTTTTCCCCCGCCAAGACAGAGCCGCCGCGCCGTCTGGCGGCCTTTTTTCGTTGGGCGTTGAAGGGCAGCGGCCCTGCGCTTGGCGTCGCGGGCGTGCTATCGATTTTCGCCGGCGTGATAGAGGTGATGGCCGCCCTGGTTCTTGGGTGGGTCGTGGATGCGGCGCTTGCCGCCGAGGCGGGGGCCGTATTCTCGGATCATACGGGGCTGCTCTTGGCGGGACTGGCGTTCTTTTTGCTGCTGCGTCCGGCGCTGTTCGGCGTCAGTTCGTATATGCAGTCGATCGTGGTCGCGCCGAATGTGTTCAACCTCGTGCTGTCGCGCTTGCATCGCTACACGCTGGGGCAGGCGGTCACGTTTTTCGACAATGATTTCGCGGGCCGGATTTCGCAAAAGGAAATGCAGACCAGCCGCGCGCTGACCGATGTCGTGACCGAGGTGCTGCATACGGTGCTCTTCGCCGCCGCGTCCTTTGTCGGTGCGGTGATGCTGCTTGGCACGGTAGACTGGCGCATCGCTGCGGGGCTGGTGCTTTGGATGGTGGGCTATGTTTTCCTGATCCGCCACTTCATGCCGCGGGTCCGCAAACATTCCAAAGCGCGGGCAGGCGCGCGCGCGATGGTGACGGGGCAAGTGGTCGATACGATCACCAACATCAAAACCGTCAAGCTCTTCGCCCATGCCGATCACGAGGACCGCGCCGCCTTGGGGGCGATGCGCAAGTTTCTGGATACGAGCCTCGATTTCGGGCGGGTCAGCGTCTCTTTCCGGTTCTGGCTGATGACGATTGCGGGATTTTTGCCGGTGCTGCTGGTGGGGGGTGCGCTTTGGTATTGGTCGCTGGGTCTGGTGACGGCGGGTGATATTGCGGCGACGGGGGCGGTGTCGCTTCGGCTGGCGCAGATGACGGGCTGGGTCAGTTTCACGCTGATGGCGCTTTATGCGAATGTGGGCGAGGTTGAAGACGGGATGCGCACGCTGGCCGCGCCGCAGCAGCTGCGCGATGCAGACAACGCGGCAGAGCTGGTGGTGCGCGAAGGGGCGATCCGCTTTGACGGGCTGCGCTTTACCTATGGCCGCGATACGGGCGGTATCGAAGAGCTGAGCCTATCGATCAAACCGGGAGAGAAGCTGGGCATCGTCGGCGCATCGGGGGCGGGGAAATCGACGTTGGTGTCGCTTTTGCTGCGGCTCTATACGGCGGAACAGGGTCACATTTCGATTGATGGGCAGGATGTCTCATTGGTCACCAAGCAAAGCTTGCGGCGTCAGATCGGGATGGTCACGCAGGAGACGGCGATGTTCAACCGGTCGGCGTTCGACAACATCCGCTATGGCAAACCCGACGCGACAGAGGCAGAGGTCATCGCCGCCGCACGCAAGGCCGAGGCGCATGAGTTCATCGAGAAGATGCAGGACCACACGGGCCGCAGCGGCTATGACGCGCATCTGGGGGAACGGGGGGTGAAGCTGTCGGGCGGGCAACGTCAGCGTATTGCGCTGGCCCGCGCGATCCTCAAGGACGCGCCGATCCTGATATTGGACGAAGCGACAAGCGCGCTGGATAGCGAGGTCGAAGCCGCGATCCAAAGCGCGCTGACCCGCGTGATGGATGGCAAGACCGTGATGGCCATCGCCCACCGTCTGTCGACCCTGACCGAGATGGACCGCATCGCCGTGATGGACGCGGGCCGCATCGTAGAGATCGGCACCCATGAGGCGCTGCTTGCCAAAGACGGGCTTTATGCCCGCTACTGGCGGCGGCAGTCGGGCGGGTTTTTGGATATGAAGGCCGCAGAATAAGGCTTTTGCTGCGCCCGGCTTCGCGGTAAGCCCTGCGCATGACAGAATATACAATCCAGCGACTTGGCCACCTGGGCGACGGCATTGCGCCCGGCCCTTTATTTGCCCCGATGACCCTGCCGGGCGAGGTGGTGACAGGCACGCCTGACGGTCAGACCCTGACCGACATCCGTATCGTCACCCCGTCAGAGAACCGGGTGTCGGCGCCGTGTCGCCACTTCAAGGCCTGTGGCGGCTGCCAGTTGCAGCATGCGTCGGATGACTATGTCGCGGATTTCAAGCTGGGCGTGGTCAAGGCGTCGCTGGATGCCCACGGGATAGAGACTGTTTTTAAGCAACTGCAAACCTCGCCCGCGCAATCGCGCCGTCGGGCCACCTTTGCGGCGAAACGCACCAAAAAGGGCGCGATGGCCGGTTTCCACGGGCGCGGGTCTGATGTGGTGATCGAAATTCCCGGGTGCCAGCTGCTGGACCCTGCGGTGATGGGCGCGCTGCCGATTGCCGAAAAGCTTGCCGTGATCGGTACAAGCCGCAAGGCCGCACTGGCTGTAACGGTGACCGCGTCGCGCGGGGGGCTCGATATCTCGGTCCAGAACGGGAAAGAGCTGGACGGCCCCTTGCGGCAAGAACTGGCGCATCTGTGCGACAGTCTGGGGCTGGCGCGGCTGACCTGGGACGGCGAGGTGATCGCGATGCGCACGCCGCCCGTACAGCGTTTCGGTGCGGCCAAGGTGACACCCCCGCCCGGTGCCTTCCTGCAAGCCACCCCGCACGGAGAGGCGGCGCTGGTCACCGCCGTGCGCGAGGCTGTCGGTGAGGCGCGTCATGTGATTGACCTGTTTGCCGGCTGCGGCACGTTCAGCCTGCCCCTGGCCGATCAGGCAGAGGTACACGCCGTCGAAGGTGACGCCGCCATGACCGCCGCGCTGGATCACGGGTGGCGCATGTCGACGGGGCTCAAACCCGTCACGACAGAGGCGCGCGATCTGTTCCGCCGTCCCTTGCTGCCGGACGAGCTGGCCAAGACCGACGCGGTGGTCATCGACCCGCCGCGCGCGGGGGCCGAGGCCCAGATCGCCGAGATCGTCAAAGCGATGCCGCCGGTGCTGGCCTATGTGTCGTGTAACCCCGTCACCTTCGCGCGGGACGCCGCCGTGCTGATTGCCGCCGGTTATACCTTAAATTGGGTGCAAGTCGTTGATCAATTCCGCTGGTCATCCCATGTGGAGCTGGCAGCGCAGTTCACTGCGCCGGAAGTACAACGCAAACGTAAATAACGCAGATCTATGGTGGGCACGGTAAATATGCGGGAACGTCTGGGAAGATGGGTCGAAGGGCGGGCCGTCAGCAATTTCATCATCGGTGTGATCGTGTTCAACGCCGCCCTGCTGGGGATGGAGACAGCCCCCGCCCTGATGGAGAAATACGGCACGCTGATCCTGTTTCTGGATCGCGTCTGCCTGTTCATTTTCATCGCCGAGATCACGCTCAAGATCATTGCGCGTGGGGTCGGGTTCTTCCGCAACGGGTGGAACGTCTTTGACTTTACGGTCGTTGCCATCGCGCTGGTGCCCGCGGTGCAGGGGCTGTCTGTCTTGCGGGCGTTGCGTATCCTGCGGGTTTTGCGGGTGCTGTCCGTCGCTCCGCGTCTGCGCCGCGTCGTCGAAGGGTTTATCACCGCGTTGCCCGGTATGGGGTCGGTGTTCCTACTGATGACGATCATCTTTTACATCGGGTCCGTGATCGCGACCAAATTGTTCAGCGACCAGTTCCCCGAATGGTTCGGGTCATTGCCCGCCAGCGCCTATAGCCTGTTTCAGATCATGACGCTGGAAAGCTGGTCGATGGGGATCGTCCGCCCGGTGATGGAGGTCTACCCCTATGCCTGGGTCTTCTTCGTGCCGTTTATTCTGGTCACGACCTTCGCCGTGGTGAACTTGCTGGTGGGTCTGATCGTGAACTCGATGCAGGACGCGCATAACGAGGAAGAGACCGTGCGCACCGATGCCTACCGGCTTGAGGTGATGGAAAAGCTGGAAGCGATCGAAAAGAAGCTGGCAGAGCACAGCCGCCAGTAACGGCTTTTTGACCGCATCGATATTTGCTACATGATAGGGCATCCACATAAGGCCGAAAAGGTCGCGGGAACGAGGCATAGTGAACATGAAACGCAGAAACCTGATTCTGGGTGGCACCGCGCTGGTCGCGCTTGGGGCCTGCAGCAGCAGTAAATTCAAACGGTACAATGGGCCGCAGGTCACCTATGTGATCGTCAACAAGGGCGACCGCCGGATGTATCTGATGCACCACGACAAGGTGCTGGAATCATACGATATCAAACTGGGGTTCGCGCCTGTGGGCCACAAGGTGTACGAAGGTGACGGGCGCACGCCCGAAGGGATCTATATGATCGACCGGCGCAATCCGAACAGCCGCTTCCACCTGTCGATCGGCATCAACTACCCCAATGAAATGGACCGCGCCCGCGCGGAAGCTTTGGGCAAAAGCCCCGGTGGCGATATCTTTATCCACGGTCAAAAGACCGCCAAGGACAAGAATCGCACCGATTGGACGTGGGGATGTATCTCTGTCTCGAACGACGAGATGGAGGAGATCTATGCGATGGTCGGGGATAACACCCCGATCGCACTGAACCCCTGATGTCTAGCTAAAAGCGGGGGTGACCTTGGCGGTCACTTCCCCATCACCATGGTCCACCAGATCTTGCCGTTGTTTTCCTGATGCCAGGAAAAGCCCATGTTCAAAGCGTCCTTCGACATGATGATGCGGCGGGTGTCCGGCTTCTCCATCCACGCGGCAAGTGTTTCGAGCTCGGTCTCGTAGGTTTCCGAGATGACTTCGCCGACCAGCGCGCCAGTATATCCTACACGTTGGATACGATCGACAGGGGACGACCCGTCAGACCCGAAGTGCCAGGGGCGGTTCTGCACCGCCATATCCCGCGCATGGGTCGCGGCGGCGGCGTTCAGCTGTGCGTCCAGTTGAACGGGTGCCAGACCGGAGGCACCGCGCAGCGCGTTCACGGAATCAAGCATGCGGAATTGCAGCTTGCCGGTATCATTGCGACCGATCTTATAGACGGTAGGGCCGGGGCGACCGTCGGACGCAAGCGGGGTCGGTGCAGGGGTACAGGCCGCCAGCGCCACGGTCAGGGAAATAAGGATTGAAAACAGACGGATCATGGCGCAGCTCCACGCAATTGGGTTTGTCGTGCCATACAGCTTGATGCGTTGCAGATCAAACGCACATGAGCGTGAGCGCGCCTGTTAACGCTTGTTTGATTTGAAACTGCGACTTTCGAGCCATATACGACAGTATTATACTAGGTTGTAACTACCTTCAGGAGACATCTGATGTCTGATAAGAAATTTACCCTTTCGTCGCGCCGTGCTTTCCTTGCTGGCAGCGCCGCAATGCTGGCAACGCCCGCTCTGGCGCAAAGCAGCGTGAACAGCGAAGCGACCACGGAGACGGAGCGTGATCTGACCGAGACGGTGCGTCGCAACACCTCCAGCTTCCGCACGCTGGATTGGCAGCCGTACTTCAGCGACACCAAGAACGGGGCCATTCTTGTCGATATCGACAGCCGCGCGGTGCATTACTGGTCCGAGGATCAATCGATCTACAAACTTTACCCCTCAAGCGTACCGCTGACAGAGGAACTGACCCGCCGTGGGCGCACCAGCGTGATCCAGAAGGTCGTCGGCCCCACATGGCGCCCGACCCCGTCGATGCTGGAACGCAACCCAGAGTGGCCAGCGGTGATCGGGCCAGGCCCTGACAACCCCTTGGGCACCCACGCGCTGTACCTGAGCTGGACGTACTACCGTATCCATGGCACGCATGACACACGCAAGATCGGGCGTCGTTCGTCGAATGGCTGCATTGGCCTGTACAATGAACATATTGCTGAACTTTTTGGCATGGCGAACGTCGGCACCCAAGTGTTGCTTATTTGACAACTTTTTAGCGATTGTGGTGCTCAAAAGCTGAATCCGGGTTTGCAATTACCCGCTGATGCTGTTTAGAAAGTTTTACGAGGTAAGTCTTGGGCGCGTGCTATCACACTGTGAAGTACGCCTTTTCTGGAGGTTATGTTATGAAGAAACTCGTTCTCGCCGCTGCTCTGACAGCTGCTGCATCGAATGCATTTGCTGGTTCGCTGGCAGAGCCAATCATCGAAGCACCCGTCATCGTTGAAGAGTCCACCTCTTCTTCCTCGGGCATCCTGATTCCTCTGCTGCTGCTGGCCGTTGTTGCTGCTGCAGTTGCTTCCGACTAATTCGGTCGAAGTTTCAGTTAGAAAAAGGCGGTGTTCTACACCGCCTTTTTTTATGTCTGCCGTTCGGCTCCAGATGACAAGCGGACAAAAGAAAAGCGCCTGTAGCCACAGGCGCTTTCTTTGTTTTCAGGTCCAACCCGCGCGGGGGATTAGTCGATCCAGCCTTGCAGGTTTTCCTCGATCACGTTGGACAGCGCCTTGATGTGCAAGTCGTCGTCATTGAGGCAGGGGATATAGTGAAACTCCTCCCCGCCCGCGTGTTCAAAGCTTTCCTTGATCTCTTCGTTGATCTCTTCCAGCGTTTCGATGCAATCGGCTGAAAAGGCAGGGGCACAGACCGCGATCTTTTTGTTGCCGGCTTCGGCCTGCCGCGCGACCTCTTCCACGGTATAGGGCTGCAACCATTCTTCGGGGCCGAATTTCGACTGGAAGGTCGTCATGATCTGGGTGTCGTCCCAGCCCAGCCGTTCCTTCAGCAGGCGCGTCGTTTTCTGGCATTGGCAGTGGTAGGGATCGCCTTCCATCAAATAGCGCAGCGGGACACCGTGATAGGAACACAGCAGCTTATCGGGCTTTGTCTCCATCTTGGCGTAGGCCTTCTCGATCGAGGTGGCGAGCGCTTCGATATAATCGGGGCGGTCGAAATAGGGTTCAACCGTGCGGGCGGCGGGCTGCCATTTCTCTTTGGCGAGCGCGGCGAAAAACGCGTCATTCGCGGTGGCAGATGTGGCACCGGCGTATTGCGGGTACAGCGGGAAGAACAGGATCTTCTGGCAGCCCGCAGCGGTCATCGCCGCCACCTTGGATTGGGTCGACGGGTTGCCGTAGCGCATGCAGTAATCGACCATGACTGCGTCACCATACCGCGCCTGCATCGCGTCTTTTATCTTCGCGGTTTGCTGTTTGGTGATGGTCATCAGCGGGCTTTCCCCCGCCTCGTGGTTCCAGATCGACTTATACGCGGCACCGCTGGTGAAGGGGCGTTTCGACAGGATCACCAGCTGAAGCAGCGGCTGCCATTTCCACGGGCTATAGTCGATGACGCGGCGATCCGACAGAAATTCCGATAGATAACGGCGCATTGACCAGTAATCATAGTTGTCCGGCGTGCCGAGGTTCGCCAGCAGGATACCCACCTTGGGGGCGGGCACGGTGGGGTGGTCAGGCTGTGCATGGGCTGGGCGCTGCTGCGTCATCTGGCATTCCTTTTCTGCGTTTAGCGCTGAGATAAACGGTTATGGTCGCGCGTCAATCGCGCAGCGGCGTTTCTGCCGTGGCCAGCGCATCGGCCAAGCGCTGCTGCGCAGAGCCGGGTCGCAGGGGTTTGGGCTGGCTGTCCGCCGGTGCCCAGCCCGCCAGAAAGACCAGCTCAAAGCTTGCTTTGATGCGCCCCTCTGGCGTGGCGTAGTGGTCGCGGTAAAGCTGCCCCGCCGCGTCAAAGATCGCTCGGCCACTGGGACGGCGCAGGCGGCTGGTCAGGGCGTTGGCCTCTCCCATGGCGCGCAGGTCGCGCATCAGGTGCCAGATATCGCTGTATTCTGTCGTCAGCGTCACGGAATCCGCCACCGGCAGCGCAAGCCCCGCCCGTTGCAGCAGCCCGCCGATATCACGCAACTCGGCCATAGGGGCGATCCGCGGCGACAGCCCACCGGTGATCGACGCCTCGGCCTGACCCAGACAGGCGCGCAGCTCGTGCAGTGTCTGCCCGCCGAAACCGACGCTTAAAAACAGCCCGTCGGGTTGCAGGGCACGGCGTGACTGGATGATCTGACCCACCGGATCATTCGCCCAATGCATCCCCATCGCATGGACCACCAGATCATGCGCGCCTTGGGTCAGCGCAAGCGTATCGGTGTCCTCCACCAGCGTCGCGGAGGGGTGCAGCGCGCCCCAGACCTGCGGGAAGCCGGTGACAATCGCTGCTGACGTAAAGGTTCTGTTAACCAGCGACAGCCGATCATCGACCTCTTCAAGCGCGGCGCGGTGCAGGAACAGGGCGTCATCGGTTGCGCGGCTACGGTTGCGGGTCAGCGCCGCGCGATCGGTCAGGGTGTGTGAAGCGTTCATGAAAGGATAATAAGATCATGCGAGACCAGTTACAAACCGCTGTTGCGCTGATTTATCCGCCGTCCTGTCTGGCGTGCGGGGCGTGGGTGGCTGCACATGGGGGGCTGTGCGGCCCGTGCTGGCGCGACACGGGGTTCATCGAAGGTGTGGTTTGCGAGACCTGCGGTATTCCCTTGCTGGGCGATATGTCCGAGACAGACGTGCGCTGCGACGCGTGCCTTGACGCGCCGCCGCCGTGGGAGCACGGGCGCGCAGTCCTTTTGTACCGAGATACCGGCCGCCGACTGGTGCTGGCGCTGAAACACGGCGACCGTCAGGACATCGCCAAACCCGCAGGGCACTGGATGGCGCGGGTGATCGCGCCCTTCGTCACGCCTGACACTTTGGTGGTGCCCGTGCCGCTGCATTACGCGCGGCTGTGGAAGCGGCGGTTCAACCAATCGGCCTTGCTGGCCCGTGCACTTGCCCGCGAACACAAGCTCGGGTGGTGCCCCGACGCGCTGCGCCGCGTCCGACGCACCGCCGCGCTAGAGGGGAAGGGACGCCGCGAACGCTTCGCCCATCTGGATGGCGCGATCACCGCCCATCCCCGCCGCGCTGACCTGCTGCGTGACCGTCCGGTGCTGTTGGTGGATGACGTGATGACATCGGGCGCGACATTACAGGCGTCGGCGCGGGCCTGTCTGGACGCACGCGCAGGGCCAATCTGCGTCGTGACACTGGCAAGAGTGGTAAAAGATACTTAAGTCTTGATCCAACCCATTTGTTGAAAGGACATCAACATGCAACCTGTTGAGATCTATACCTCCCCGCTGTGCGGCTTTTGCCATGCCGCCAAACGTCTGCTGAATGAAAAAGGCGTGAGCTTTGCCGAGGTCGACGTGCTTGCCCAGCCAGAGCGTAAGTCCGAGATGATCGAGCGTGCGAATGGCGGGCGCACTGTGCCGCAGATCTTTATCGGCGACACCCATGTCGGCGGCTGTGATGACCTTTACGCGCTTGAGCGTGCGGGCAAGCTGGACGCTTTGTTGGCCTCCTGATGCAGGCGGCGCTGATCCAGCTGAACGTCAGCGATACACCGGCCCGCAATCTGGCGGGCACGGTAAAGATGGTGCGCGATGCCGCGGCGCAGGGGGCGGCGTTTGTCCTCACGCCAGAGGTCACGAACTGCGTCTCGACCAGCCGCGACCACCAGCGCAGCGTTTTGCAGCACGAAGACGATGACATCACCCTCGCCGCCTTGCGGGATGTGGCGCAAGAGGCGGGCATCTGGCTGCTGATCGGATCGCTTGGGCTGAAAACGCGGGATGCGGACGGGCGTTTTGCCAATCGGTCGTTCCTGATTGATCCGCAGGGGCAGATCAAGGCCCGCTATGACAAGATCCATATGTTCGACGTGGATATCGACGCGGGCGAAAGCTACCGCGAATCGGCAGGCTACCGCCCCGGCGATCAGGCGGTTGTGACGCAGACGCCCTTTGCCAAAGTCGGGATGAGCATCTGCTATGACATGCGCTTCCCCAAGCTCTATCAGGCGCTGGCGGATGCGGGGGCCACGATCCTGACCATGCCCGCCGCGTTTTCGCCCGTGACCGGTGCCGCGCATTGGCACATGCTGCTGCGGGCCCGCGCGATCGAGACAGGGTGTTTCGTGTTAGCCCCCGCGCAGACCGGCACCCATGCCAGCGACAGCCACAAGACCCGCGACACCTACGGCCATTCGCTGGTTGTTGCCCCGTGGGGCGAGGTGCTGCTGGATGCAGGCACCGCGCCGGGCATTTATCCGTTCACGCTGGACATGGCGCGTGTACAAGAGGCACGTACCCGCGTACCCAGTCTTGCCAACCGGCGGGATTTCAAGGCACCTTAGTAACGGCTTATGACGGAAAATCGAAACTCACTTGCGATCACGTTGATCAGCGAATTGCTGTCGGCTGATCAACGGATGCGCAACCGGCTGACCCGGGCGCTGCCCAAAGGCATGGAGATTTCGCATTTTTCGGTGCTGAACAATCTGGCCTGGCATGACGGTGAAAAGACCCCCGCGCAGCTGGCCGAGACGTTCAATGTCACCCGTGGCGCGATGACAAACACGCTGAATAAACTGGTCTGGGCGGGCTATGTGCATATCCGCCCCGATTGGGACGATGCGCGGCGCAAGATGGTGGCGATCAGCCCCGCAGGCCGCAATGCGCGGGATCATGCGATCCGGCAAATCTCGCCGTTGATCAATGACGTGGCCGATGATCTGGGCGAGGCACAGGTGCGTGCCACGCTTGATACCCTGCGCGCCCTGCGGCGCCAGCTGGAAGGCTGACGCCGGTTTGGGTCACTCTGGCTTCAGGCTGGCGGTGACGTAGTTCACGCTCAGGTCACGATCGGACAAACGCCACGACCATGTGATCGGGTTGAACACGAACCCTTTGCGATCCACCGCCGTCAGGCCCGCCTTGTGCAGCAGGTCAAAGAGTTCATCCGGCGTGATGAATTTCGACCATTCATGGGTGCCCTTGGGTAGCCAGCGCATCACGTGCTCTGCCCCGACAATCGCCATCATGAAAGACTTGGGGTTGCGGTTCAGTGTCGAACAGATGTGCAGCCCGCCGGGTTTCAGCAGGGTGCGGCAGGCGATCAGATAATCGATGGGAGAGGCGACATGTTCGACCACTTCCATGTTCAGCACCACGTCGAATTGTTCCCCCGCTTCGGCCAGCGCCTCGGCGGTGGTGTGGCGATAGTCGATGTTGAGCCCCGATTGCTGCGCATGGACCTGCGCGACGGGGATGTTGCCCGCCGCGGCATCGGCACCGACCACGGTCGCACCCAACCGCGCCATCGGTTCCGACAGCAGCCCGCCGCCGCAGCCGATGTCCAGAATCCGCAGCCCGCGAAACGGTTCGGGCGATTTCAGGTCACGGTCGAACTCTCCGGCGATTTGGGAGGTGATGTAATCCAGACGGCAGGGATTGAGCATATGCAGCGGCTTGAACTTGCCGTTCTCGTCCCACCATTCGGCGGCCATGGCCTGAAACTTTTCGATCTCGGCGGGGTCAACAGTGCTTTGAGGCGCTTGCATTCTGATCTCTCTGTGCTCTTTTGGGTCCAATGACTATATAGGGCTGTAATGGACAAAATCCCGGACCAAAAGCGCGCAGTGCAATATCTTCACCCGCCGATCGACCCGTTCGATCAGCGGATGATGGACGTGGGCGATGGTCATTCGATCTATGTCGAACAATGCGGCAACCCCGATGGCATCCCCGTGGTGGTCCTGCATGGCGGCCCCGGCGGCGGGTGCAGCCCGTCGATGCGGCGCTATTTCGATCCGGCAAAATATCACGTGATCCTGTTTGACCAACGCGGGTGCGGGCGGTCCAAGCCTTTTGCGTCGGTCATCAATAACACCACATGGGATCTGGTCGCGGATATCGAACGCATCCGCAAAGCGCTTGGCATAGAGAAATGGATCGCTTTTGGTGGCAGCTGGGGCGCGACGCTGGCGTTGATCTATGCCGAAACCCACCCCGAGAGGGTGCGCAACATCATCCTGCGCGGCGTTTTCATGATGACGCAGGCGGAGCTTGACTGGTTCTATGGCGGCGGCGCGGGCAAGTTCTGGCCCGATCTTTGGGCGCGGTTTACCGGCCTGATCCCCGAAGCCGAGCACGGCGATCTGATCGCTGCCTACCACCGCCGGCTGTTCTGTGGCGACCGCATGACCGAAGTGAAATACGGCAAGGCCTGGGCCGCGTGGGAAAATGCGCTGGCCTCGATCCATGCATCGGGCGGGTCGTATGAGGGCCCGGGGGAATATTCGCGCACCTTCGCCCGGCTTGAGAATCACTATTTCACCAACGCCGGATTTCTTGAGTTTGATGGCCAGATCCTTGCGCATGTGGACCGCATTGCCCATATCCCCGGCGTGATTGTGCAAGGCCGCTACGATATGATTTGCCCCCCCTCCAGCGCGTATGAACTGGCGCAGGCTTGGCCCAATGCCGAGCTGAAGATGGTGCGCAATGCCGGTCATGCGCTGTCTGAACCCGGCATCAGCGCCGAACTGGTGCGCACGATGGACAGGATTGCCGCGCAATGACCCGCTCTTTGATGGATCGCCGTGCTTTATTTGCCTCGGGTGCTGCGGCGGCCTTGCTGGCGGCGACAGGGGTGTCGGCGGCGTCCATGCCCAAAGCGGGCGGGCGGTTGCGGATGGCGCTGTCGGGGGCGGCGCGCAGCGATACCTGGGGGCAGGGCGATGGTCTGTTCATGCAGGTGGCGCGGCAGGGGTTGATCTTTGATACGCTGACCGAAATCGCCGCTGACGGCACCCTGCGCGGAGAGCTGGCAACAGCTTGGCAGGGCAGCGCCGACGGGCGCGTCTGGTTGGTCGATCTGCGCAAGGATGTGCTGTTTCACGATCAACGCCCCATGACCGCGCGCGATGTTGTCGCGTCCCTCGCGCTGGACGGTGTGGTAGAGGCGACAGGCCCCCATCAGCTGCGCATCACGATGGATGCGCCCGCGATGGACTTGCCCTTTACGCTGGCGGACCCGCGTCATGTGATCCGCGCCGCCCACGGGATGGACGACGGCATCGGCACCGGCCTGTACCGTCTGCGAAGATTTACGCCGGGTCAGCAGGTTTTGGCCGAACGTGTGGCGGATCACTACAAAGGGCGCAGCGCCGGTTGGTTCGATACGGTTGAACTGGTGTCCATTCCCGCGCAGCAGGTCCGTGCGCAGGCGATGGCTGAATATCTGGTCGAAGCGGCAGACCTGAATGATGGCGAAGCCCTTCAATCCTATGATGATATTGCCTTGCTGCCCCATGCACGCGGGGTGACCCATGCGGTGTCACGCAGCATCGCCATGCCCCTGCGCACCGGCCAGCATCGCCCGTTGGACAACCTGCGCGCCGCCGAACGCTGGTGGCTGGCCTAAGCAGGGCAGGCACACGGGGCTTGCAGTTTCACATATACGGGCGTATATGACGTCTCAACAGCGGCGCATCGGGGTCCACACCTGAGGCTCCACCGATCTTGAACACGGGCCGCGCGCCCGTTTTTTTGTGCCTGCTCGAAACCGCAGGATGATAGTGAGATTATGAACAACGACCTGATTGCAAAAGCAGCCATTGATCGCCGCATGGCCGAGATCATCACACCGGTGATCGAGGATATGGGGTTTGAACTGGTGCGCGTTCGCCTGATGTCGGGCAAATCGACGACGTTGCAGGTGATGGCAGACCGTCCCGATGGCGGTATCGAGGTGGACGAGCTGGCCCTGATCAGCCAATCCATCAGCGCTGTCATGGATGTCGAGGATCCGATCCTTGATGAATACACCCTTGAAGTGTCGAGCCCCGGCATCGACCGCCCGCTGACGCGGCTCAAGGATTTCGAGATGTTCGAGGGCTATGAAGCCAAGATCGAAACCGGCGAACTGATCGACGGCCGCCGCCGCTTTAAGGGCGAGCTGGCGGGCGTCGAGGATGACGAGGTGCTGATCAACGTCGAGGAAGGCACCATCGGGCTCAAGTTCGATTGGCTGACCGACGCCAAACTGGTTCTGACCGACGATCTGATCAAAGAAATGCTGCGCCAACGCAAAGCGTCCGGTGCGATTGACGAAACCAAATTCGATGACATCGAGACCGAAGGGTCCACCGAGGGAGACGACTAAATGGCCATTACATCTGCCAACCAGCTGGAACTGCTGCAAACCGCCGAGGCTGTGGCCCGCGAAAAGATGATCGACCCCAATCTCGTGGTTGAAGCGATGGAAGAATCGCTCGCTCGGGCGGCGAAGTCGCGCTACGGCGCTGAGATGGACATTCGCGTTTCCATCGACCGCAAGACCGGTCGCGCGACCTTTACCCGTGTGCGTACGGTTGTGGCCGATGACGAGCTTGAGAACTATCAGGCGGAATTCACGGTAGAGCAGGCCAAGCAGTATATGGCGAACCCCGAAGTCGGTCAGGAATTCAGCGAAGAAGTCCCACCGGTTGAAATGGGTCGTATCGCCGCACAATCCGCCAAGCAGGTGATCTTGCAGAAGGTCCGCGAAGCCGAGCGTGACCGCCAGTACGAAGAATTCAAAGACCGCGCCGGTACTATCATCAACGGTCTGGTCAAGCGCGAGGAATATGGCAACGTTATCGTCGATGTGGGCGCTGGCGAAGCGATCCTGCGTCGCAACGAGAAAATCGGCCGCGAAAGCTATCGCCCGAACGACCGTATCCGCGTGTACATCAAGGATGTGCGCCGCGAACAGCGTGGCCCGCAGATCTTCCTGAGCCGCACCGCGCCTGAGTTCATGGCCGAGCTGTTCAAGATGGAAGTGCCTGAAATCTATGACGGCATCATCGAGATCAAGGCCGTCGCCCGTGACCCCGGTTCGCGCGCGAAAATCGCTGTCATCTCTTATGATGGCTCCATCGACCCTGTGGGGGCCTGCGTTGGTATGCGCGGCAGCCGCGTTCAGGCCGTTGTGAACGAGCTTCAGGGCGAAAAGATCGACATCATCCCGTGGAACGAAGACCAGCCGACGTTCTTGGTGAACGCGTTGCAGCCTGCTGAAGTCTCCAAGGTTGTTCTGGACGAGGAAGCGGGCAAAATCGAAGTCGTCGTTCCCGAAGAACAACTGTCGTTGGCGATTGGCCGTCGTGGTCAGAACGTGCGTCTGGCGTCGCAGCTGACCGGTCTGGACATCGACATCATGACCGAAGAGCAAGAGAGCCAGCGCCGTCAGGCAGAGTTCGAACTGCGCACCAAGCTGTTCATGGACAATCTGGATCTGGACGAATTCTTTGCCCAGCTTCTGGTCTCCGAAGGGTTTACCAACCTCGAAGAAGTCGCCTATGTCGAAGTGGACGAGCTGCTGGTCATCGACGGTGTTGACGAAGACACCGCAAGCGAACTGCAAGCCCGCGCCCGTGACGTGATCGAAGCGCAGAACAAAGCGGCGCTTGATGCGGCGCGCGCCTTGGGTGTGGACGACACGCTTATTGAATTCGACGGTCTGACACCCCAAATGATTGAGGCACTGGCCAAAGACGACGTAAAAACGCTCGAAGATTTCGCGACTTGCGCGGATTGGGAGCTGGCCGGCGGCTGGACTACCGTGAATGGCGAACGCACCAAGGATGAAGGGACACTTGAACCTTTCGATCTGTCGCTGGAAGATGCGCAAAAGCTGATCATGACCGCGCGCGTCCTGCTGGGCTGGGTCGATCCTGCCGAGCTTGAAGCGGATGATGTCGACGAAGAGTTCGATGCCGACATCGACACGGACGAGGAGGCCGAGGCCTGATCGCGGGGCCTTGGGGAACGATATGACACGTGGTGGCGTTTCTAAAGACCGGCAAGACGGTCCCGAACGAAAGTGTATCGCCACTGGCGAGGCGCAGCCCAAAAACGGGCTGATCCGCTTTGTCATTGGCCCCGACATGCATGTTTTCCCGGATATCATGGGAAAACTGCCCGGTCGGGGGATGTATGTGTCAGCGGATCGGGCCGCATTGGAGAAAGCGGCCAAGAAGGGTCTGTTCGCTCGCTCGGCCAAGCAACCTGTCAAGGTTGCGGATGATTTGGTGGATGAAGTTGAAAAGCAACTTGTCCGCCGTGTGGTTGACCTGATTTCGTTGCAACGCAAGGCGGGCAAGGCCGTTGCGGGCTACGAAAAAGTCAAAGGTTGGCTGCAAATGGAAGAAGCCGAAGTGTTGATCCAGGCAGTAGATGGATCGGGCCGCGGCAAATCGAAACTAAGCACGCCGCATTACGGCCATTACATTGGCTGGCTGACGGCAGACGAATTGGGTTTGGCTTTCGGACGCCAAACTGTGATACATGGGGCGCTCGCCTCTGGTGGTCTTACCTCTCGTGTTGTAGAGGAGGCTCAGCGGTTAAAAGGCGTGCGCATAAACGAGGGTGGCAACGGTCACCCGAAAGGATAGACGAGCTTCATGAGCGATAGTGACGGCAAAAAGACATTGGGCCTGCGGGGAGCGTCTTCGCGTCCCGGCAACGTAAAGCAAAGCTTTAGCCACGGGCGGACGAAAAACGTCGTGGTCGAGACCAAGCGCAAGCGCGTTGTGGTGCCCAAACCTGCTGGCGCAAAAGCCGGCGGCGGTAGCAATCCATCGCTCGGGGATCCCTCCAAGCGTCCGGCAGGGATCACCGATTCCGAAATGGAACGCCGGCTGAAGGCGGTTCAGGCTGCCCGCGCCCGCGAGGCGGAAGAAGCCGAAGCACGCGCAGCCGAGGAAAAGGCCCGCGCGGAAGACCGCGAGCGTCGTCGTGCCGAGATCGAGGCGAAAGAAGCCGAAGAGCGCGAGCGCGAGGAAAGCCTGAAGGCGAAAGCCGAAGAGGACGAGCGCCGCAAGAAAGAAGCGGAAGCCGCAGCAGCCGCTGCCGCAGCCCCCGCAGCGGCCCCTGTCGCGCCGCGTTCGCCGAACATCAAATCCGGCGCACCGACCCCTGCGGCCCGCAAGAAAGAAGGCGACCGCGAGGAAACCAACAAGCGCAACAAGGGTGGCGACGATAGCCGCCGTTCCGGCAAACTGACGTTGAACCAGGCTTTGTCCGGTGGCGAAGGTGGCCGTCAACGGTCCATGGCGCAGATGAAACGCAAGCAGGAACGCCAGCGCCAGAAGGCAATGGGCGGTTCGGTCGAGCGTGAAAAGGTCGTGCGCAACGTCAACCTGCCTCCGGCGATCGTGGTTTCCGAACTGGCGAACCGGATGGCCGAACGCGTTGGCGCTGTCGTCAAAGCATTGATGACAAACGGCATGATGGTCACACAGAACGAAACCATCGACGCTGACACAGCCGAGCTGATCATCGAGGAATTCGGCCACAAAGTGGTGCGCGTTTCCGACGCTGACGTTGAAGACGTGATCAAGGAAGCCGAAGACGATCCGAAAGATCTGGTCTCGCGTCCTCCGGTCATCACGATCATGGGCCACGTTGACCACGGTAAGACATCGCTGCTTGACGCGATCCGCAAAGCCAAGGTTCAGTCCGGCGAAGCGGGCGGTATCACGCAGCACATCGGTGCCTATCAGGTCACAACCGACAACGGTCAGGTTCTGAGCTTCCTCGATACACCGGGCCACGCGGCCTTTACCTCGATGCGGTCGCGCGGTGCGCAGGTCACCGACATCGTCGTTCTGGTGGTCGCGGCGGATGATGCTGTGATGCCTCAGACGATCGAAGCGATTAACCACGCGAAAGCGGCCAAGGTGCCGATGATCGTGGCGATCAACAAGATCGACAAATACGAAGCCAACCCTGACAAAGTCCGTACGGACCTGCTGCAGCACGAGGTCATCGTTGAAAAGATGTCCGGTGAAACACAGGACGTCGAAGTATCGGCCACCACGGGTCAAGGTCTGGACGAACTGCTGGAAGCCATCGCGCTGCAAGCGGAACTGCTGGAACTGAAAGCGAACCCGAACCGCGCCGCGGTCGGTGCCGTGATCGAAGCGCAGCTTGACGTGGGCCGCGGCCCCGTTGCGACTGTTCTTGTTCAGAACGGTACGCTGCGTCAGGGCGACATCTTTGTTGTGGGCGAGCAGTACGGTAAGGTCCGTGCGCTGATCAACGATCAGGGCGAGCGCGTGAAAGAGGCAGGCCCATCCGTGCCGGTAGAGGTGCTTGGCCTGAACGGGACACCGGGTGCGGGCGACGTTCTGAACGTCACCGACACCGAAGCGCAGGCGCGCGAGATTGCGGAATACCGTGAAAAAGCCGCCAAAGACAAACGCGCTGCGGCTGGTGCTGCCACGACGCTGGAACAGCTGATGGCGAACGCCAAAGTGAATGAAACCATTAGCGAGCTGCCTTTGTTGATCAAAGCAGACGTTCAGGGTTCTGCCGAAGCGATCGTTCAAGCGATGGAGAAAATCGGCAACGACGAAGTCCGCGTGCGCGTCCTTCACTCGGGCGTGGGTGCGATCACCGATACCGACGTTGGTCTTGCCGAAGCCTCCAACGCGCCGATCATCGGTTTCAACGTGCGTGCAAACGCATCGGCCCGTGCCTCGGCAAACCAGAAGGGTGTCGAGATCCGGTATTACTCGGTCATCTATGACATGGTTGATGATGTGAAAGCTGCCGCAAGTGGCCTGCTGAGCAACGAGATCCGCGAACACTTCATCGGCTATGCGTCGATCAAAGAGGTGTTCAAAGTGACTGGCGTTGGCAAGGTTGCGGGCTGTCTGGTGACCGAAGGCAAAGCAAGCCGCGCCGCTGGTGTGCGTCTGCTGCGCGACGATGTCGTGATCCACGAAGGCACGCTGAAAACGCTCAAGCGCTTCAAGGACGAAGTTGCCGAAGTACCGTCAGGCCAGGAATGTGGTATGGCGTTCGAGAACTACGAAGACATCCGTCCGGGCGACGTTATCGAAATCTTCACACGTGAAGAAGTCGTACGCACGCTGGACTAAGTTACACTTCGTCCGATATCTGATGATCAGAAGCCCGGTTAAATGTCCGGGCTTCTGTCGTTTCAAAGACCCGTTTATCTTCGTTAAAGCTCAGCCGGTCGACACAGACCTGATCGTCCGAGATTTTCACAAGGTTGAAATCATTCGGCTCTCCGCGCACGCGCGACGACAGGCTGGTCCCCGCATGCAACTGGATCGCCGTGGTGCCGCCGGATTCGACGGTAAAATTCTCTGCGTGCCACGTGTGAAGGTGCCCCGACAGGATCAGGTTCGCCCCGCAAGACAGCAGCTTTTCCAGCGCGATCTCGGCACCGGGTATGGGCTTTTTCTTGGTGTGATTGGGATGCTCTAGCGGGTGATGCACCACTAACACGCGGGCTTTGCGCGCGGCGGTGTCGTCCATCGCCTTGCAGGCATGCGCGATACGCCCTGCCGTCAGCTTTCCCGTCTGCCACGAAAAGCGATCGACCGAGTTGATGCCGATGACGACCATATCGTCGTCTTCATACCGAGGCGTCAGATCGGCGTTGATCCATTTGCGATACCGCCGCCACGGCATGAAAAACCGCTGGAACGGGCGGTCAAGCAGGACATCATGGTTCCCCGGCACACCCAAGACAGGCGCGTTGATCCGCTGGATAAAGTTATGCGCTTCCTCGAACTGGCTCCGCCGCGCGCGCTGCGTGAAATCGCCCGAGATGGCGACCATATCGGGGTTCAGTTCGTTCACACAAGAGAGCAGCGGTTCCAGCAGGTCGGGTCGATCCTTGCCGAAGTGTAAATCTGAGAGATGTACCAATGTGCTCATCTGACGGCCTCGTTGAATTCGGCAGGAACGATCAGCTGCAGGGCCTCGCGCTGCATGTGCAGTTTGAACGGGCCTTTCATGCGGCTTAGCTCTCCGTCGCGGGCGACGGGGCGTGATTTATGCGGCATCTCAAGCGTGATCTCGTTCCCGCAGTGCATTTGATAGTCGGTTTCACGTTTCGCGACCCCAAGGGCCAGCGCGGCGGCGTGTTTGAACAACCCCCAGCGGTTCGTATCGGGGGCAACCAGCAGCACCATGCCGCCCTTGGCGATACAGTCTTCGCCGCTCAGCCCCATTTGGTTCAGCTGAAAGGCGTTGCTGATCGCAAAGACCAGCGGTGTCCTATGTTTAAAGGATTTGCTATCAATCGTCACCGTCAGCCTGAGCGGCGCGCGGAGTGTTGCCAGCGCTTTGACCACCGACCAATAGGCCGCGACACGGCTGCGGCCCCAGCGGTCATAGATGCCTTCGCGGGTTTTCAGGATGGCGGCATAGGCCCCGATGCTGGCGTTGTTCAGAAACGCGTTGCCATTGATCTTGGCGATGTCCGTGGGGCGCAGGACGCCTTTGGCGATGACATCCACGGCTTCGTCAACGGTTTCGGGCAGGTTCAGCGAACGGGCGAAATAGTTAAAGGTGCCTGCGGGGATAATCCCCATCTGGTTGGGCACATGCGCCAAGCCCGAGGCGACGCCGCTGATCGTTCCATCGCCGCCTGACGCGACGATGGTGGCATCGGGGTTCGCTTCGGCAGTGGATTGCGCCACCTGTCCCAAATCCGCGCCATTGGGCGAGAATTCAACGAAGCTGACGGGAATGTCGTGGTGTTGAAACCTCTCTGAAATCCGGGACTTACGCTCTGTCCCGTCTTGGCGGCCGGAGCCCTTGTTCAGAATAACGATAACACGTTGAGGCTTCATGATTGATCCATCCTTGATGACCTAAGCAAACGCTTGGGGCAGGGGGATGGTTCAGATGTTTTGCGTGTGCCTGATCAGTTCCGGCGCTGGATTGGCTTGCCGGTATAGATCGCGTCATCAACCTTAACCGATACGCGGCCGTCGGGCATGTCGCGGACGAAAATACCCTGGACGGATACGGTGGAACCGATGGTGATTGTGCGAAGCATTGCTTCCTCCCAGAAGAACCTGAAGTTGCATCTTTATAAGCGACAATTTGCCTAAGTCTAGCAACAAAAAAGTCGAGGATGCAGTATTCACGCGCGTAAAGAAACAGCGGCGAGGTCGCGCTGGCCCTAAAGCCAGTCGCGCAGGATCGGAATCAGGGGAATGTCCGCAGGGGGCATCGGATAATCTTTCAGCGCATTGGCACGGACCCATTTCAGGGTCTGCCCCTCACGCGCCTGCGGTGTGCCGTTCCATTTGCGGCAGGCAAACAGCGGCATCAGCAGGTGAAAATCATCGTAGGCATGGCTGGCAAAGGTCAGCGGGGCAAGGCAGGAGGCCCATGTGTCGATGCCCAGTTCTTCTTGCAGCTCGCGGATCAGCGCGGCTTCGGGGGTTTCGCCGGCTTCGACCTTGCCGCCCGGAAACTCCCACAAACCGGCCATGGATTTGCCGGGCGGGCGCTGTGCCAAAAGCACGCGCCCGTCCACGTCGATCAGGGCAACCGCCGAGACAAGGATAACCTTCACGAACGATAGTCCGCGTTGATCTCGATATAGCCGTGGGTCAGGTCGCAGGTCCAAACCGTTGCTTTGCCGTCGCCAAGGCCCAGATCAACGCCGATGGTGATGTTCTGGCCCTTCATATGCGCCGCCGCTGCCTCTTCCGAGTAGTCGGGGCTGCGCCAGCCGTCTTTGGCCACCTCGATATCGCCAAAGCGGATCGACAGGCGATCCCGATCAGCAGCAGCACCTGATTTACCGACGGCCATCACCACGCGGCCCCAGTTCGGGTCCTCGCCCGCGATGGCGGTCTTGATGAGGGGGGAATTGGCGATGGCCATGCCGTGGGTCTTGGCGTCGTCATCCGTAGCGGCACCGGTCACGGCGATCTCGACGAATTTGGTCGCCCCTTCGCCATCTTGCACAACCTGATGCGCGAGGTTCAGCATGACGCCGTGCAGCGCTCCCGAGAACGCATCGCTTTCGCTGGCATCCACGCCCGACGCGCCAGTTGCAGCCAGGATCAAACTGTCGGAGGTCGATGTGTCGCTATCCACGGTGATGCAGTTAAAGGTGCTATCGGTATGGGTCGACAGCATCTTTTGCAGCGCCGGTTGGCTCACAACCGCATCGGTGAAGATATAGACCAGCATCGTCGCCATATCTGGCGCGATCATGCCCGATCCCTTCGCAATCCCCGCGATAGAGACTGTTTCACCGTCAATCTCGACCTCGGCACGAGCCCCTTTGGGGAAGGTGTCCGTGGTCATGATCGCCTTGGCCGCATCGGAAATGCCCTTGTCGGACAACGCGCCCTTAAGGTCCGCCAGAACAGCCGTAATCCGGTCGTAGGGCAGCGGTTCGCCGATCACACCTGTTGAAGATGTGAAGACACGCGATTGGGGAATGTTGCAGGCATCAGCAACCGCAGCGGTAATTGCTTCGACCGCGGTGACGCCGCCCTTGCCGGTGAAGGCGTTGGCGTTGCCCGAGTTGACCAGGATCGCGGCACCGGTGTCTGATGTCGCGCCGATCTTGGCCTGACAATCCAGAACCGGCGCGGCGCGGGTGGCAGAGCGTGTAAACGCCCCCGCCACCGTAGAGCCCGGCGCCAATTCGGCCAGCATCACATCGGTGCGGCCTTGATACCGTACCCCCGCCGCGATGGTGGCGAAACGCACACCATCGATGACAGGAAGATCAGGGAAGTGATCGGGTGCCAGCGGGGATACAGCGGTGATTTTGCCCATTTGTTACTCCAGCAGGCCGAGGTTGGTCAGAACCGAAGGGTCGATTGTGTCAGCCGCCGAGCGGTCAACATCTGCGGCTTCGGTGGTCTTTTCGATCAGGGTCTGTGCCTTGACCTGACGGACCTGGGTTTCCAGCTCGTCCTTCACGTCTTCGAGCTTGGGCGCTTCTTTCTGGCGCTTGTCGTCCAGTTTGATCACGTGCCAGCCGAACTGGGTTTCAACGGGATCAGACACAGCGCCGACTTCAAGCTCGGCAACGGCGGTTTCAAACGCGGGCACCATCATGCCGGGCCCGAACCAACCCAAAGTACCGCCCGCAGGACCGGAAGGACCGGTGGACTTTTCTTTCGCCAGCTCGGCAAAATCCGCGCCTTCATCCAGCTCTTTCTTGACGGCTTGGGCTTCTTCTTCTGTTTCTACCAGAATATGCGACGCGCTGAATTCCTCGGTCGGTTCTGCATCGGCGTAAGCTTCGTCATAGGCGGCTTGCAGCTCTTCCTCGGTGACGTCCTGGGCCATTGCTCTCTCGATCACTTCGCCCGCGATCAGCTGGCGACGTTCGTTTTCAAGCGCCATCTCGATCCGCTTTGGCACTTCGCCGTCAAAATCTTGCGACAAGGCGGTTTGCTGCACAAGCTGATCCAGAATGCCTTTGAACAGGACTTCGGGGGGAAGCTGTTGATATTGTTCGGGCAGGGTGGCGCGGGCAATGATCATGCTGCCAATCGTGATGTCGGTGCCATTGACCGTGGCAACCACGGTTTCAGCGGTGACGTCTGTCTGCGCATCCGTGTTTTCGGCAGTGTCGTCCTGCGCAACAGCGGGCAGGGCGAGCGAAGCTGCCACCACGAATGGTGCCAGAAAAGTGAGAGGTTTTTGCATGTATCTGTCCTTGGTTTGGCAGCCACAAGGGGCTGCTACATTGACACGGTTTAGTGCGGCCCTTACATCGCCCTATGGGCGCGGCCTTGGCGCACGTTCAGTCTTGTATCTAGGGGCTGTCCGGCGGCTCGGCAAGCAGATGGACGCCTTGGAACATAACTTCGGCAGGAGATTGCATGCTGGGCATCGGAACACTCGCCAAAAAAGTCTTTGGGACCCCAAACGACCGTAAAATCAAGGCGACCCGCCCGCTGGTTGAAAAGATCAACGCGCTGGAAGAAGAATTCTTGGCTTTGACCGACGACGGTCTGAAGCAAAAAACGGAAGAGCTGCGCAAGCGGGCCATTGACGGCGAAAGCCTTGATGATCTGCTGCCGGAAGCTTTTGCGAACTGCCGTGAAGGCGCCCGCCGGACCTTGGGTCTGCGCGCCTTTGACACGCAGTTGATGTCGGCGATTTTCCTGCATCAGGGCAATATATCCGAGCAGAAAACCGGCGAGGGTAAAACCCTGACCGCGACGCTGGCCGCTTACCTCAATGCGCTGACCGGCAAGGGCGTGCATGTGGTCACGGTGAACGAATACCTCGTGAAACGGGACGCCGACTGGATGGGCAAGGTCTTTGCCTCGCTTGGGCTGACCACGGGCGCTGCGGTGTCCGGCATGACCGAGGAAGACAAACGCGCCGCCTATGATTGCGACGTAACCTACGCCACGAACAACGAGCTGGGCTTTGATTATCTGCGCGATAACATGAAGTCTGAGCTGAGCCAGATTTTCCAGAAACAGCACAACTTTGCCATCGTGGATGAAGTCGACAGTATTCTGATCGACGAGGCGCGGACGCCGCTGATTATCTCTGGCCCGTCGCAAGACCGCTCCGAGATGTATAAAATCGTCGACGATGTGATCCCGCTGCTGCAGGAAAGCCACTACGAGCTGGACGAGAAAACCCGCAACGTGACCTTTACCGACGAAGGGAACGAGTTCCTCGAGCAAGAGCTGCACAGCCGCGGCTTGCTGGAAGAAGGGTTAACGATGTATGACCCCGAAAGCACCACCATCGTGCACCACGTGAACCAGGGTTTGCGGGCGCATAAGCTGTTCCAGCGCGACAAGGATTACATTGTGCGCGACGGCGAGGTGATGCTGATCGATGAATTCACCGGGCGTATGATGTCCGGTCGTCGTCTGTCCGACGGGTTGCATCAGGCGATCGAAGCGAAGGAAGGCTGCCAGATCCAGCCCGAGAACGTGACACTGGCCTCGGTCACCTTCCAGAACTACTTCCGCCTATATGACAAGCTGGCGGGCATGACGGGTACTGCCGAAACCGAAGCCGAAGAATTCGCCGAGATTTACGGGCTGGGTGTTGTCGTTGTCCCGACCAACGTGCCGGTTGCACGTGTGGACGAAGACGATCAGGTCTATCGTTCGGCGCTGGAAAAATATCAGGCGATGATCGAAAAGGTCAAAGAAGCCAATGCGATAGGCCAGCCGGTTCTGGTGGGTACCACCTCTATCGAGAAATCCGAAATGCTGAGCCAGATGCTGACCGAAGCGGGCATCAAGCATAACGTTCTGAACGCGCGCCAGCACGAGCAGGAAGCGCAGATCGTGGCGGATGCGGGCAAGTTCGGCGCGGTGACCATCGCGACAAACATGGCCGGTCGCGGCACCGACATTCAGCTGGGCGGCAACGTCGAGCTGAAGGTGATTGAAGCGCTGGACGCTGATCCTGATGCCGATCCCGTTGCGATCCGTGAAAAGATCGAAGCGGAACACGCTGACGAGAAGAAAAAAGTGCTCGACGCAGGGGGCCTTTATGTTCTGGCGTCCGAGCGTCACGAAAGCCGCCGGATCGATAACCAGCTGCGCGGCCGTTCGGGCCGTCAGGGGGACCCCGGCCGGTCGTCCTTCTACCTGTCTCTCGAAGACGATCTGATGCGTATTTTCGGCTCTGAACGGCTTGAGAAAGTGTTGACGACGCTTGGCCTGAAAGAGGGCGAAGCGATTGTACACCCTTGGGTCAACAAGTCGTTGGAGCGCGCGCAGGCCAAGGTCGAAGGGCGCAACTTTGACATTCGCAAACAGCTGTTGAAGTTCGACGATGTGATGAACGACCAGCGGAAGGTCATCTTTGGCCAGCGCCGCGACATCATGGAAGCTGCCGACCTGCAAGAGATCACCGCCGACATGCGCGAGCAGGTGATCGACGATTTGATCGACCAGTTCATGCCGCCAAAAACATATGCAGATCAGTGGGATACACAAGGTTTCCAGGCCGCGGTTGCGGATCAGCTGAACCTGGATGTGCCCGTTGCAGCATGGTGTGAGGAAGAGGGCGTCGACGATGAGGTCATCCGCGAACGTCTTGTCGAAGCCAGCGAAAACATGATGGCCCAGAAGGCTGAACAATTCGGCCCCGAGAACATGCGCAACATCGAAAAGCAGGTGTTGTTGCAGGCGATTGACGGCAAGTGGCGTGATCACCTTCTGACGCTAGAACATCTGCGGTCGGTCGTCGGTTTCCGCGGCTATGCGCAGCGTGATCCGTTGAACGAATACAAGAACGAATCCTTCCAACTGTTTGAAAGCATGCTGGACAGCCTGCGGACCGAAGTGACCCAGAAGCTGGGTCAGATCCGTCCGATGACAGAGGAAGAGCAGCAGCAAATCCTGTCGCAAATGCAGGAACGTCAGGCCGCGGCGCAGGTTAACGCAGCGCAGGCGGCGGAAGAGAACAGCGAAGCGCCGGCTTCGACCGCCGCTGCCGCGTCCGGTTCGACCGCTGTGGCGGGGTTCGATGAGAATGATCCAAGCACGTGGGGCACCCCTGCGCGCAATGATGAATGCCCCTGTGGGTCGGGCAAAAAGTTCAAGCATTGCCACGGCAAGCTTGCGTAAATGATCTTCCCCAAGGCTGGTTGCTGGCCTTGGGGGTGCTCCGCACGGTGGGGTAAGATTTAGGTAGGATCGGTAGACCAAGCTGCGCTTTTCACCAAACGGAGAGCGACATGCCAATTACCGACAATTTCAACGACTATACCGCAGGATTGACCGGCCCTATTTGCGGGGCCTTTGATATTGTGCCCGACGATACCGCCGACCTGCCGCAGATCACCCGTGGCTTTATGGTCGGTGGGGCCGGTGATGTCGCGGTGACGCTGAAAAGCGGGGATGCAATCACTCTGCCCGGTTTGATGGCGGGGGTCGTCTACCCGTTTCGCATCTCAAAAGTGCGCGACAGCGGCACCACCGCAACGGGGATCAAAGGGTTGGTCTAGCGCCTTGTCACCGCGTTAACTGTTGTTGCGCCCCGTCAGTATCCGGTGGGGCGCAACAGGACGGGCAGAGTGCGCGCGATGATCTTGAGATCGCCCATAAAGCTTGGCTGGCGGGCATAGCGTTCATCAAGCGAAGCGCGTTCGGCAAACAGCAGGATGCCGCGCCCCGATACCTGCCAAAGCCCTGTGACCCCCGGGCGCACCCGTTGGTAAGCCTGGCGTGCATCACCGTAGCTGTGCAGCTCCGCCCGGGTGACGGGGCGCGGCCCGACCAAAGACATATCGCCGCGCAGTACGTTCCAGATCTGGGGCAGTTCATCCAGACCGGTGCGACGCAGGAAATGGCCGCCGGGGATCACGCGCGGATCTTTGGTCAGCTTTTGGTACAACGCCCATTCCAGCGCGCGATCAGGTCGCGCCAATAGAATCGCCGGCAGCGCGGCCTGTGCATCAGGGACCATCGTTCTGATTTTCCAACAGCGGAAAACCTTGCCGGCGCGCCCAATCCTCGGGTGGGCATAAAGGCCGCCCTGACCCGTGGATGCCACCAGACAGTATAAAACGATAATCACCGGCAGGATCAGCGGCAGCAACGCGAGGCTGACGGCAAGGTCGAACACCCGTTTCCCGCCACGTTCGTAAAGTGGTGCCCGACGTGCATGGACATCACTGCCCTGCCGTATCCCGATATCGATAAACGCCATCGTCACCTCTTACCCATAGCAACCAAACACCGACGCATGTGCCGGTGTGTCAGCTAAAGCAGAGGTATCCTAAGGTGTGGTTAAAATCGGGATGCCGTCAGATCAAAGGTAGTTAAATTCGACCTCGCCATTGTGGATCGTTGCGGCGGTGAGCTTGTCCGTCGCGTAGGCACCGGTGTCGATCGACACCACGCCGCCCTTGATCATCGGCGTGTCGACGATTGTGTGCCCGTGTACGACCCAGATGCCGTCACGGCGGCGTTTGCGCCCGAAATCCTCATGCCCCCAAAGCAACGTCCGGCTTTCCTGATCCTTGATAGGGATCAGTGGGTTAGCAGCGGCGTGGACGAAGGCGACATTGCCCGACATCCAAGAGGTCGGAAGGTTGATCACCCAGTCAAGCAAGGCCTCGCCCATAGCACCTTGCAGGGCATCGCGGGCGCGTTCAAGATCGTCACCAGAGGATGTTTGCGACACGCCCGAGACGCCAAAGCTCGACAAAGTCTGGAGCCCGCCGTACCGGAGCCAGCGCGGACCATTCTCTTTCGGATTGTCGATAAACTTTAGCATCATCTGTTCGTGGTTGCCCATAAGCGTGATGATATCGGGCTGTTCGTGCAGCGCCTGCAGAACCTGCGCGCTTTGTTCGCCGCGGTCGACAAGGTCGCCGACGCAGATCACCTGTGTGCCGGCCGGAGGTTCGGGCAGTCTTTCAAGCAGATCAAAACGCCCGTGAATATCTCCGATCGCAATCACGGGCACATCCGGTGTGATCGGATCGAAATGGGGTTCGGGCTCGGGGTCAGGTTGACGGCGTTTAAACCAACGGTTCAGCATGGGTCTTGGCGTATCCTCTGTGTTGCAAAACTGGCGCAACGAAATGGTAAATCCGTTGATTGGACGGCACACAAAGTGTAGTCCTTCCTAAACTTCTCTACGGTCCCGGTATTCGCAACAATTAATTAATAGGTAGGTTAGCAGATGCAAGGGCGCTCGAGGAAACTAGCTTGTTCGATGCTAGCCGGGGCGTTTTGCGTCACTAGTCTTGCCGAAGGTTCAGCGCAATCTTTATCGACCTACGGCACACCCGGGTTGGTTGAAATGCCGACGGCCCGCGTGTTGAAGGACGGCGATCTGGCCTTCACGGCAAGCACGTTTGGCCCCAACTACCGGTATTCAGCAACGTTCCAGGTCTTGCCGCGTCTCTATGGGACATTCCGGTATTCGCAGATTAAGAATATCAGTACCAATGCGTTCCTTGATGGCGATACCTTCGACCGCAGCTTTGATGTGCATTACCAGATCTGGGATGAAACCGACCTACGCCCTGCTTTCGCCGTGGGTTTGCGTGACTTTTTAGGCACCGGTATCCTGAGCAGTGAATATTTTGTGGCCACCAAAAGCTTCGGGTCGAAGCTGGAGGTCACCGGCGGTCTGGGATGGGGGCGGCTTGCGGGGCGGAACTCATTCTCGAATCCGTTCAGTATTTTGTCAGACCGGTTTGACACACGGACGCGCGACGCCAACACGGGCGGCCAGCTAGAAACAGGGAACTGGTTCCGCGGGCCGACGTCGGTCTTCGCGGGCGTGCAGTGGAATGTGTCGGACCAGATGACGCTATTCGCCGAATACTCCCCCGATGAATACACGCGGGAATCGGTGAACACGGGCATCGACGTGTCTTCGCCCCTCAACGTGGGGTTGGAGTATCGTTTCAAGAACGGTGTGCACCTCAAGGGGTTTGTCGTCGGGGGGCATGAGGTCGGCGCGCAGCTGAGCTATGTCATCAACCCCAAGAAACCGTCTGTACCCGGCGGGTTGGAGCAGGCCCCGCGCACCGTCGGCGCGCGCAACCGTCTGGCGATTGCTGAGTGGAACAACTCTGCTGCCGGGGGCGGGCGTGATGCGGTCGAGACCGTTTTGCAGCGTGTGCTGGCGGAAGACGGGCTGGAGCTGCAAGGCTTCACCATGTCGGGCAACCGCGCGACCGTGCGCGTGGAAAACACCCGTTTCGACAATGAGGCCCAAGCGGCAGGGCGCACGGCGCGGGCCATGGCGGTGACGCTACCCCCCGCGATCGAAGAGTTCACGGTCGTGTTTCTGGAGCGCGGCGTGCCGCTGAACCAGATCGTGACGCAAAGATCCGATCTGGAAGAGCTGCAGTTTGATTACGATGGTGCCTGGCGCAGTCTGGCGCGGGCGCGTCTGGAAGACGGGCACGATCAGGGCCGCGAAGGCGAGTTGGCGGATGTCTATCCGGTCTTTGACACGTCGATCGGCCCATATCTCGCCACGTCCTTTTTCGACCCTAACAGCCCGATCAGGGCCGATTTAGGCGTCCAGCTTAAGATGGATTACCGGCCCCGTCCGGGGCTGACCTTTGCGGGTCGTTTCCGCTATCCGCTGGTGGGTAATATCGATAAATCGTTCCGCGTGTCGGATTCCGTGATCGAGCCGGTCCGCTCTAATGCTATACGCTATGCAAAGGAATCTGAGCTTGAGGTGAACAGCCTCACGGCGGAGTATTTGTTCCGCCCGGGGAAAAACCTGTTCGGTCGTGTTTCTGCAGGGTATCTGGAAGGGATGTTTGGCGGCGTGTCGACCGAGGTGCTTTGGTATCCGATGGATAGCCGGCTCGCACTTGGGGCAGAGCTGAACTATGTCAAACAACGTGATTTCGACATGCTGTTCGGGTTTCAGGACTATGACGTTGTGACCGGCCATGCCTCTGCCTATTATGATCTGGGCAATGGGTTCTTCGGGCAGCTAGACGTTGGTCGCTATCTTGCGGGTGACTATGGCGCGACGTTCTCTTTGGATCGTGAATTTAACAACGGGTTCAAGGTTGGCGGGTATTTCACGCTCACGGATGTGTCCTTTGATGATTTTGGTGAAGGGTCTTTCGACAAGGGCCTGCGGTTCGAAGTGCCGCTTTCGTGGCTGACCGGACGCCCGTCGCGGACGAAAGTCCAGCAAACAATCAAGCCGATTACACGCGACGGCGGGGCGCGTCTTGCTGTCGCCAACCGTTTGCACGGGGTCGTGCGCGACTATCGCGGCAAAGAGCTGCGGGACAGCTGGGGGAGATACCTGCGATGATCTTACGTGCGTTGACCCTTGGTCTGTGTCTGGCGGGCCTCACAGCCTGTAGCGCCAGTCAGAATCTTCTGGCGCGTGGTGTTGCCGTTGCTGTGGACGACGATTCAGTCGTGCCCAAAACCTCGCAAGGGTTTCCGCCGCGTTTTGCCGCGCTGGTGCAGGATACCGCTACCCCCGCCTTGCTGCTGACCGTAGAAAACCGTGCACAAACCGGCCGCATGCTGCGCGAGGCGCGTGTGAACGGTGTCGATACATGGCTGAGTTCGGATTTAACGGCGCTGATGCTGGAAGACGGGATGCTGCAAGGTACACGCGGCCTTGGGTCTGAACTCTTCGCCGCTGATGTGTCGGAGCCCAAGGCGCTGATCCTGTCCGGGCGGCGCGGTTATTCAGACCGGTTGCACAGCAATCTGACAGGATTGGATGAGATTTCTACCCGCGCGTATCGCTGTCTGGTGGAGCCGCAGGGCAGCGCGACGCTCGCGCTTGAGATCGGCACCGTGCCGACGCGGGTTGTAACCGAGGATTGTAAAAGTCTGGACCAGTCGTTTCGGAATACGTATTGGGTCAGTGTAAAGAGCGGTGCCATTGTACAGGCGCGGCAATGGGCGGGTGACGAGGTCGGGTATTTGATGACCAAGGCCGCCGCCCGTTAAGGTTAACAGGGGCCGAACCTGTCTGGGGGCGAGGTGTCACATGATGAATGGGAGTATTAAAGTGCGATACCTATTGGTAGCTGTTTTGGGCCTGACCCTTGCAAGCTGTGGTACGGTTTACCGAACACCTGAAGTTGTAGAGGGCGTCGCTGGCGGCACCAATGTACGGGTAATGAACCTCACTGCTGAATCCGTCATTCAGGCGAATAGATCCGCCTATGCGCCACGGAGCCTGCCCGATGTGTTTTCCCGCACCGCAGGCTCTGGCTCGGGGCTGCGTG
Source organism: Sulfitobacter sp. G5_S2_6_S6 (assembly GCF_054968505.1). Lineage (NCBI taxonomy): Bacteria > Pseudomonadati > Pseudomonadota > Alphaproteobacteria > Rhodobacterales > Roseobacteraceae > Sulfitobacter > Sulfitobacter sp. G5_S2_6_S6. The sequence goes on from NZ_JBQKUI010000002.1 coordinate 432,124, forward strand.
GAACCGGGGCGCTGCCATCGCCCACACTCGACGTTCAGACCCGCCCCAACGCGCTTGAGCTGCGCCTGCCGCCCCCGGTTGATCCCGGTCCCTACGAGATTGGTATCGGTGATGTGGTGCTGCTGGCCACGCCGCGCGCCGCCGGATCGGTTGAACAGTTGACCGGGCTGCTGGCCGCACAAAACGCGCGCCAAGGCTATACGGTGCAGGATGACGGATCGATCAACATTCCCGATGTGGGCCGTGTGCGTATTGCCGGTTTGACCATTGAAGACGCCGAAGCGGCCTTGTTCCAGCGTCTGGTCGAGAACCAGATTGACCCGACTTTCAGCCTCGAGATTTCCGAGTTCAACTCGCGCCGTGTGTCCATCGGGGGTGCCGTGTCGCAGCCGACTGTTGTGCCGGTAACGCTGACGCCGCTCTATCTGGAAGAAGCCTTGGCCGCTGCCGGCGGGATCACGGTCGAGGATCAGGACTATGCCTCGATCCGTTTGTACCGTGATGGTACGCTGTATCAGATCCCGCTGTCGCAGCTTTATTCCCGCGCGAGCCTGACCAAGACCCGTCTGCTGCCCGGCGATGCGATCTTTGTTGATACGGAATACGAACTGGCGCGTGCGCAGGAATATTTCGCGCAGCAGATTACTTTGGTTCAGGCGCGTCAGGCGGCACGCGCCTCGGCATTACAGGAGCTTCAGCTTGAGGTGTCCTTGCGCCGCGATAATCTGGACGAAGCCCGCGATAACTATAAAGCACGCCGTGATCTAGGCGCCGATGATCGCGACTATGTCTATCTCGCGGGTGAGGTTGGAACGCAGTCGCGCTTTGCCTTGCCGTACGAGCGTAAGGCAAGTCTGGCAGATGCCTTGTATGATGCGGGTGGTGTGGCGTCGTCGACCGGCGATGTATCGCAGGTCTATGTGCTGCGCGCCTCCTCTGACCCGCGCGAACTGGGCGCCATTACCGCGTGGCATCTGGATGCCCGCAACGCCGCGAATTTCGCGCTGGCCCCGCGGTTCGAGCTGCGCCCCGATGACATCATCTTTATCGCGCAGCAGCCCGTCACCAAATGGAGCCGCGCTGTTTCGCAGATCCTGCCGCAGATCCTGAGTGTGGGGAACGCGGTCAGCAATTGATCTGACCACGATTGATGACCAAAGGCCGGGCAGAAATGTCCGGCCTTTTATGTTTCAAAGGGAATGTCTAACGGCCAGAGGTTTCGCAAATAGAACCCATCGGTGCCCTATTTCAGCCACATCGCCTCATTACCCCTGAACGGGTCAATTATTCAGGCGGTGTGATATGTATCTTTCTGTTGTGATCCCTTGCATGAACGAAGAAGCCTCGATCCCGGGGCTGGTATCGCGGCTGACGCAGGCAATCGCGCCGTGGAAAGATCGGGCCGAGATTATTCTGGTGGATGATGGATCCACCGATGCCACGTGGAAAGCGATCGAGGCCGCGCAAGCCGGCTGTGCGCAACTGGTGGGTATCAAGCTTTCGGCCAATCGCGGGCATCAAATCGCGCTGACCGCCGGGCTTGAGGCGGCACAGGGCGAACGCATTTTTATGCTGGATGCCGATTTGCAAGATCCGCCGGAATTGCTGGTCGACATGATGTTCATGATGGATCGCGGGTTTGACGTGGTTTACGGCCGTCGTAGCGAGCGCCAAGGCGAGACCATGTTCAAGAAGGCCACGGCGCATCTGTTCTACCGCTTCCTCAATGCCATGTCCGATGTCCCGATCCCGCAGGACACGGGCGATTTCCGTTTGGTCAACCGTCGCTCGCTGGATGCGGTGCTGGCGATGCCGGAAAAGGCCCGTTTTATTCGGGGGATGTTCGCTTGGGCAGGCTTTAAACAGGTGGGTATTGAATATATCCGCGCACCACGCGCCTTGGGCGAAACCAAATATCCCTTCCGCGCCATGATGCGCTTTGCCATCGACGCGATGACCGCCTTTTCGACGAAGCCGTTGAAACTTGCGACGCGTCTGTCTTTTGTCAGCTTGTTCATGGCGGCGTTGATGGCCGTTTATGTGATCTATTCGCTGGTCGTGTACCAGACGGCACCGGGTTGGGCGTCGGTGGTGCTCGCCGTTAGCTTCTTCTCGGGGGCGCAGCTTTTGACGCTGGGTATTCTGGGGGAGTATATCGGTCGCCTTTACGTCGAGGCCAAGGATCGCCCGCTTTATTTCGTGAGCGATGATACGCGCGATATGGTCCCAGACGTGAAACGGTTGCGTGCCTGATGCGTGTTTTTGACTATAAGTGCGCCCGCTTTGGGGTTGTCGGCATTATGACGGCATTATCCTACGTGGCGATGTATCCGGCGTTTCTGGCGGCGGGGGTGCCACAACCGGCAGCCAATGCGCTGGCGTTTTTTCTGGCGATCGTGCTGCAGTACATTGGTCATGCCTTGTTCACCTTTGAACGGCGGCTGATCAATCGCAGCCAGATCACAAAATTCGCCATCATGGTGGGCTGCGGTTTTGGCATGTCGATGCTTGTCACGGGCCCTCTGGCAGAGGCTTTGGGGATGCCGGCCTGGGCGGCGGCGCTGGCCGTTGCGCTGTATCTACCGGTGCAGAACTATATTTTGATGACCCTATGGGTGTTCGCCTTGCCGCACCCCAAGACGGAGTACATGTCATGAGCCATATCTACAGTGATACATTTTTCGACTACATCAACCAAAGTGCGCGCGCGTCGGCAAAACCGTTTGTGTCATTGCTGTTTCCTTTGCTGAAGCCCACGACGGTGATCGATCTGGGCAGTGGACGCGGTGTTTGGATGGATGAATGGCGCAAAGGTGGCGCGGAGGACGTGCTGGCGGTAGACGGGGACTATGTAGACCGGGCGCAACTGGCAGTCGCGCCAGAGCAGTTCATGGCCGCCGATCTGACACAGCCGGTAAAGACGGGCCGTCGCTTTGATCTGGCGCAGAGCCTTGAGGTCGGGGAGCATCTGCCCACCAAAGCCTCGGAGGTTCTGGTTGATAGCCTCACGCGGGCATCTGATCGTGTGTTGTTTTCCGCTGCGGTCACCGGACAGGGGGGCGAGTTTCACGTGAATGAACAGCCATTGTCCTTCTGGCAGGATATTTTCGCGGCTAAAGGCTATGTCGCCTATGATTGCGTGCGCCCTGCATTGAAAGACAACAAGGATATCGCGCCCTGGTATCGTTACAACGCGATCCTGTATGTGAATGAGGCCGGGCGCGCGGGTTTGCCGAAAGAGATCCTCGCGACCCAAGTGCCTGCGGGCCAAAAGCTGCGCAACGCGGGTAGCCTTGGCTGGCGGTTGCGTTTGGCTGTGGTCAAGACCCTGCCACGCGGCGTTGTCACTGCCATTGCGCAAGCGCGGGCGATGGTGCTTGCCCTGCGGGCGCGCCGTGCCAAAACCCTGGGTCGCGCGGTTGTATGACGGCGGCGGTCGGGCGGCAGTTGGCGATGCGGGCCGAATCTGAACGGCTGCAGCTGGCACCGGTCTTCCTGATCACACTGGTGGCGGCGTTCTTGCTGACGGGGCAAAATCTGCTGGATCCGATGATCCGCCATGATGACTATCCCGCCTTTTTCGCAGATGCGCCCGCCTTTTGGAACAAGACCCTGCACGAGGGGCGGTGGCTGAACTACATCTGGCACCTGCGCGAGGTGGTTACGCCTGCCTGGCTGAACTTTGCCCTGTATCAGAGCCTATGGGCGGCGTTTGTCGCTGCGTTTGCCGTTGCGGCGATGGGGCCCGGTGCGCAGCGCTGGTTTACTGTCGTGCTGGCCCTGCTGCTGGTGGTTTGCCCGTCCGAGATGTTGATCTCGCTCTGGTTCAATACGCTCATCCCCGGGTTGGCTGTTGTGGCGCTGTTTGCGGTGCTGGCCTGTTACATCTCCAGCGCGCAGTTGCGCTGGCTATTGCCGATTTTCGTGATCGTCAGCTTTATGGCCTATACGACCTATCCGCTGCTGCTGTTGGCGATTTGCATTGCGCGCACGCGGGACCGGTCAATCCGCGATCTGGCGGAGCTGATGGCGCTGTTTTGCGCAAGCTTCGTTGTCGCGGTGCTGACGGTCTATACGTTGAACTGGCAGGTTCACGGTGTGTTTGGCGTGCCTGTAGCCGATTGGCGTGATCCGACCGCGGGGGACGGGATTGGCGGGATGATCGCGAACCTGCCGAAGCTGGGGGAAACATTTACGCTGTTCCTCAACCGGACCGGCATCGGGTATCCGCCGCTGATCGGGCTTATTCCTTTCGTCTATATCATTGCCCTGAATGTGCTGCGCAAGCGCGCGCCGCTTGAGGCTTTGTATCTTGCGGCTGGTATGGCGATCGGGCTGGCGCTGACGGTGGTTCAGGCGCTGAAGCTGGGGGTGATCGTTCCGCCGCGCGCGTTTATCTTCTTTTGGGTTTTCTTTGCGCTCACTGTGGTGCGTGCGGTTCAGATATTGAGCGAGGATGAGGGTCTATACGGCCGTTTAGGGCGCAATCTATTGCTGTTGATCGTCGGGGTGTGGTTCATCCAGCTGTTTCTAGCCTATGGGCAGTCCAATGATTGGCGTAGTGATACCAAACTCTGGGCGCAGGAGGTGCGGGCGACGGAGGGGCCGGTCTATGTCTATGGCGATTCGTCGAAAATTGCCGCTGGGCTAAAGGCCGGCATACAATCTTACAAAGCGCTGCCGTTCCGGCTGAAACAGTTGACCGGAAAGACGGCGGTCGCCTGTGACGAGCTGCCTGATACCTGCCCGTCCCGGCCAGATATGACTGCCGGTGATGCCGAGGTGCACTTGCTGCGCGAAGGGAATGCGCTGTTCATGCTGTTTACGCCAGAACCGTCGGACGAGACTGAGGATTAAGCGGTAAAGATGCTGTCCATGTGTTCGGCCAGATAGATGCGCAGCCAGGGGGTAAAACGCTCTGGCGTGGTTTGGGTCTGGCGGGCGAGGTCGGAGAGGTCGACCCAGGCGGTGTCCATCACTTCGGCGGGGTTCGGGGTCACATCGGTGAGCGCGACGTCTTCGGCGACGTAAATCTCTACCAGCTCATGTTCGGTCAGGCCGCCGCCCACATCGGCGCGGTATTCGACCTGGTCGCGATGGTCGAGCCTTAGGCCGCTGATCCCCAGCTCTTCGTCCAGTCGCCGTTTGGCGCAGGTGAGCGCGGGTTCCTCCCAGAACGGATGGGTACAGCAGGCGTTCGCCCAGAGACCGGGGGTGTGATATTTGCCAAGCGCCCGCCGCTGGATCAGGGTTTCGCGTCCGCGCATGACGAAAACCGAGATAGCCTTATGGCGCAGACCGCGCTGGTGGACCTCGAGCTTTTCGACGGGGGTAAGCTTGCCGTTGACCCAGGCGGGGATCATCGTGGTCATGTGGCTGCCCCATTCGGGTGGCGTTGTGGCGATGTCATATCCGGCTGCCCCGCTCCTTGCGGCCCGCTGGCCCCTCTGCGCTAGGCGGTCTTGTAGCGGGTCGGTTTTGGATTGTCAGCCGCTGGTTGCGAAATGAAGGATAAGAGCGGTTACGCAATACCGCGCGCGGTGGTGCAGGCTCGCGTTAACCTGTCTGCGGCAGGGTGAGCCCTGATCACCATCTACCGAACAGGAGCCACCATATGACCGATACATCCCCCGTTCTCGCCCTTCCGTATATTCAACCGTCGCAAGCGCAAAAGCATGTAACCCATAACGAGGCGCTGCGGCTTTTGGATGCGATTGTGCAACTGTCGGTCCTGTCTTTCACCGAAACTACGCCACCCGCGACCGCAGGCGAGGGGGATCGGTATCTGGTGGCCTCAAACGCTGTCGGGGATTGGGCGGGGCATGACCACGCGGTGGCAGTGTTCGTGGACGGGGCGTGGCAGTTTATCGCGCCGATGCCGGGCTGGGTGGCATCTGTGGCCCCCGGCCAAACCCAAGTGGTTTACGACGGCGCGCGCTGGGCGGTGCCGGGGTTGCAAGATGTGCCTCGGCTTGGTGTCGGGGCGGCGCCGGATGCGTATAACCGGTTGGTTGTGGCGTCGGATGCGGTGCTGTTCAACAATGCCGGGGCGGGGCATCAGGTGAAGATCAACAAGGCAGCCGAAGGGGACACGGCCAGTCTGCTGTTCCAGACCGCCTTCGGGGGGCGGGCCGAGATGGGGACCTCGGGAAGCGATGATTTCGCCATCAAGGTCAGCGCAGACGGCGCAAATTGGGCGGAAGCTTTGCGCATTGAAGCGGCGAGCGGGCGTGTGACCGCCCCAGTCTCGGGTTGGCGAGAGCGGCTGACTGCCGCTCGCGTTTACTACGTGGACCCCCTTCAGGGTGGCGATGGGCAAAGTGGGCGGGGCACGGGGGCGGCTGCCTTTGCGTCGCTAGGCCGTGCGATGGAGGAAGTCGTCCGTTTGGACAGCGCAGGCCACGCCGTCACGGTTCAGTTGGCGGATGGCAGCTATGATCTGGGCGCTTCGCCAGTCGCGGTAGGCGCGGCATTGGGGGGAGGTCTGGTTGAGCTTGTCGGGAATACCGGCGACCCCGACGCGGTCACGATGACAGCGACAGGGTCGGTGATCGAGCTGGTTTCGGGGCGTCTGAGTTTGCGGGGTATGAGGATAGAAACCTCCGGTGCCGACCCGGCGATCCGGGTGTTGCCGGAAGCGGTGTTAGAGGTTGATGAGGTCATCTTTGGCGCGGCGGGGGGACATCTGGATATCGTTGGCGGGCGCGTCGAGGGTGCGGGTTCGTACGTTATCGACGGCGATGCCGCGTATCATCTGCGTCTGTCGCAGGGGGCTGTGCTGGCGCGGGGGATGCAGACGGTGACGCTGGCGAATACGCCCGACTTTGCCACTGCGTTTGTGAGGTGCGAGATGGCTGGGCAGGCGGACTTCAGCGGGCATGGTTTCACCGGCACAGCCACGGGCAAACGTTTTGACGTGAGCAGCAACGCTGTGGTGCAAAGTGGCGGGACCGTGCTGCCGGGCGATATCGCGGGCACGACGCAAAGCGGTGGCCTATACCTCTGATCTGCGAAAACCTGACAATTGTATGAAAGGGCCACATTGCCGCCTTAAATGCTGAAGCTGCCGTTAAGGAATTCGGCCCATCTTTATCCCCGGAACATGTAGGGGAATAAACCGATGGAGCTTGAGCACAAAACCACATTGTCCGCGCGGGAGGATATGGCGCTGACCGGGGTGACGGATATGGCGGTTGTCCAATCCTCTGGCGGGGCGGTGCTGTACACGACCTCGCGCTTTGGTGGCGGTGACTTGCTGGCCTATCGCATTGATGCGGAAGGGGGGCTTCGGTTTGTGGACAGTCGGGCCATCGCCGGGGACACGCGGGCCGGGGTCACCAGCAGGCTGGAGGTCGTAGACGGTGCGCTATTGCTCACGGGGGCGGATAACGCCGCGCTCACCCGCGTTGCGTTAACAGATGATGGGCGCTTTGGTAATGTTTCTGCCGTGACCGGTGGTGCCGTGCCTGCCCAGTTACTGGCCGTTGAGACGCTGGATTTAAGCGGGCAGAGCCATCTATACGGGCTGGTGCGGGGGGCGGATAGCATCGGGTCGTGGCGCATGGGCGACAATGGGGCGCTGACGCGCATATCGGGCGACAGTGGCGTCGCGTCAGAGGCAGGTCTGACCGGGCTGAGCGTCGGGTATGTCGGAAGCACGCCGTATCTGCTGGCGTCCTCGGCGCGGGACGACGCATTTATTTCGTTCAAATTGGATGGGAATGGTATCCCGCGAGAAGTCTCTCGTATCGCGGCGGAGGATGGCGTGGGGATCGGCAGGCCAAGCGCGACAGCCTTTGTAGAGGTTGGGGGGCATGGATTTGCGATATTGGCCGCGGCGGGAAGCGCGAGTTTGAGCGTCGCGATGTTGGGGGAAAATGGTGGGTTAACCTTAACGGATCACGTCCTCGACACGCGGGACACGCGATTTGACGGGGTGCATGTGATCGAGACCGCAACACATCGCGGCCGCGCCTATGTGGCGGCGGCGGGCGGAGATGACGGTGTTTCGGTCTTCGAATTGATGGACGATGGCCGGTTGATGCATCTGGTGTCGATCGAAGACACGGAAGGGAGCACGCTTGACGCGGTGTCGGCGCTTAACTTTTCGGTACAAGGAGATTTACTGCACCTCGCCGTCGCCTCGGGTGCCGAAGCGGGGCTGAGCATCTTTACGGTGGATATTTCTGACCGGGTTGCGGCGGCAACAGGGGGTGATCAAGCTGACACGCTGACAGGCGGCACGGGGGGCGATTTGCTATCCGGCGGGGATGGCGCGGACCATATCGCCGGGCGCGCAGGGGATGATATTTTGCGAGACGGCGGCGGCCGTGATCTGTTGACCGGCGGCTCCGGCCGCGATCTTTTTGTCCTTTCCGCAGATGGGGAGGCCGATACGATTGCCGATTTCGACAGCGCGCAGGACAGTATTGATCTGTCGGCCTGGCCGTTCCTGAGACATGGGTCTCAGTTGACCATATCTTCGACCAAAGACGGTGCGGTTCTGTCCTTTGGTGAGGAGCGGCTAGAGATAAAAACATCGAACGGACAGTCCCTTAGCGAGGAGGAGGTTCAAGCGCTCGATCTGATTGGGCAGTCGCGTTTCATGCCGGATTGGACCCTGCCAGAGGAAGCTGATACGCCATCCCTCCCCACCGCACCGACCCCGTTGGTTCTGGTTGGCACGCCCCAGTCGGATGTGCTGGAAGGGGATGCGGCCGATGATCATATCAGTGGGCGCGCGGATGGCGACAGGCTGATCGGCGCAGGCGGCAATGATACGATTCTTGGCGAAGCTGGGGCCGACACGATCTATGGTAACGGCGGAAGCGATCTGATTGACGGTGGGACCGAGGGGGATCAGATCTGGGGCGGTATCGGCTGGGACACTTTGCGCGGTAGTGATGGGGACGACGCCCTGTGGGGCGGCGACGGGTATGACGCGCTTGGCGGTGGCGATGGGAACGACACGTTAACCGGCAATAACGGTGCGGATCGGCTCTATGGGGATAGGGACGATGACCATCTGATCGGCGGGTTAAATGCCGATAGCCTGTGGGGCGGTGCCGGCAAAGACCGTTTGGAGGGTAGCGCCGGTGCGGATCAACTGCTTGGCGGCAGCGGGAATGATCAGCTTTTCGGAAATGCGGGGGCAGATTTTCTGCAGGGGGACAGCGGGAATGACCGTCTTGCCGGGGGGATCAACAACGATACGGTTAACGGTGGGTCCGGGAACGATACGCTGTCGGGCGACAATGGTGCCGACCAGCTGATCGGCGGAGACGGCGATGATTTGATCAAAGGCAATGCCGGTCACGATACGCTTGATGGCGGCGCGGGAAACGACGTGCTGTCCGGTGGGATCGGGGCGGATCGGTTTATCTATGGTGCAGGCCAAGACACTATCCTGAGCTTTCAAAACGAAATTGACACTCTTTCGCTGGATTCTGCCCTTTGGGGTGGGGGAAGTTTATCGATGAGCCAACTTCAGTCGTTCGCACGCAAAGGGGCCGAGGGGCATATCGTGCTGGATTTTGGCAGCGGCAAAACACTGGACCTGTTGGGCGTCGAAAACCTATCTATCCTAAACGGCGACTTCGAAAGCTTTTAAAGTTTAAACTGCCACGCTGGGATCGTTACCGTTCCAGAATGTCACGGTGATAGCGCCTTAATAATACAAGGCCAAAAAGACCCAGTATCGCGGCAACGGCGTAAACATAGGCTGAGGAGACATAGGGTACGTCGTAGTTATGATAAAATCCGGACCTGACGCGGCCGACCACGTGGATCAGTGGATTGAACCAAAGATAGCCGCGGTAGGGTTCGGGTATCGTTTCATATAAAAAGATGACGCCGGACAGTAGCAAAAGCGGCCGCGTGCAAATCCCGTAGACACGTTGCCAGACCTGAAACATTGACATCATAAAACAGTTGAATACCCCCACGCCCAGTGAAAGCGCGGCAATCATAGTCAGAGCTGACACGATGTCTGATGCATTTATTGCGGCCCGCGTATCAAACAGAAAAATGATCCCACTCAGTACGATAAAGCCTACAAGAAGTTGAGTGAGAAAATTGAGGATGAACCGCCCCAAGATGGCGTCGACGAAAGTCACGCGCGGGTAGGCTAGTAGCTGTTTCGAATAGTTGATCGCCTGCGCGACCTTGTTGCTGAGATCGACGAACATCAAAAAGGGCAGCAATCCTGTAGCGTAGAAGATTGGAAAATTGTTTCCGAGGGGGGGCATACGAAACCCGATCGAGAATATTGCGGTCAACAGCGCGATCCCGAGAACGGGTTCAGCCAATGCCCAAATATACCCACCCGGGGACCGGCCATAGCTGGTCCCGATTTCGCGAAGTATCAGCGCGACGATAATGCGCGGCGTCGCAAAGACCATTGTTCTTCGTCGGCGTGCGACCCGACCTATCATCCTGGTACCCTCTGCGCGCTGTTGACCTGCCATCGTGCGGGCGTCGCTGCGCCAAAACGATTTATAATGAAGTCATACTGTAGGGCAAAGGCCTCTCTAAAACTGTGTTTTAGGTGCTCTGGCAACATGGCGTGGCGACCAGAATTACTGCGAAGATCAGCTTTGGGTGAAATCGGCGAAATACCTAAGAACATGCAGATATCGCGCATGGTATGAGCGTGAAAAAGGTCTTCGTAAAATACATATTTAATTCGATGTGGAGGGATCACCGCTTCCAGCTCGCTCATCGTGCGCCGATAGTTCGCCCGCTCTAACTTAGGCAGCCGTTTACTGTCGATCAAATGCTGCGCGCGCGCCTCGCAAGCCGTTTGAAAGTCGGCTACCTGGGCGGCATCCGCGCTAACGGCCATTCTGATTTGGGACCACATACGATCAATCGGATCCCTCAAAATAAAAATGAAACAACTTTCGCCAAGGCTCCCCATTTCAGAGAAGTCCTTTGCGTCCAGTATCGCATAAGCCGGGGTGATGTCGCAGATCACAGGCTGGCCGCTAAATCCCTGAGTAAGATAGGAAAGATAAGCCTCGTGATGTTCAGGCGCATCCGTGTAGATGGACAAAAGGTCAGCCAATTCGCTGAGGACCCTAAGGTTGCGCCGGTTCTTGGGGCCGCGTTCTGACACCAGTTCCCTTGCCAAGGTTTTCGCCGTGTTCATACGTAGGTCAAAAACCTGGTCAGACTTACCCGCGATCACATTGAAATAATGAAGTTCCTTATTGCGCGAAAAATGAATCTGACTGCTGGTGCGCAAGGTTTCATAAAGCCAAGTCGTGCCGGCTTTCTGAGCCCCGATGCAATAGGCAAGCTTGGTGTTTTCCGGCAGAAGAGATGGAGTCATACGGTACGCCTTGGGATGAGCTGATCATTTCCCCATGTTGTATTCGTGATGTGCTATCGCATCGTTAATGTCGGCAAAATATTCTAGATTTCCGGACTCTAGAACAGCGCCTGCAGTGCATAGTTCTCGTAGCATGCCATTGGAGTGGCTTACAAATATTGCACCAGATCGGGACAGGCGGTCCATAAAAATGGAACGACTTTTCTGTTTGAACCGAGCATCTCCGACAGCGGTGATTTCGTCAATCAAATAGGTGTCAAACTGCAGCCCCATGGAAACGCCGAAAGCCAGACGCGACTTCATACCGGCGGAGTATGTTCGGAATGGAAGGTGAAAGTGAACCCCAAGCTCTGAAAAATCGGCGACGTAGTCGACCAGTGCAGACGTGTCTGCACCATAAATCCGTGCAACGAAGCGCGTGTTTTGTGCCCCCGTCATGTCGGGGTGGAACGACCCAGCAAAGCCAACTGGGAAGGATACACTGCCATCAGAGATGACCTCGCCCGATGTAGGGTCAGTTGCCCCCGCAATGATCTTGAGCAGCGTAGATTTTCCAGCGCCGTTCCGCCCTAGCAGCCCGACAGAAATACCAGTTGGAAAAATAACGTTAATATTTGAAGCGACTGTCTTCCGTCGCCCCCGCACATGATAGGTTTTGGTCAAATTTCGAAAGACAATCATCGGCGATCCTAGTGCCGATCTCGTAAGGAGTGCCAAACCAGCATAATGAGCGCCCACAGGGCGAAGCTAGATGCGAATGTGACGCCTAGAAGAAAAGGGCGATTTGGATAAATCGAAGTCTCTGCAAGTGTCGGAGGGATATGCGCCGCCAAGTATTTTGATCTTTTTCGCCCCTCTGCAACCGCTGTATCAAAGGCGGCTTGGCTGGCGGTATAAGACTGTTCAGCAAATTCCAAATCGACCTTTAGGCTTTCAAACTGCCCGAAAAGATCCGCGAAACCAATGGAGTGCGTTGCACCCTGCTTGGCGTTCAATTTTTGATGCTCCTGCGAGATACGCGCTGCTATTATGTCGCGCCTTCGTTGCGCTTGCTTCAAGCGGGGATCGGTTGGTGTGCTGGTTTGTTGAAGCATGTCGATGCTAATCAACGTTTCCGTCATTTCTGCTTCTAAAGATGCCAATAACCCAGTTTGAATTTGAAGCGGTGTATCGGGGCTCACCAATTGGTTCCTCATGCGGAATTCGGCCAGCGTAAGCCGCGTTTTTTTGAGGCGCTGCGCTGCGCGCGCCAAGTTTTCTTCAGCATGTTGGGTAGCATCCTCGCGCGCTATCGCGGAAAGTTCATGTATCAGTTGTGCGCTTTCAGCATAGATTTCTTGGACAATGGCCCGCGCGTCTTCGGGAGCAAATGCTTGCACCTTAACCTCGATCAGACCGGTGCTACTATCGCTATATACATTGACCATGCGACCCCAGTATTTGGTCAGATCCTCGATCGTACCAGGGGCGTGGTAGCCGAAGACCGGATCAGAGTTTGTTGCGGGGGGCGACCATATTTTTCGCAAGTTCAGAGACTTATCGATTTTCTCCACTAAGTGCTGACTTTGAATGAATTGATACAGAACTTCTTCGTCCGCGGCACCGGACCCCGAGAGATTTGCAACCCCACCCAAGAGTTCGACCGGCGAGCTCATATCCTCGCTATGGACAGCAAATCCTGCGATAGAGGTATAGCGATCTGCAGCGCGCTCCCAAAGGTACCATGACACGAACAGGCTGGTTCCGAGAACGATGATGATAAAGCTGACAAACGAAAGCCGATGACGTAGGTGAAGGCGCGCTTGCGGCACAGGCGGGACGATCGACGTGACTGGCAGTGTCAGAATGGTCGCTTGAGAGGCGGTTTCTCGTTTTGTTTCCCGCGCCGCAACGGCAAGCGCTCTATCATGCCTTTTTTTTTCGATGCGTCGCAAAGCTTCCTCACGCTCGCGCAGTTTTTGTTGTTTGCGCGCCGCGTGCGTATGGTGCGTGGTCGTTGATTGGGCAGGATTATGGGTCATGATCTCAGTGCCTAATTCAATAGTCCTCACAGTTTATTAATTCGCGCGAAGTAGTTCAGAGAAAGTCGATTAAACTACGAAGGACTTTGGGATGGCGGAACCGCATGTTCACATTTTAATGGGGACGAAGAACGGTGGCATGTTTTTGGCAGATCAGCTGGCCTCAATCCGCGGGCAATCGCATCAGGATTGGAGCCTTTGGGCAAGCGATGACGGCTCGACCGATGGCACCTGGGAGGCGCTTGAAAATTTCAAAGCGGAAACTCCGCACCATGATATTCACTTGCTCAAAGGGCCCCAGAGGGGCGTTGCCGCCAATTATTATAAATTGTTGAAAAACCACGAGTTAGATGGGAAGTGGGTGGCGTTTTCCGATCAGGATGATGTCTGGCTGCCTCACAAACTATCCCGTGCTGTCGCGCTCGTCGGGCGGCTGGGTGGTAGATGTGTTTACAGTAGTAGAAGTTACTATGTGGACCAAACGGGGGGGCGGTTGGGAACGTCCCCGACGCTGAATCGCCCTTATCGGTTTGGAAATGCAATCGTACAGAATGTTTTGCGCGGGAATACGATTGTGATTCCACCTATCGTCACCAACTATCTGCGTAGCATTTTAAGTACTACCGACGTTGCGGAAACTCCTTTTCATGATTGGTGGATGTATCAAGCGATCACGGGCGCCGGGTTTGGTATTCTTCATGATCAGAAACCTGGGGTATTATACAGGCAACACGGTGAAAATCTTGTGGGCGCGCCTGTTCGTCATTTACGGCGCAGGGCTCGATGCATGGCGGATGGTACGTTGGTGAATTGGATCGATGCAAATGCGGCCGCGATGTACCGAATTGCTCCCGTTCTGACGGCGGCCGCTCGCGAGCAATTACTGAGGTTTCTCGATTGGCGATCCCAAAGTCATACTAAGGGTCGCGCGGCACTTACTTCGCTCGGGATCTACCGGCAAACACAGGCGGGGGATCTAGCCCTGCGCGCGCTTGCACAACTCAAACGGTTCTGAATCGGTGTTAACTTAACAAACCCTCGTCATTGAGGCGATCAAGCAGGGCTATGTCAGCCTCAGCAAACGCAGCCAGTCTTTCCTGTGCTGGTTTATCGTTGATCAGAGTCATTAGATCTTGCCAACGGCTTGTCTGAACGCCTTTTGGCCCAACATTGATGCGCGTTTTTACAATCGAAGGACGATGCCCCGTTAGGTTTTGAATGTCATTCTCAAGCAGATTTAAACTGCTTATGCGATAAACTCTATCTAGTTTCCGCGCGCCGCCTATCGCTTGACCAACAAGCATATCTTTCGAGAAATGGCAGACCTCGGCCGCCCCGCGAACTTTCCCGGTGGCGAGATAGCTACAGTAAAAATTGTCGTAGTGATCCTTAATGAACTGTTGCCAAGCGGGACTTCCGCCAAAGAAATATGCGGCGGGGGAGCAATTTTTTACTTTGTACAACCCCATATGCCCAGGCGACGAGAGTAGGCTGTCCGTGAGGCGCGAGGCCTTATTTCTTAAATAAAAATAGAAAGAAGCGATCCTTTCAAATGGATCGCGAAGTACCGTGAACGCAAAGGCATCTGTCTGGGTCTCACGAAGGCGGCACCAATCTAGGTGACCCGAGTAAAGGTCATACCCGTTGGGGAATTGACCGTCTGAAGAAGCTTGGTGGTGAACGCGAACAGGAGAGGTTCGAGCGCTGCTATAAATTTTAGTGAGCTCCGAGTGAACAGATTGGCCCGCGGTTTTGGGTATGTGTAAAAATGCGACTTTTTTCACTGAATGGTTTCCGATCTCAGATCCAGCGTCGGGGGTGCGAAAGGCGCGACATCTTTGAGCATTGAGTTTATCCCTCTACAGAATTCCAGCACATCCGACGGATCAAGGTGGTCCATTTGCCACGGCGCAAACTGCCACCAGCGGCACTTTAACATGAGACTGATGAAGTTCGGCGGTAGGCGCATTCGTTTGAGAGTGGCCGGATTCCCCGCGACGACTGAATAAGGGGCAATGTCACGGGTCACGACCGAATGCGCACCGATTATTGCGCCGTCGCCAATGGTGACCCCGGCGGCGATATACGCCCCGTGCCCGATCCATACATCATTTCCAATTGTAGTGATTTTTACCTTGGTGGGAGGCTTGCTGTGAGCTGTCCTATAATTGTGGTAATGTTCGGCTGCCTCAAAACCGTCGCCAAGTTCGAATACCCGGTCCCCAAGATAGAAAGCGGGGCTTGTGGATACCCAGTCCAACGGGTGGTTTTGCCGACCTATTTGGACGGATTCGCCGAATGAACAATATCGGCCGATGCGTGCGGCAAAACAGTATCCCGAGACTTGATACGAGAACGTTCCCATCTCTAACGAGTGTTCATACTGTGTCCATTTCAGGCTCCCCGGGGCTTCGAGCACGGTATGTCTGGGCAAGTTGATCGACGTAGCACCCCGGTTCAGTACTTCGATGCCATTGTTTCGCAAAAATTTTAGGGGAACTGAGATCTGGCTCATGAGGCCACCGCCCAGGTTTTGGTGATGTGATTTTTAATGTGAGACAGCAGAATATCCGCCAAATCCTGTTGGGTTGAGTAGGGAATAGGGAAACCGTTTTCAGCTTTCGTAACCGCCTCGCCCTGAGCACCAATTGCGAACGCATGGGTGGGCAAACCGGATGTCAGAGCTTCGTGCGTGGTAAACGAGAATGTCTCCGGCCACACGGAAGGTATTAACCAATCTGTCACGCCGTATCGGGCGGCAATTTTGCCCAGATCTGATATGGTATATCTTCCATGGATAGGCACCGAGGGGGGGAGGGGAATGGCGGGATCGAAGTTCCCGACGATGACCATACCGACACCTTGCACATCTATCGCATCAGCGGCTCGGCTGATGATCTGTGCGCCTTTCTGAAGACCAATGTCGCCCAATACACCGATCACCGGGCGCTTTGGGCTGAGGGGCCGAGGGATACGGGGCACGGCGTCTGAAATTCTATGCGGTGTAACTTGAATTTTATCGGCGCAGTTGGGGAATGCTGCGCGCACAATTTCTTTGCTATTTTTAGAAAATACCACGATCTCTTGGGATGCGGTCATGAGTTTTCCCCACTCGCTTTGCCACCGAATCATGCTTATCGGTGCACCTGTGGTTGCTGGGGCATTTAGGTGAAGTGGGGGTAGGCCATCGTACACTCCGTGATCGTTCAGAAGAGTGTAGTTTGGCGAGATTGCGAAGTAGTCATGAAAGAGAAACTCTATCACCTGTTGGCCGGTTTGGCTCAATTCTAGAACTGCACTTGGAATAGTCAGCGGATCTTGATCCCCAACCGCGCAGGAATAGATTAATCGTCGCCGTTTTATGGGGTGTAGAAGTTGTTTGACGTAGTCGAGGTTGTTGGTCCCGCCGGAGATTATTCCGTCATGGCAATGCAATTCGATTTGCCATCGCATGGCACCGCCGACCCTGATTACAACAGCGGAACGGCCCAACGCGTGATGTTTTGATTTCACCCGATGTTGCAGATACGATTCAGCGCCGCCACCCATACTGTGGGCGATATATATCGAGACCGGATACGTGTCTTGTGCCCCTAGCCAAGCCAATGCCAAAGCGAGGCGGGGCGATTTCAATGGGTCAGAGGCAATGAACTGCTGCACATCTCTATCGTATTCGGGATAACGTTTTGAAATAAGAGCGTTATTTTTCGCGATGAGACGCGTCTTCTCTTCCGATCCGAAACTTTGTCCACCGCGATGCTCTACGAAAAGGTTAACGGCGCAATAATGCTGTCCGCCCGCTGCTCTGATGCGCTGGCACCAATCGACTTCTTCGCCGTATCCCCGACCAAAACTGACATCCAATTGCGGTTCAGTCCTGAGATAGCTGGGATTTATCGCCATGCAAAATCCCACCCCGGTCGGCGAGGCCACGCGATAGCTTTGCGGGTTCAGCTGCGCGGCGGTCACATCTATAAGATCCCCCTGTCCGGCGGCAAGTTTTTGGGGTGCACATATGAGGGGGGCGGTAAAAATTTCCGCGTCGTTAGACATTGGAGTTACAGTGGCGGCGCGTGGATATTCAACGAGGGGGCGGATAAGGCGGCTCGCCCAGTTCGCCGGGACTAAGGCGTCAGAATTCAGTAAAATTACCTTGTCGGGCCAGCGTTTTGCATAGCGCAAGCCTTTGTTTACGCTTTTTACAAACCCAAGGTTTTGATCATTCTCAAGCAGTGTCGCACGGTCATTGTGTGCCAAAGACCACGCGCGCAGCAACGGTAGAATCCGTTTATCGGTTGAGCAATCTTCGATCAGAATAATGCGCCACTGAAGATCGGTATTGTCGACGACGCGCCGCAGCGCCTCTTTCAGTAGGTCATGCGCGTTGAATACCGGCAGTATTATCGTCACCGATGCCGTTGTGAGGGGAGGCGCATTGGCGCGGAATAGGTCAGGGTCAAGCTCGCGCGCATGGTGAACGGGGCATAGCCCCAGCCCCCGTTTGATCCGCGTGCGAAAAGCGGGGTCTCGTTTGACGCGCCAGCCGCCATAAGCAGGCAACTGCAGCATCAGCGCGATGACGAACTTGATTATCAAACGCGCTTGAATCCACCAAAGGTGAGGGAGTTCTAGACTTCGCGCAATTGTCCAGGTGCCATTGCGGACACGGTGAAATTCGACCCCAAACCGCCCGATTTCTTGCAAGCCGGTCGGGGCGAGCGGCGTGGTCAGGTCGAATCCGACCCGTCGGGCGCCACCATAGGCTTCGGCCACGTCGTCACGGATCAAGTCAGCTTTAGCGCTTACTTTGACGCCGTTCATATGCAGCACGATATCATCCGCGAACGTCCAGCCCGCCAGCCTCAAGTTCCCGTCATTTACGGCAAATACATCAACGGCACCCACCGTGGCACCGGACGGATCCGTGATGTGCATTGGACGCCCCACGGCCCTTAGGTGGGCGGCGATATAGCGGGCAAAGAGAGCTTTGAGCTGTTTATACAAAATCAATCATTTCGATTCTATGTTGCGTTGATAGATCTCTAGATCAGCACGCTCACTCTTAAGGGGAGGTTAAGTTTACTCAGCATTACAACAGAATTTTTGTTCGGATTTTACGGGAGGTGACATAGGTGAGCAAAACGCAACTTGGCGTTTTGGTGACGGATAATGGTCAGAACAATCAGGTAGATATATCGCCAACAGCCACCTGCGCCGAAGGGGTGCAGATTAATATATACGGGCGCAATAACCACGTGGTGATCGGCGAGGGTACTGTGATCTCCGGTGGCTTGATTGAGCTCAGGAATCACGAGAGCGCCGTCTATATTGGCGCAGATTGTCGTTTGGCGGGGTCATTTCGATGCCGCGCGCGTGATACGCATATTCGCATTGGCGATCGCACCACGATCATGATGGCGCATCTCAGTCTGCACGAAGCGGGCGCGATTACGATTGGCGAGGACTGCATGCTGTCCGGGGATATCACCATGGATGTCAGTGATATGCATTCGATCCTTGACGTAGAAACGGGGGAACGGGTCAACCCGCCCCAAGATATCGAAATCGGGGATCACGTCTGGTTGGCCCATGGTGTCAGGATCATGAAAGGCGCGCAGATAGGGCAGCATTCAGTGATCGGTAGCCGCTCCATGGTTCTTGGGGTTATCCCCGCACATAGCTTGGCCGTGGGCGCGCCGGCGCGTGTTGTGCGTGCCGGTATCACTTGGGATCGCCGACGGCTAAGCCCCAAAGATCAATAAGTATTGGGTCCCTGTGCGGAGCCATTGGTGATTTACACTATCGGAAGAGGAGATACTTGATGACAATATCATGGGGATTGCGGATAGATTTTGCTTTGCTCATCCCACGCAAACTAGCTATGAGATGACCTGAGTGGTCCCGTAGCTCAACTGGATAGAGCACCTGACTTCTAATCAGGATGTTGGGGGTTCGAGTCCTCCCGGGATCGCCAGGCGCACCGAGTGTAGCTACAGCACAGTGATTGGTCCTTCGCCGTCGGTCAAATGCCCGATAATACAGGATTTTTTACCTTCGGCGGCCATGTCTCTGATCGCAATCTTTGCCTCGGCCGGGGGGAGGGCAGCCAGCAAGCCGCCTGCGGTTTGAGGGTCGTGCAAAAGCGGGTCGCTGCGTCCTCGCGTGGGCGCGTTGTCGACGTTGGGGTGATACAGCGAGGAGTGCACGCCGCGATCTGATAGGTCTCGGGCACCGGAGTAGACGGGAATGGCACCCGCCGAGATTTCCGCGCTCAGGCGCGATGCGCGGCAGATGGCGGCGATGTGGCCCGCAAGGCCAAAGCCGGTGACATCTGTCATGGCATTGGCGCGACGCAGGTGGAAGGCTTGACGGTCCTGCGGTTCTGCCATCTCGTTTAGGGCCTGGGCGACGTCGGCTCCCCGTGCTGTGCCATCCATATGCGCAGCCATGATAATTCCTGATCCGATGGGCCGGGTCAGCACAAGGCAGTCGCCAGCTTGAGCGCCCGACAGGGTGATTGGTGGCGTTTCGCGCATGCCGGTGACGGTGAATCCGATGGTCATTTCGGCACCCATCGATGTGTGCCCCCCGACAATCGTCGCGCCCGCGTGGTCGAATATCGCACGGGCTGCGTCGGTGATTTCTTGCAGTGTCCGGGACTGAAGCGCCTGAGACATACGGGGTAGTACGATGCTGGAAAGGGCCACTTGGGGCTGCGCTCCCATGGCCCAAATGTCGCCCAAGGCGTGCACTGCTGCGATGCGCGTCATCAAGGCAGGGTCGTGGATCAAAGCGCGCAAGTGATCGGCGCTGATGACCTGAAAACCGCCACCGGGTTGCCTTAGCACCGCAGCATCATCGCCGAGGACAGAAAGAATGGCCGCATCCGTCGGACCTTGAAGCGACGATAGCCCGTCACGAAGCACTGTGTTTCCGACCTTAGCGCCACAGCCGCCACACAGGGTTTTCGCGGCCAGTATATCGCGGGCACCCTGCGCCAGCGTATCGGGCAAAGCTGGCGGTTGCATCGGCGGCAAATCGTCGAGTTTATCCATGAAGGCGCGGTCGATCCGGTCTTTCCAGTGCCATAACGCAGGCCCCGAGAATGCAAGATCGAATTTTTCCGCCAAAGCCGATTTTTCCCCAAGGGAGATAAGCTTTAGGTAACGTTTTTGTGGTTTGAAGGGCTTGCGGGGACCATTGGTGAGGGCGGCGCGAAGGTTGTGATACAGGACGGGTGCTGCGCGAACGGCAAACACGCCAGCCTTGGGGCGTGGGGCAAAGGGCATTGCTGCGCAGTCACCGACGGCAAATACAGTTGGGTCACCGGGAAGTGACAGATCGGGCGTTGTTTCGATGAAGCCATCACGCAAGGGGAGGTCCGTTTGCGCCAGCCATTCATGCGGGAAAGCACCGGCAGCGCCGACCGTCAATTGAGAAGGGATTTTGTCGCCGCTGCCCAGAACGACATGATCGGCGGCGATTTCCGTGACGCGTATGCCGGTGCGTAGGGTGACCTTGGCGCCGCGAAGCTTGGCCTCGACCGTGTGGCGCGCGCGGTTGCCAAGGCCCGAAAGCGTCGGGTCGGACTGTAGCAAGGTGACCCGAGGCTCGATCCCCGCGCTGCGCACGGCATGGGCCATCGCGAGGGACAGCTCGCAACCGGCGACACCGCCGCCGATCACGGCGATTTCGGGCTCTATGTCGCCGCTCGTCACCGCGGCAAGGAAATCGCGCCAGCGTTTGGCGTAGACATCAAGTGGCTTTGCACCGACAGCAAAGCCATCAAACCCCGGGATACCCATTTTAGCGGTGATCCCGATATCAAAGGAGGCAACATCATATGCAATAGGCGCGCGGTCTTCGACATGAACCAGACGGGCAGTGCGATCGATATCTGTGGCGTGAGACAGGATCAGACGCGCGCCCGCAAAGCGGCACAGTCGCACGAGGTCAATCTCGAGTGTTTCACGTGAATAGTGGCCCGCGATATAGCCCGGCAGCATACCTGTATATGGGGCCGTGGGGCCGGGATTGATGACGGTTAACCGCGCGCCCGGTAGCGGGTTCATCCCCCATTTGCGTAGCACCAACGCATGGGCATGCCCGCCGCCGATCAGCACCAGGTCTTGGGTCAGCGGGATATCGTGTCGATGCATCGAATGACTTTCTATCAGGCGGGTGTGACAGTCTTAGCCCGCGGGATCAGCGGATCAAAGCCGCAAGACACAACTGCGGCCCGTTGCAACGGAATGTGAACTACGTGACAAAGACCGCAGCGTTTTCCGTGAACAAGGTGGCCTCCGTCCGTGACCCTTCGTATTCTGCACACTGCCGATCTTCACCTCGATTCACCGCTTCGTAGTTTGGCGATGAAGGATGACCGTCTGGCCGCGCAGGTGCGCGGCGCCAGCCGGCAAGCGCTTGAGACGATGGTGCAATATTGCATCGACGAGCGAGTCAGCGCTTTTCTGATCTCGGGCGATCTTTATGACGGGCAAGAACGTAGCGCGAAAACCGCCGCGTATCTCGCCGCGCAGATGCATCGTTTGGCGCAGGCTGACGTGCGGGTGTTCTATATCAAGGGGAACCACGACGCGGAAAACCCCATCGCGGGGGAGATCGACCTACCGCCGAACGTGCATGTGTTCGACGGGCGGGGCGAGAAAGTTCAGTTGGCCGGCCACCCCGTCTATATTCACGGCGTCAGCTTTCGCGACCGTCACGCGCCGGAAAGCCTGCTGCCGAAGTATACCGCGCCAGAGCAGGGGGCGGTTAATATTGCGATGATGCATACCTCTCTCGCGGGGGCGGAGGGGCATGATCTTTATGCGCCTGTGTCGGTCGGCGAATTGGCGGGGGCTGGGTTTGATTATTGGGCGTTGGGTCATGTTCACAAACGCGCCGTGCACAGCGAAGACCCCTGGATCGTGATGCCGGGCATGCCGCAAGGGCGCGATATCGGGGAGGCGGGGCCAAAGTCCGCTAGCCTGCTGACGATCGAGGATGGCAAGATCTCGGTTTCGGAAGTGGCGACCTCGGTCGTGGAATTCCGCCGCTGTGATTGCGATGTGACGGGGGCGGAGGCTGACGAAGATCTGCGCCGCAAACTGCGGTCGGCGTTGCAGGCACAGGCCGGACGGGGGGCTGCGATCTTGCGGTTGCGGTTGACGGGGCAAACGGCGCTGGCGTGGCAGATACGCCAGTTGGCGGATATTTGGCGCGCCCAAGCCGACGAAATCGCGGAAAGCATCGGTGATCTGTGGATCGAGAAGATGTCGGTGGATGTAACGGCTGTATCTGAGAATGCGGTGAATGGTGCTGTGGCCGAGGTACAGCAGTTGATGACGGACATCGCTAAGGAGCCCGCCACTCGGGACAGGTTGCAGCAAGAATTAAGCCAGATCCTTGGCCTATTGCCTGCTGATCAGCGCCGCGCCCTCGCACCGGATGCAGAGGCGCAAGAGGCGTTGTTGCGGCAGCTGACCGACGAGGCGGTGTTGACCATGGCCGCGCAGATGCGAGGAGCAGGCGAATGATGCGGCTGGAGCAGCTTGCGCTGGACCGATTTGGTCACTTTACTGACCGCGTGCTGGATTTCGGCGCGCGCCCCGCAAGCGGATCGGACTTTCATATCGTCTTTGGCCGCAATGAAGCGGGCAAAACCACCCTGATGGAGGGGTATCTGCGGCTGCTTTACGGTTTTGCCGCGCGTGAACCCTATGCCTTCAAACACCCCCGCGCGAACCTGCGCGTCAGCGGTACCGTCGAGATCGACGGGCAGATCCACCAGCTGTCCCGATTGCCCAAGCGCTCGGGCAATCTTGTGGACGGGGCGGGCCAACCTCTGCCCGATGCTTTGCTGTCTGCGGCGCTGCGCGGTGTGTCGCAAAAGGAATACCAAAGTCTGCTGTGTCTCGACGATGAAACAATCGAAGCCGGCGGCGAAGAGATTACCAAAAGCGAGGGGGATATCGGGAAGCTGCTGTTCTCTGCCGCGGCGGGTATCAGCGATCTGTCGCAGGTCTTGGGGCGGGTGGAGCAGGGCAATCGTGACCTTTATCTAAAAGGCGGTACAAAATCAGAGTTCGCGGCGCTGAAGGCTGCGCATGCAGAACTGGTCCAGCAGATCAAGGATCATGACGTCAGCGCCGCCGCGTTTCGCGAGTTGCGTCTTGCGCGGGACGCCGCCCAAACCGAAGAGCAACGTCTGCGCGTCGCCAAGTCCGAGCTTTCGGTTCAGAAAACGCGGCTGGAGGCTATACTTGATGCGCATCCATTGGCGACAGAATGGAAAACCCTAGAGGCGCAGCTTACCCCTATCGCGCATTATCCCACGACGCTGGAGTTCGACAGCGAAGACTTGATTAAAATGATGACTAAACGGATCGCACTTGTTGCCGAAAGGGAACGGTCCGTCGCCGAGGTGCACGCATTGCGGGCCGCGCGAGACGAGGTCGCCGTCAACGCGGATGATTTGGCGCGAGGGGCTGATGTTGATGCGCTTGCCTTCAAGAAAAGTCAGGTAGAGGCGGGGCAATCTGACCTGCCCAAACGCGAAGCACAGTTGATGCAGGATACCGCTGATATGCGGGCGCGGCTTGATACTCTGGGGTTGCCCGCCGATGGCGCGCTTGCGCAATTCATCTTAAGCGATCCCGCCCTTGCGGTGCTTGAACAGGAGCGCGCCACTTTGGACGATGCGCGCAAGCATCTGCAAACCACTCTGGCGGAGGCAGAGGTCGCGCGCGACAAATACGATGACGCGGCACGGGCCCTGCGCGATACCGAAGAAGAGACCGCCGTCGACGCGGACGTCGAACGCCTGTTCATGCAGGCCGAAGCGGAGGATCTGGTCAGTCGGTATAATGACGCCGTGCGCCGGCTCGCGGCGGATCGTCAGGAGGTGGCCACAGCCTTGCGCGGGCTGGCACGGCAAAATGTGGCGTTCGACGCGGTTCCGGCACTTCCGCTCAGCAGCCGGCGCGCGCAGGAATTGATGCAGGCCCATGGCGAAGCGCGGCTTGCCCTGCGTGCGGCCGTGCAGGTGGAAACC
This sequence comes from Sulfitobacter sp. G5_S2_6_S6, assembly GCF_054968505.1. NCBI lineage: Bacteria > Pseudomonadati > Pseudomonadota > Alphaproteobacteria > Rhodobacterales > Roseobacteraceae > Sulfitobacter > Sulfitobacter sp. G5_S2_6_S6. Next base: position 456,533 of record NZ_JBQKUI010000002.1, read on the forward strand.
ACGGCAGCCGATCGTTTGGCGGATGCCGAGACAAAACATGCGATGGCCGCGTCGGCCCCAGACTTGATCAGCGATGATGCCGCCGCCAAAGGGCGACAAACCCGAGACGAGTTATGGGCGCTGCATAAAGATGTGTTGGACATGGCCTCTGCCTCTGCGTTCGAGGCCGCAATGCGGGCGGATGACGCGCAGACCTCATTACGCGCCGGGCAAAGCCAATCGTTGGCGGAAATGCGGCAGGCGGAACGACAGTTGATCGAGGCGCGGCAGGATCATGACAGGGCGCAGAATAAACGTACCGAGACCGAGGTGGCGTTTGATAAGGTGACGGGTGAACTGCGGTCCCACCTCGACGCACTTGGCCTGCCCGAAACCCTTTCCGCCGAGGATTTTGTCGAATGGGTGCGCGACGCAGAGGCGGCGCAAACTGCAACCGAAACCTTAAAGTCATCTGAACAGGCCCACGCAGAGCTATTGCGCGCGGCAGAACAGATGCGCGACGATCTGGCGGCACGTTTGGAGGCAGGGGATGCGCCTTTGCGGACCGTCGTGCTCATGGCCAAAACCCAGATCGCGGCGTCGCGCGAGCATCAGAATGCGCAAAAGCTCGCACAGGCCACAGTGCGTCAGGCCACGGCAGAGCGGGATCGCCGAGCAGCCGCAGCGGACAAGGCACGCATGGCCGTGACCGAGGCGCGTGACCAGTGGCGCGGTGCCGTCGCAACACATCTTCCGGCGCTGCAGGCTGGCATAGACATGTGGAACGGGCTGACCGGCCTGCGCAGTATCCGAGAGGTCGACGCCCGCATGGCTGGTGTCCGACGTCAGATTGCGGGCATCAAACAGGATCGCGCCGGTTTCATCGCACAGTTGGATGCACTGGATAGCGGGGCAGACGCGCAGGAACAGCCCTTGGCGCGTTACGCCGCTTTGCAAACCGCGGTGGAGCGTGCCCGTCAGGCCCAAGCGCGTCGCAGCGATCTGGACGCCCGCCTTGCCGTTGCGGAGGACGCCGCGGCTGAGGCGCTGCGCGAGATTGCCGTGCTAGATGATCAGGCCCAACTTCTGGCCCGTGCGTTTGATGACCAGATAGACACCTCTACCCTTGATGCATTGCGTCAGGCGACGGCGACCGCGCAACAGGCAATTGCCCTGCGCCAGCAAAGTGCGGATTTGCGTACCCGCCTGCTCTCGATCCTGGGGGTTGATGCCTGGGAGCAGGCGCAGGAACGCCTCAGCGCCGCGCCCCTCGCACAGGCGCAAGTGGAGCTTGCCGAGCTCTGCGAAGACCTGTCGCGACTTGAAGCAGAGCTCGACAGCGCGATTGCTGCGCGCGCTCGGGCGCAAGCGACGCTGGATGCGGTTGGGGGGGATGGTGATATCGCAGCGCTCACCTCGCAAAAGCGCACGGTCGAAGAACAGATGCAGGCCGTGATGCTGCGCTATCTGACGGGGCGCTTTGGCCATACTTTGGCCGAGGATGCCATCCGCCGGTATCGCGACACCCACCGCAGCACGATGTTGGCCGCGACCGAACAGGCATTCAGCGATCTGACCCAAGGGGTATACAATACACTGACCACGCAGCCTGCCGCTCAGGGGGATGTGCTAATGGCCGTGCGGGCAGAGGATGGGGTGTCTAAGGAAGCCGCCGCAATGTCCAAAGGGACGCGGTTCCAGCTTTACCTTGCCCTGCGCGCGGCGGCCTACGAGCAAATGGCGTCGACAGGAACGGTGCTGCCGTTCTTCTGTGATGATGTGTTTGAAACCTTCGACGAAGACCGCACCCGCGCGGCCTGTCGATTGATGCAACGGGTCGGAAAGCGCGGGCAGGCCATCTATCTCACCCACCACCAGCATGTGGTCGATCTCGCCCAAGAGGCCTGCGGCACAGATGTGACCGTGCACCGGCTGTAACGCCCCATATGGATTCGCGATTATCCGGCCCGCGAGTCGGCGATTCCACTGCAATGCCCTACCTGTGGTTGGATCGAGGTACGAAAAGCTCCGTATAAGCGGAGAGAGATACCCTGAGGGGACTTGGTGCTCCAGTTTCTCGACGCTCAAAAAGTCAATAAAACAGGCGTTTGTGAAGGTTTTTTGACGAAAAGGATAAAATCCGAAAAAAGGGGTTGCGGGTATTTGGAACAAACCTTAGAACGCCCCT